>JBDHHA010000172.1:0-8039 GCA_039589615.1 Gemmatimonadota bacterium
CCGGTTAAAGCGGTACGCGAGCTGGGTTCAGAACGTCGTGAGACAGTTCGGTCTGTATCCGTCGTGGGCGTTGGAGTGTTGAGGGAGGCCGACCCTAGTACGAGAGGACCGGGTCGGACGGACCGCTCGTGTCCCGGTTGTCACGCCAGTGGCAGCGCCGGTTAGCGACGTCCGGTAGGGATAACCGCTGAAAGCATCTAAGTGGGAAACCTGTCCCAAGATGAACACTCCTGGACCTTAAGGTCCCTGAAGGGCCGTGGGAGACTACCACGTTGATAGGCGGCAGGTGTAAGGCGTGTAAGCGCTTCAGCCGAGCCGTACTAATCGCCCGTGAAGCTTGATCTCTCTTCTTTGGGAGCGGACTTCGGTCCGCTCCCGGCAGTCTTGATGCACCATCCACGGATTCATCATTTGATTTTTCAGGACACCAGAAGATGGCTGGTGGCTAGCGCGAGAGGGCCACACCCGTTCCCATCCCGAACACGGCCGTTAAGCCTCTCAGCGCCGATGGTACTGCCCTTGTAAGGGGGTGGGAGAGTAGGCCGTCGCCAGCCTCACATACGAAGCCCGGCTCCACATGGAGCCGGGCTTCTTTTTTTGCCTGTGCCCCAGTGGTTCCCCACCCTTCGTAGGGTTCTCCGTACCAACAGAGATCCTGGGGTGAGGGTCCGGCAGGACCGCTTTCGAATAGTGTGACCTCGGACACTGTTTCCTGGGTTGGATCCGGCATAGATTCGGCGCATGCCTGTGCTTGTCGTCGACGACGATCCCGCCGTCCTCCGGAGTCATACCAAGCTGCTCGAGCTGGGTGGATTCACTGTCCTGGCGGCGGGGAATGGGATGGAGGCCTTCGACCACCTCCAGAACTCCGACGTCGATGCGATCCTGTGTGACGTGGACATGCCCATGCTCGACGGCACCGGTTTCTTCGAGCAGTTGGAGGAGATCGTTCCCCAGATGGCCAGCCGGGTGGTGTTTGTCACCGGCCACGCCGACGAACCGAAGACGAGGAAATTCCTCAAGCAGACCGGACAGCCGTTTCTGGGAAAGCCCACCCCGAGCAACGAGTTGATAGACGCGGTTCGGAGGATTGTCGAGCGCCGCCGACCCGCCGCCCCCCCCGCAGGAGCCTAGCTCTTAGGCCAAAGCAAGATCGCTCGTGCTCAGAGCGATTGCTTTCTCCAGACCATCTCTCGCTGATTCACGAACTTGATTGTCGTGTCGGGGACTTCGTCATACAGGAAGTTGAATTCGTATACGTCCCGATAGTGTTCGTAGAACACCGTGAACCGAGTCGCGTCTTCCTCCTGATCCTCGCTGGCTTCGACGCGAACGATCGGATGGAAGGTGGAATCCTGGGAGCTGACATGGATGGTGAGGAAGCCCTTGTCGATACGAAACGACCGATCTGCGTAGCGCGGCGAGACGGTGGTCCAGAGGCCCACGGCGCCGTCGGGAATGTCCACGGTGCGGGGCCATTTGATCCAGGCAACGGGAGCGCCGATCAGCACCGCCAGCGTCCCCAGGGTCCAGGCCCATTGCTTCCGGGTGAGATGGATCCGCGGCACCAACATGCGTGGGATGGCCACGATTTCCACCGGCTCATCCGCGGCGCGCCGCACGGCCTCGACGTCCTGTAGTACCTCCCCGACGATTTCCCGCACGAGGGCGCGGAGTTCCTGCTCGGTCTTCGGAAGGATCCCGCGCAGATCTGCCAATGGATCGTGATCCGGATCCTTCGGCTCGTCCACGTCCGGGTTCTTCGGGAGGTCGTGGAGGAGCTCTCGAGCGTTGGCGGTCTCCTGACGCGGGGGGCGCGACCTCTCCTCACTGACGATTTCCCTGACGAGGGATCGCAGCTCGTCCTCGGCCGGGGCCGGCTTCTGTTCCCGGTCTTCCGGGCCGTTCTCAGACGGTGGGTCTCGCTCTTCGTCGGTCATGTCCCGCTCGCTTTATCTACCGGGCTCGGAAAGGGAAACCGCCGGACGATACACCGGCGACGCCGCATCGGCGGCCGTCTCATTCGGGTCCGCCATCACGTCGAGGAAGGCTGTGACCACCTTTGGATCGAAGTGGGTTCCCGATTGCTCGGCGACCCATCCCACCGCTTCGGCGTGAGGCATGCCCGTCCGATACGGTCGGTGCGACGTGAGTGCGTCGTACACGTCGCCGGCGGCCAAGAGGCGCGCGAGGAAGTCGATGTTCTCCCCGGCGAGCCCGTCGGGATAGCCGGAGCCGTCCCACCGCTCGTGATGTCGCAAGACGATGGGGATGACGTCGGCGTAGGCGGCAATGGGCTCGAGGATCCGGGCTCCCACGGTGACGTGATCCCGCATCACCTGCATCTCTTCCTCGTTGAGCGCGGCGGGTTTGTCGAGGATGTCTGCAGGAATTCCGATCTTTCCGATGTCGTGCAGCAAGCCGCCGCGGTTGATCCGTTCGAGTTCGTCGTCCCCCAAGCCCATCTGGCGTGCGACCTTGAGGGACGTGGTAGTCACCCGCTCCGAGTGACCGGCGGTCCACGGGGACTTGGCGTCGATGGTTCGGGCCAGGGCCGTGAGGGCGCCCACGTTCAAGGCGTCCAGCTCATCGATGAGCCGCGTGTTGGACAGCGCGACGGCCACCTGGTCCGCCATCTGACGCGCCTGATTGAGGTCGTCCTCGCCGAAGGCCGGCCGTGACACGTACCCGAGGGCGATGACCGCCGAAAGATCACCCTTGAGGAAGATGGGCAACACCAGGAACGAGCTGATGCCGCCGGTGGTGAAAGGCGAGATGACGAGGTAGCTCCTGGACCCGGGGCCCCCTTGTACAACGAGGTGGTTTTGATTTGCCCGCAGCTCGACTTCTTCCTCATCGCTGATCTCGATGTCGTGGCGAATCTGTTCGTCGTCCCTGGAGGCCACGGCCACGAGGCGCCATTTGGCCCGTGCTCCGGTACCGGAGAGCACGCTCACGCTCAATCCATCGCACGGCAGCACGCGACGCGTTCCCGAGAGCACCGTATCGATGATCTCATCGATGTCTTGGGCAGAGAGCACCACGTGGTCGATCTCGTTGAGGGCGGTCAGCGTGTTGAACTGGCTTCGCAGCCGCCCCGCCATGGAATTGAACGACGTGGCGAGATCCTCGAACTCGTCGCCGCTGGTGACTTCAACGGGAGTGTCGAAGTCCCGCTTGGCGATACGCCTTGTCCCGTCCCGCAAGCTGAGCAGCGGGTCCATGCTCTTCTTGATCTGGAAGTTGCTCACGGCGAGTACGACGAGTACGACCAGCAGGATGGCAAAGGGAAAGCTCTTCCGGAACTCGCTCATCGGCTGCAGGACCGTGTCCTTCGATTCGCTGAGGACGAGGATCCAACCCTCGGAGCCGTATTGTGTTCTCAGGAAGATCGTTTTGTATCCGGCGGCATACTCCTCGCCGGCGTCACCCCACCCGAATTCTCCCCGGTCCTCGGGCGTGGTGGCTCTTGCCGCGGTTGTCACGGTCAGCTGCTCACCAAGGGGCGCGGCGTGTTCGACGGGGCAGTACAGCGGCCGGTCGGCATGATCGAAGACGCAGATCTCCATGTCGGCGGGCAGCGCCGGGTGATCCTCGCCGGCGGCGAACAGGTAGATCGGGGACAGCTGACCCCAGAGGATGGCCCCATTGGGGATCTCGGGGATGACCAGACGGCCCATGAAGATCAGGGGATTGGTTGAGTCCCCGGAGGTGGTCAGGAGGGGCCTGCCCGAGCCCATGAACCGGCGGTCGGCTTCGGTCACGGGCGGTGGCGTCGCCAGGGTGCCGAACAAGGGGGGCAGGAGGCCGCTGTTGGACATGACGCCGCCCCCGATGAATCTGCGTGTCAACAGGGTGTCGACGTCTTCGGGGCCAAGCGGTCCTCGAAGATCCGGCCGGTCCGGCAGGGTTGCGGCCAAGCCGTCGAGTTGGGCGTTCAGGAAAAGCAGCCGCTCGAAGATGGCGCCGTCGGTGGCCCGCAGGGTCTGGGTCACCCGTTCCCGACTTTGCTCGTTCAGCTCTCGGCTGACCCGCCAGTAGGAGTACCCTGCGGCGATGAGGATCGGCACCAGGGCGCACACGAAGAACAGCAAGAAGATGCGTCGGGCGACGCGGGTTTTGAGAAAGCTCCAGTCCATCTTCATGGCGCCACCAACTTAATACTTCACGGCCAGGCCGATGAATCCGCCGTCGTTGGCCCGCACGATGTCGTCCTTGCTGGCCTTGGCGGTGAGGGCAGCCACGGTCTTGCCGTCCTTCCCGACGCTGTAGAGATCGTAGGTGGAATTGATGGGAACGAGGAAACGGTCTTTGCGGGCTCCCTTGGGTGGACCTTCTTCGCCTTTCTTCCCACCCCCCTCGCCTATGTGGAAGTTGAGGTATCGATACGCATTCCCCCAGGGATCCACCATGTTGCCGCGGCCGATGTCGGCGAGGGTCTCGGGGAGACCGTTGCCCCCGGCTTCGTAGGAGGCGATGTCGATCTGGACGGCGCCGATGTCACCGATGGCCCGGGCCACCCGTGCGGAGTCCACGGCGGCCTGGAGCATGGGGAGTGCGATGGCGAGCAGCGTTCCGACGATCGCCAGGACGATGAGCATCTCGATCATGGTGAACCCGATGGCCCAGAGCCCCTCGCGGGGCCGCTTGCGATAGCGCCAGACCTGGGAGCCCACGGACCGCACCCAGGCCGGTGAGAACACCCCACGCCCCGAAGGGGCGTCCCGGGTGCCAATTCGATTGGATTTGGTTCTCTCTTGGGCCGTCGACATGAAAGTTGAGACGCTCTACTCCCGGCCGGGCGAGGGCCCCTTCACGTGAGCGCCCGCCAGCGTTAGAACACACACGGCAGGAAACACCACAAACCCTCCGTCTCTCGGGCGATGAAACACCACCCAAGGCACGGCCGGGCCCGCAGGTGTTCTCCGGAGCCGCCAATTTCCCCGGGCAGTGTAGCTCACCACCGGGGCAATTGCAACGTATCCTGCTGATACATAGACGGTTAGGGGCTCCCGACCCCAAGCCGACCTGTGCACACATTATGGTTTGGGTGGGGGCCAAAGTCAGTAATGGCGCTCACAGCGCCGGGAGGGGCCACCGGGGCCGCCCTTTCCCCAGGGGTGGGCACCCCTCTACAATGTCCCCATGCCAGACCAGCGCTCCGGGACCGTGGCCATCGTGGGGAAGCCCAACGTGGGGAAGTCCACCTTGCTCAACGCCCTGGTGGGGCAGAAGCTGGCCATCACCAGCCCCAAACCCCAGGCGACCCGCCTCCCGGTGGTGGGTATCGTCAACCGCGAGGACACGCAGCTCGTCTTCGTGGATCAGCCGGGATTGATGGATCCCACGTACCTGTTGCAGGAGGCGATGCGGGCCGCAGCCGTGTCCTGGGTCCGGCGGTCGGACGCGATCCTCTATTTGCACCCAGGAGATGCCGGGGATCCGGAGCCCCTGGAGTCTCTGGTTCCCGAGTTGGAGATGATCGAGCAACCGGTGGCGGTGGTCCGGACCATGGCGGACCGGTTCCCGGCGCCGGCACCGGCGGCCCCCCCTGTCTTCTGGGTGTCGGCCCAGGCCGGCACCGGCCTGGGGCCGCTCCTCGAGTGGTGCGGAGGCCAGGTTCCCGTCAGGGAGCTTCTCTACGACCCCGACGACCTCAGCACCCAACCACAGCGCTTCTTCGTCACGGAATTCGTTCGGGAAGCCGCGTTCGAGCATCTCGGGCAAGAGCTGCCGTATTCCCTGGCGGCGGAGGTGGACGAGTTTCGGGAGGGAAGCGATCCCCTCTATATTCGCGTCACCATCTACGTGGAGCGGGAGACCCAGAGGCGCATGGTGATCGGAAAAAACGGCAGAACCATCAAAGCGTTGGGGGGCGACGCCCGCCGCAAGATCGAGGAACTCTTTGGGCAGCGGGTGTATTTGGACTTGTGGGTGAAGAAGCTGTCCAAGTGGCGTTCCAAACCTGACATGTTGGCACGGTTCGGGTTCTCTGCACCACCGGGAGAAAGCGCATGATGTTGACGAGAGGATTTTGGGGCGCCGTGGCCATCGGATTATTCGTTTCGGCCACTCCGGGCCGCGCCCAGGAGGCGAGCGAGGCGGAGTTGGGCGGTGCTGCGTTCCTCCTGGTGCCCGTTGGGGGACGTGCGGCGGCGTTGGGGCAAGCCGCGGTGGCGGACGGCGGCACCAGCGAGTCGGCGTTCTGGAACCCCGCGGGGCTGGCGTGGCTCTCGGGCACCGAGGTTGCAGCGCACCATGCCGCCACGTTCATCTCGGACAATACGGCGCTGTCGGCGTATTTCGCCCCGAGGGGTGTGGGGGTCCTGGGGGTTTCGGCCTACCTGGTGGATTACGGTTCGCAGGACGTGATCACCATTCCGGGCGGACCGGTATCGGGCAAGTTCTCACCCAAGAACGTCCAGCTCCTCGCCTCCTTCGCCACGGAGGTCTTCGACGGTTTCGCCTTCGGGGTGAACTACAAGCTCGTCCAATTCCGGCAGGATTGCTCCGGCGATTGTGCGCTCTTCCCGTCGGTCGTGGGAACGACCCACGGCGTGGACGTGGGCGTGCAGTATGGGAAGTCCACCTCGCCGGTGCGATTCGGCGTGGCCGTGAGGCACGCCGGGTTTGATCTTCAGCTGGAGGACCGGGACCAGGCCGATCCCATGCCCACCAAACTGGATTTCGGCGTCGTGTATCGTCTGGTCCTTCCTCGAACGTCGCCCGACGCACAGCCGCTCGACGCCAGGTTCCTCGTCGACCTCGAGAACGACTGGGGTGAGTTCGACAATCCGCAGGCACGTGTTGGGGTGGAGTTGGGGTACGGCGATCTGATCCGGCTCCGCACAGGGTACGCGTTTGTGGATTCCGAGGCCAGCGGGCCGGCGGTGGGGTTGGGGGTCAAGCTTGGCCGGTTCTCCGTGGATTTCTCTCGGGTGTTCTACGATTCGGCCAATTTCGACGAGCCGGTCTACATCAGTCTCCGAGCGGGTATCTGACACCGCTGTTTCCGTTAATTTCCTCAGCATGCCGACGCGAAGAGGAAGGTTCGTGGCCGTCGCGGTGGCGGCCCTGGGAGCATCGGTGGGTCCGACGCACGCCGTGTGTCAGGCCATCCCGATCCGGGAGGCACCGTCCGTCCTGTTTGACGTGGGGCAGGGCGAGATGCCGGAGCGGCACCCGCCGTGGTTGCCGCCGGTTGCGTCACTGCTGGTGCCGGGGAGCGGCCAGCTGCTGACGGGAGCGAATCGGGGGGTCGTGTACCTCTTTGCCGAAGCCGTCCTCGTCGCAGCGTACGTCACGGCCCAGAGCACCGGGAGATATCACAGCGACACGTTCCACGACCTGGCGTTCGACGTCGCGCGGGCTCCCTTCGGTCCCGTGATCGCCGACACCGCGTTTCAGTACTTCGAGACGATGGAGGAGTTCGTCGCCAGCGGACCGTTTGACGCCGATTCCCGGCCCGGTCTCCAGCCGCCGACGGACGAGAGCACCTTCAACGGGAGCATCTGGGCGCTGGCACGGCGGAATTTCTTCTCCGATCCCGGCGTGATCCCGGACCCCACGTCCCCTGAGTACCTCCAGGCCATCGAGTTCTATCGCAGCCGCGCGGTGGGACCCAACTTTCTCTGGACGTGGCGGGGTGCGGCGTTGGAGCACGACCTGTTCAGACAGGCCGTGAATCGGAGCAACGATGCCTTCCAGAGGGGATCCACGGCCTTGGGGGTTCTTCTGGCCAATCATCTGGTGAGCGCCCTGGACGCATTCATTTCCGGGCGTCTATCGACTCCGTCCAGGACCGCAACCCTCCGTACGCGCGTCGTGGACAGAGGCGGGATGGGGTTGGGGGCCGGGCTGGAATGGTCGCTGAGTGTCGCCTTCTGACCGGATCGGCCTCCGGTTGTCGTGGACCATTGACGCTGGGCGCCTCGATTGACTTCGGAGCCGAAGGCTCCTAAGTTAAGGTCTCTTTTTATCTTACGGGATTACTAACGGGCGGAGACTGGTGCGGAATCGTCCCACTGTACTCTACTTTT
>JBDHHA010000173.1:0-8034 GCA_039589615.1 Gemmatimonadota bacterium
AAAATCATCGACGGCGACGTACGCGTCGATCACCGCCTGCTCCCCTTCCCGTCCGGGACGCGAGTTCCCGTGCTCCATCCCCAGGACGCCCTGATACCCCTTCTCGTAGATGTGCTTGAAGACGTTCTTGTAGTTGATCTCGCCGGTGGTGGGCTCGTCCCGTCCGGGATTGTCCCCAATCTGGAAGTAGGCGATCTCTTCCCACGCCATGTCCATATTGGGGATCAGGTTTCCCTCGGTGATCTGCTGGTGGTAGATGTCGAAGAGAATCTTGCACGAGGGGCTGTCCACGGCTTGGCAGATCATGTAGGCCTGGGGGATCTTCGACAGAAACATGCCGGGGTGGTTGGTCCACGGGTTGAGGGGTTCCAACACCATCACCAAACCGTGGGGCTCGAAGATCTCCGCCGCGCGCCTCAGGCTCTCGATGGCGTTGGCGGTCTGATAGTCCATCTCGAGGCGGTCATAAAGATCGCCCATCACGACGGTCATCCACGTGGCGTTGACCCGCCTCGCCACATCCACCGACGTGCGACAATCCCGGAGAAACTCCGCCCGCATATCTGGATCGCCCTTGGAGAAGCTCGGCTGGCCGAACCCGTTGCCGTTGGCCACGAACACGCCCATCTGCATGTCGTGACGCTCGAGGGCTCGCGCGATGCGCTCCTGATCGGCCACGGGGCGTTCCCGCATGCTGTTGTCCTCGAACGCCGTGAACCCCTGGTCGGCCATGAAATCGATCTGGTCCACGAAATCGCTCCCGGCGTGCTCTCTGAACATGCCGAAGTGCGGCGCGTATTTCAGGTTGAACCGATGCTGCTGGGGCACCCTGCCGGCGACCGGTGTGGTTGCCGTCGAAGCCGCGACGAGCCCTGCGCCCGCGGCGACGCCCGTCTTCACGAAATCCCTGCGTTTCATTCCTCGATCCTCTTGGACGATAAGGCTTGCCCTGAGTGGGGGACGGGCGGTCAGGTCGTCTCTGTCTTGAAGTCGCGCCTTGCCGCCTCGATGACCGTGTCGGTTTGACCCTTGAGGTTTTCGGCCGTCGCATCGAACATGGCGCGTTGCTGGCCGTTGGCCAGCCGGTAGAGCTCCCTCACCGAGACGAGGAATTCGGTGACTGCATCCCGCAGGGCCTGGTTGGTTCTGGTACTCGGGAGTAGGGCCCCGGCCACCCTCCACACCCCCAGTTGCACCATGACGAGGCCGGCAAGCACCAGGAGGACCTGGCCAGAGGAAGCCCCCGTGTAGAGGATCGTGACCAAGACGAACATGACCCCCGCATACGTCATGACGCTGTCTATGACATCTCGGAATCGTCGCATGCCAATGCACCCAGTCTGGAGGAGAGTTTTGGACGAGCCACCGTCCGGCCGGCTCTATGATAAGGATTAACTCCAACCTTTTCAATGACTTAGATGTCTGGGGACATTCCGAGGAGGCTCGGTCGCTCTAGGTGAACGCTCCTTCATCAACTACCTGGCAGAGGTCACTCCGTCCGCAGCGCCTCCACCGGATCCACCCGGGTGGCCCGCCGCGCGGGCACGTAGCTCGCCACCAGTGCGGCAACGCCCAACACGATTCCCGCCCCGACGAACATCGCCGGATCGTGTGTGTTCGTTTGGTACAGCAGGTTGTCCAGCACCCGTACCGCCGCAAAGGCGATCGCCGCACCGACGGCCAGTCCAATTCCGGCCAGCACGGCGCCGCGCTTTAGCACGTCACCCACCACATCGCTTGCGCGGGCTCCCAGGGCGATGCGCACGCCGATCTCCGACGTGCGTTGCGCTGTGGCGTATGCCATGACCCCATAGATCCCCACCACCGCCAGCAACCCCGCCAGCGCTGCGAGCATCGTGATGAGGAGCGTCCGGAACCGCGGCATGGCCACAGTGTTCGCGATCTGTTGCTCCAGGGTCGCAATCCGCGGCACCGGAATGGCGGGATCCAACTCGTTGAGAATGCTCCTGGCCTCGCTGCCCACTGCATTGGGGTCCCCCTGCGTCTTCACCACGGCGATGTACGCCGTGCGTCGCACCTGGTGGACCGGCTCGTAGAACTTGGGTCGCGGCTCGATGTCCAACCGGCGATGCCGCGTGTCGGCGACGACTCCGACGATCGTCTTCCATTCACCCTCCCCATCCAGGGAGCCGCGTCTCATCCTCTTCCCCACCGGGTCCCCGTCGGGCCACATCTCCCGTGCGGCGCCTTCACTAATGACGACCACCGGAGGTGCCCCGGCACGGTCAGCACCTGAGAACCGCCGCCCGGCAAGCAACGGAATGCCGAGCGCGTCGAAGAAATCCGCACTCACGGCGCTGTACTGGAGATTGATCTCCTGGGGCCCGGAGAGGGTCTCCACCGTCATGGTGGTGGAGCTCGTGCCGCCCCCAAAGGGCATGTTGTCTGCAAAGCCGACACTCAGCGCTCCGGGCAGGGCGGCCAGGCGTTCCTCGAAGGACGTCAGGAATGTGGTGCGGGTCTGCTCGTCACCATACCGTTCCCCCCGCAGCGTCACGAACGCCATCGCGACGTTCGTTGCATCGAACCCTCGCTCGATGCTCGTGAGACGGACGAAGCTCTTTACCAACAGACCGGACCCCACCAGGAGCGCAAACGCCAGGGCGATCTCCGACGAAACGAGAAGACTGTGGGCGCTCCGACGTCCCCCGCTGGCGGTGAAGCCACGACCCCCTTCCCGCAGCACGTCGGTGATGCCGGTGCGGGACACGCTGAGTGCCGGAAGGACCCCAACGAGGAGACCAGTAGCGAGCGAGGCCGCGAGCGAGAAGAGCAGCACGCGTTGGTCGAGGAAGATCTCGTCGGTGCGTGGCAGGCTGGACGGCAGGAACGCCAGCAAGGGCTTGAACGTCGCAACGGCCAACCCCAAGCCCACCAAGCCCCCCAAGAGCCCAATGACGAGGCTCTCGGTCAGCAGTTGCCCCATCACGCGCCCACGGGACGCGCCGAGCGCCGCTCGCACGGCAAGCTCCCTCCGTCGCGCCGTCGCTCGAACGAGCAACAGATTGGCGATGTTGGCGCACGCGATCAACAGCACGAGCCCCACCGCACCAATCAGCACCAGGAGGGCCCGTTGCACGTTACCCACGACCTCGGTGGTGCGCGGAATCAATCGGACGCCGAACTTGTGGTCTCCTGCCGTGTCCTCCGTGAGCTGGGCGTTCATCGCCTCCATTTCCAACTGAGCCGTTTCCACAGACAGCCCGGGCCGCATTCGCCCGACGGCCTGGAGGAACTGCCAGTCCCGGGGACGCTGCTTGGCCTCGTCGTCCAGTGTCGTCCAGACCTGTGCACTGGGGTCGGGGAAGTAGAACCCTTCCGGCATGACACCCACGATGGCGAAGGCGTCCCCGTCGAGGGTCACGGTCTGGCCGATCACAGCGGAATCACCGCCGAACTGACGTTGCCAGAAACCGTAGCTCAAGACCGCCGTCAACTCGGCCCCGACCCGGTCGTCGTCAGCGACGAGCACCCGCCCCAGGTGGGGCGGAACGGCCAGCGCATCGAACACGCCGGACGTGACTTCGGCCGTCCACATCTGCTCGACCCGGTCGCCGAAGTCCATGGCGGGCCGGTTCGTGTTGTATGCGCCCACACTCTCCAGCGCGGCGGCCCGTTCCACCCAGTCCCAGGTGACGGCGGCCGATACCGGGAACTTCGCACCCAGGTTCCGGAACCGGGGGTCGGGTGAATCGAGCCACTCGTGATTGATCTGCCACACGTTCACGAGGCGATCCGGCTCGGGATACGGCAATGGCCGGAGCAGCACGCCGTTCACCACGCTGAAGATGGCCGTGTTGGCGCCGATCCCCAGCGCCAGCGTCGCCACGGCAATGACGGCAAACCCCGGCGCGCGCCATAGCGTGCGCACGGCATAGACGCTGTCGCGGGCGATCGCCCCCACCAACTCCCGGTTCGACCGGCCGGGAAAACCGCTCCGCCGGAACGGCCGCTCGTCCCAGCGGGCGAGAAGTGCCGAGACGATGAGATCGCGATATCCTCGGAGCGCGGCCGCCAGAGCGCCGGGCCACCCGCGCTGCCGGAAGGCGGTACGGTAGCGGTCCCGGAAGAACTCGATGGCCTCGGTGCCGTGGGTGCGGCGGAAGCCGGCGGGGTACAGCCACACGAGGCGGCGGTACAAGGCCTCGAAGGAGCGCAGGCCGGGAACGTTCGGGGGCGAGGCGCTCATCGACCCTCCGGACTCGACGGGGATCGGGCTTCGGCCATCGCCACCACGGCCCGCATGCGCTCGACCTCGGCGCGGACGATCCGCTGGCCCAATTCGGTGACGCCGTAGTAGCGCCGCCGCTCGTCGTCACTCTCCACCGCCGGGCGCCGGTCCGCTTGGCGCACCCATCCACTCTTCATCATCCGCCGGAGCGACCGGTAGAGATTGCCCGCCTCGAGGCGCACCTGCCCCTCGGTGAGCCGCTCGATTTCCTTGGCCATCCAATACCCGTGTCGCTCCCCGTCCCTGAGCACGAAGAGGATGAAGTAGTCGGCGGGCTTGAGGGGAAGTGCCCCCTGGACGGATTCGCTGGCGGTTTCGGGGCGGGACATGTGGGTCTCCGGACTATGGTCTGTTGATATATATGCCATACGACCATAGTTGTGGGAAGTTTCGAAACTTGCGGGAGAGTAATGCGTAATTATATTACGCTATAGTTGTAACGGCGAAAGCCATCACAAGGACAGTGTCATGACAGAGATCAACTTGTCCAAGATCTTGGAGCACCTCCGGGAAGAACTGGGGGACCTCGGGATCGCTCTGGACGGCGATTGCTGCGGACCGGACACGGATTCCTCTCCTTTCAAGGTATTCTGCATGGCCGGCGGGCTGTCGGAAAGCCTGAAGGAGATGGGGAAGTCCCCGCGGGACCAGGTTCTCATGGTCCGGGTTGATGAAGACACCGCCAAGAAGCTGGACGCCTGGGTGGAAACCGGTGCCTTCAAGAGCCGGTCCGAGGCCGCCGCCCTGTTCATTCGGGAGGGCCTCAAGGTCCACGCCCGGGAGCTGAACGAGCTGGAGGACGCCCTCAGCGGCGTCGAGTCGGCCAAGGAGAACCTCAAGGAAAAGGCCCGGGAAGTATTCCGTACCGGCCCCGAGCCATCCAGCGAAACCGAATCGGAAGACGGCGATGCGTCGTCCACGGAGGACTGACCCATGGTATGCAAATGCTGCTGTTCCACGTGCCCCGGCAATAGAGGCGTGACCGTAATCTTCCTCGTACTCCTGGCCGCCGGCATCATCACCGGCCTCGCCAAGATGGTGGGTGGCGTCGTGGCCTCCATCTCGCTGCCTTCCGTAGCGTGGCTGCCCGTCTCCGCAGTCGCCGTGGGGGGAACGGTCTGGGGACTCTGGGTGGGCGCCCGCCAACACGGCAACGGGTCACCCCTCGCCGTGGGGGTGTTCGGCCTCTTGGTGGCCGCCGCCGGGATGGTCTTCGGATCCCCGGTGCTCCTGGCCGGCATGGTGGTGGTCCTCGCCGCGGCAATCTGGAGCGCGATGGCGGTAGCCCAGACCCGCTGAAACCTTTCGATGTCTCCATCGTATACATCGGTGACGACAATGGAGACATATGCCCGTGCCCACCAACGTGTTCATCGGCGAATTCGAGCAGCTCGTCCTCCTCACCCTGCTGCAGCTCGACGACAACCCCTACGCCCTCCCCCTCCGGGAGCGGCTCAATGAGGTAGCCGGCCGCAAGGTGTCGCGGGGGGCCCTCTACCGAACCCTCGATCGGCTGGAGCAAAAGGGATTCATCGGCTGGGAGCTGGAGGAGGACACGCCGGTCCGGGGCGGCCACCCGCGGCGTCGGTTCACGGTGACCCGCCAAGGCATCACCGCACTCCGAGACTCTCGGGAAGCCCTCATGGAGCTGTGGGACGGATTGGAGCAAGTCCTCCGATGAGCGACCACCAACCCCCGAGATTCGCCTACTCCTTATTGAAGCGGTGCGCTCCCCCCGGGGATCGGGGCGCGAGCATGCTGGGGGATCTCCACGAGGAATACGAGCGTCTCCGCCCGGGCTGGTTGAGGGATGTCTGGTACATCCGCGTGGCCGTCGTGATGGCCGGGGGCTACCTGCTGAGCAGGATCGTCCGGCGCCCCCAGCGTCAACACCATTCCCGACAGCGCCGGCCGTCGGTATTCGACTCCGTGGCGCAGGACCTGCGATATGCGTCCCGATCGCTGCAGCGCCAACCCGGATACACCTTCATCGCGGTCGCCACGCTGGCCTTAGGAATCGGCGCCAACACCGCCATCTTCAGCGTGATCTACGCATCGCTGCTCCGCCCGCTGCCCATCCCGGACGCCCACGAGGTGCTCCGGATTGCGGATCAGAGCAAGGGACAGTCGCCCTATAACATGTCGTCCATGTCGGTGCTGAACTTCGCCGACATGCGTGAAGAGGTCGAGCTGTTCGAGGATCTCGTACCCTATGTCGCCTGGTCGGCCACCTTGTCCGGAGACCGAGCGCCCCGCCGCCTGGCGGGCCAGCGCGTCGGGGCGGGGTTCTTCTCCCTCCTGCGAATGCCTCCCCAGTTGGGTCGCGAGTTTCTGCCCGAGGACGTGCTCGGCGGTGCCACCCCGGTGGCCATCCTGAGCGACAACCTGTGGCGCCGCGATTTCAACGCCGACCCCGACATCCTCGGCCGGACGGTGACCCTCAACTCCGTGTCCCACACCATCGTGGGGATTGCATCGCCCGCGTTCCGGTTCCCCCGCCGCAACCCGCAGGTGTGGGCGCCGCTGGTGTTCTCGCAAAATCAACTCGCACGGCGCCGGATGCGGTCCATCGACGGCCTCGGGCGCCTCGAGGCCGGCGTCTCACCCGAAGCCGGATTGCAGGAGCTCCGGACCCTGTTTGCGGGCCTCGAGGAGCGGTACCCCGAGGCCAACGAGGGCTGGACGGTGACAGCACTCCCCCTCCACCAATGGATGGTGGGCCAGCGCGGTCCCCGTCTCCTTCGCCTGTTTGGCGGCGCCGTGATGCTGGTGCTTCTCATTGCGTGCGTGAACGTGGCCAACCTCATGATCGCGCGATCGGAGACGCGACAACGCGAGCTGGCCTTGCGCGCGGCGTTGGGCGCTGGACGGATCCGTCTCGCCCGCCACTTTCTCAGCGAGAGCTTGCTCATTGCACTCCTCGGCGGTGCCCTCGGCGCAGTTGCCGCCTACTGGGGGGTCGACCTCTTGGTGGCACTCTACGGGACATCATTTCCGCGGGCGGCGGAAATCGGCGTCAGTGGCATTGCCTTGGCTTTTGCCGCTCTCGTGTCGCTGGCCACGGGATGCATCGTGGCAATCATCCCCGCGCTTCGCGCGCACCCCGACCGTCTCCATACCGCCCTCAAGCAAGGCGGCAAAGTCGCAGCCGGAGGGACTCGCCTGCGACAGACCCTCGTCATCGTGGAAATGGCACTTGCGGTGATGCTCGTCGCCGGGGCCGGCCTGCTCATCAACTCCGTGTGGCGGCTGAGCCAGGTGGACCTGGGCGTTCGGGAGGACGGCGTGCTGACGTTCAACCTCGCCCTCCCCCAAGCGAAGTACGGGGAGACCCCCTCGGTCACCGCCTTTTACGACCGGTTGGTCGCCGACATCGCCACCGTTCCCGGCGTGGAGGCCGCGGGCGTCACGAGTCGCACACCCCTTCGGGGTGGCAACAACGGGTGGTACTCCATCGTCGGCGTGCCCGTTCCGGACCCGCGTCCCGTCATCGAGATTCGCAACGCGACGCCGGGGTTCTTTCAGGCGTTGGGCATCCAGTTGGTTGCCGGCCGGATGCTGGTCGATGCCGATCACCGTCAGGGTGCCGATGTCGTGGTCGTGAGCCAAGCGCTGGTGGACGCCCTCCTGCCAGGCGGCAACGCGATAGGGCGTTTTATCTCCTCGTACAGTGGAGAGGAGACGTACGAAGTGGTGGGCGTGGTGTCGGACATCAGGGACTTCGGCCCCGAGCGCGAAGCTCCCCCGGCGATCTACTGGACTTTGGGAGGCGGCACGCTGTA
>JBDHHA010000174.1:0-7972 GCA_039589615.1 Gemmatimonadota bacterium
GAATACATCACCGGCACGAGAATCAGCGTCAGGAACGTGGCGAACGTGAGTCCCGCGATGACGGCAATCGCCATGGGACCCCACCACGCCGCCTGGTCTCCTCCCCAGTAGAGCTCCGGCGAGATACGCGTGTAGAGCCCGATGAAGTCGAAGTTGAGTCCGATGGCCAGGGGAACCAGCCCCAGCACGGTGGTGATCGCCGTGAGAATCACCGGCCGGAACCTGGTGAGGCCCGCCCGCACCAGCGCATCCCCTACCGTCATCTTGTCCCGCTCCCGCAGAATCCCGATGTAGTCGATGAGCACAATGGCGTTGTTCACGACCACGCCGGCCAGGCTGATCACTCCCACGCCCGTCATGATGACCCCGAACGGCATCCGGAACACGATGAGGCCGATCAACACGCCGATCGTCGAGAACACCACCGACGTGAGGATGATGAACGGCTTGAACACCGAGTCGAACTGGGACACCAGAATGAAGGCCATCAGCACCACCGCCATCGCGAACACACCCAGGAGAAACGCCTGCGACTCGGCTTGATCCTGCTGCTGCCCGGTGAACTCCATGTGGTACCCTGGGGGCAGTCGCATCTCGAATCCCGAGAGCGTCTCCCGAACCTCCTGCAACACGGCATTGGCGTTGTAGTCGGCGCGCACGTCGGAAGACACCGTCACCACCCGATCCAGATCCTTGCGGGTGACGTCGCTGAAGGCCGTGCCCACATGCCAGCTCGCCACCGAGGAGAGCGGCACCTGCCGACCCCCCTCGGCCACCACGTTCAGGTCACCCAGGTTATTGAGATCCCCGCGATACGCTTCGGCGAGCCGCACGGTGATGTCGTACTCGTCCTTCCCCTCGCGATACTTGGACGCCTCCGTCCCGTTGATGGCACTCCGGATGGTGAACCCGATGTCCATCGTGTTGAGACCGTACAGCGCCGCCCGCTCGCGATCGACCTCCACCACCAACTCCGGCCTGCCGTCCGCCAGATCGCTCTCCAGTCCGTCCAGCTTGGCAAAGACGCGGGAGTTCTCCAGCATCTCGACGGCCTCGTCCCCCAACTCCTTCAGCCGATCCGGGTCCTCCCCGGCGATCTCCAGGTTGATGGGCGGCCCGGTGCTGGGGCCCTCCGCCGGCTTCTCCACCGAGATATCCGCACCGGCGATGTTCGTCCCCACGGTGCTCCGGAGGTCTTCCAGCACCTGGAACGCATCGAATTCCCGATCCTGGAAATCAAGAAAGTTGATGGCCACGGACGCGAGATGGGATCCACCCTGGCCGCCGCCGCTGACATTGCCGGTGATCTGCGAGCCGAGAATGGAGAGGACCGATTCGAAGTCCACCCGGCCCGGCACCGCCGCGAGTTCGCGCTCGATGGTCTGCACCATCGCATCCGTCTCCTCGATCCGCGTACCCACCGGCGCTTCCACCTGCACGTAGAGGCTCTGGGGGGGAATGTCCTCGGGGAAGTACTCGATGCCCGCGTTGAACCGGCCGAAGGCCATCAAGGAGAGCACCAGCGCCCCCACCATCCCCACGACGATGCGCCAGCGGTGACCCAGCGCCCACCTGAGAAACCGCTCGTAGTACCGGAGGAGGGCCGGCACCCCCTGATTCATGAACCAGTGCCCCACGGGATGGAGGAAGAGCGGATAGCCCGCCCCCAGGATGGCGACTGTGAGCGCCAACAGTATCGTCGGGATCGGATTCGCCAGCATGCCGAACACAAAGATGAAGAGGGCGGCGCCCCCCAACGCCATCTTCGTGGGCTTGGGTAACGAAACGGGAGGCGCATCCTCCGTCTCCAAGAACAACGAGCACAGTGTCGGCACGATGATCAGCGCCACGAACAGCGACGACGTGAGCGTCATGATCAACGTGAGGGGCAGGTACTTCATGAACTCGCCCACGATCCCGGGCCAAAAGACCATCGGGAAGAAGGCCGCCAGCGTGGTCGCCGTGGACGCGATGATCGGCATGGCCACCTCACCCGTCCCGATCTTCGCGGCGGTCTTGCGATCGTATTCGTGCTCCCGGAAGCGATAGATGTTCTCCACGACCACGATCGCGTTGTCCACCAGCATTCCCAGTGCCAGGATGAGACTAAACAGCACCACCATGTTCATCGAGAACCCGACGAACCGGATCACGCTGAACGACAACAGCATGGAGAGGGGAATCGCCGTGCCGACGAACGACGCGGTGCGCACGCCGAGGAAGAACAACAAGACACCCACCACCAGCAGCAACCCGGAGATGATGTTGTTCTCCAGGCTGCCCACCATCTCCCGGATCTGCTCGGCCTGGTTGGAGGTAATGTTGACTTCCGTACCAGGCGGGAAGGCAGCGCGTTGCTCCTCGATGGCCGCGGCCACCGCCTCAGCGGTTTCGATGATGTTCTCCCCGCTGCGCTTGACGATGGAGAGAGAGACCACGGGGTTGCCGTTGAGCCGCGCAAAGCTCTCCCGCTCCTTGAATCCGAAGTCCACGGTGGCAACGTCGCGGACGTAGATGGCGCGGCCGTTGCGCGACTCAATGACGATGTCGCCGATGAGATCTGGTGAGGTAAACTCGCCGGGAATCCGCACCAGGTACTTCACCCCGCCCACGTCGATCGTCCCGCCCGGAATCGTTACGTTCTCGTTGCGAATGACGTCGATGACGTCACCGAACGCCAGGCCGTAGAATTTGAGCTTGGGCAGGTCGACGTCCACCTGCACTTCCCGCTCCAACCCTCCGGAGAGCCGCACTTCCAGCACGCTGGTGATCTGCTCCAGCTCGTCCTGCAGGTCCTCGGCCACCTCGCGGAGGCGCACCAAGCCGTACGGGCCGGCAACGTTCACCTGCATGACCGGAAAGTCCGCCGCATTGATCTCGAAGATGGCGGGCTCCTCGGCCGCCGCGGGCAATTCGACTTTTGCGATGTCGACCTTCTCCCGGACCTGCTGCAAGGCCTCGGTGACGTCCATGCCGGCGTCGAACTCCGCGGTGATGCTGGAGAATCCCTCCACCGAGGTCGATCGGATCGTCTCGATGTCGCCGATCGTGTTCAGCTCGTCCTCCAGCGGACGGGTTACGAGCGTCTCCACGTCTTTCGGCGCGACGCCCGGGTAGACCGTGTTCACCACGACATTGGGAAACACGATCTCCGGGAACGACTCCTTGGGGACCTGGATGTAGGACCACACGCCCATGAAGATGACGATGGCCGTGAGCACCAGCACGCTGGTGGGATGATCCACGGCGAAGGAAGAGAGTGGGAACTCCTTGAATACACCTCTGTCGTATCGCGCCATTGCGCCTATTCCTCCCCACTCTCCACAATGCGTACGCGGTTGCCGTCGTCCACGAGTTGGGCGCCGGCGGTCACGACCTGATCGCCAAACTCCAGCCCTTCCTCGATGACCACCCGGTCGGCATAGCCCGGTCCCAGCACCACCTGTCGCGCCGACGCGTACCTTACCCCGTCACGCTCCACCACGACGTACACCTGGTATCCGAACTCCGTTCGCGAGACGACTTCCTGGGGCACGACGATCACATCTGCCAGCCGCGTTCGCTCGAGCTGCACGTTGGCCACCATCTGGGGCTTGACGATTCCGTCGGGGTTGTCGATGACGATCTCGACCCGGAAGGTCCGACTGCGATCGTCCACCGTGCTCCCCACGTAGTCGATCGTGCCGGCCACAGAGCGGTCCGGGAGGATTTCGAAGGAGATGATTGCCTCGTCGTTTTGGTGCACCCACTGCGCAAACCGCTCGGGCACCCCCCCCACCACCTTCAGGCGATCGATGGACACGACGCGGGCCACCGGCGCACCGACGACGGCCATCTCGCCCGCTTCGAGGTACCGGTCATCAAATACGCCGGACACCGGTGAGCGGATCGCCGTTCGCGCGAGGCGCGCCTCCAGCGTCTCTCGGCGCGCTTGCTGCACCGCCGCTTGGGACCTGGCCTGGAGATACGCGATCTCACTGCCAATCCCCTCGTCTTCCCACAGTCGCCGCTGCCGTTCGAACTGCTCCTGGGCGAGCTCCGCGGAAGCCCTGGCCTCGTTGACCAGGGCCGTGAGTACTTCGGCGTCGATGCGCGCGATGACCTCGCCGCGCCGCACCGGTCTCCCCTTGGCAACCAGGAACTCGGTAATGACCCCGGTTTCTTCCGCGGAGATCGTGACGTCATGGTACGCCTCTACCTCACCAGTGACACTGATGAAATCCGTGAACGTCGTTGGTGCGGCCGTCGTGACCTCGACGTTGATCACTCTGACAGCCACCACCGAGTCGGCCGCCGTTTGATCCTCGGAATCCCCCTGGGCAGTTGAACAACCGGCCAATCCCAGGAGCACGGCTCCCAAGGCCACGGACCGTCTACGTCCCTGCATGGCAATCATGATTCCCCTCTATCGTTCACACGTGCCACAAGCTCTCCTGCGGCAACGGGCACTGTGCCAAGTGTTGCATCCAGCTCGATCCACGCCATCAGGTGGTCGAACACCGCTTGCGCGTAATTGAACTCGGATTGCCGCAATGCATTCTCCGCATCGGTAATCTGGAGTTGTGACCCCACCCCTTCTCGATACTCGGTCGATGCAATCTCGAACCCTCGCCCTGCCTGAGCAACGGCCCGCCGCTGACTCTCCATCCGCAACCGCGATTCCTCGAGATTGTCCAGTACGGTTCGCAACTGGCTCTCGACCTCACGCCCCAGACGCTCGAGTTGCGCTTCGTTCTGCCGCACCGTGGCGGCGGTCCGCTGCACCTGGGCGTCGCGGCGAAACCCTTGAAACACCGGAAGGCTGATTCGCAGCCCGGCCGCCGAGGCCGTGGTACGTTGGTTGGAATCACCGAAGAAGGTTGGGCCCCGATCCTCTTGGGCGGTAATGGCGTAATTGCCGAAGAGCGACACCGTCGGGAAATACTCAGCCTTCTGGGCCCGCATGCGGGTTTCCTCCAGAATGATCACAAGCCGGCCCTGGGCCACATCGCTGCGCCGGCCCATGGCCATGTTGTGCAGCTCATCAATCTGGAAGTCCGCCTGTCGATCGAGACCCGACACCGCCAACAGCAATTCGTTCGCTGCATTGTTCTGCACCGTCCCCGACACGTCGATCTCGTTGAGACGCCCTTCCAGTTCGAACTCTCCCGTGGGTTCGAGGCCTATTTCCACGAGGAGTTGGCGCTTGGCGGCGGCGACGCTGTTCTGCGCCCGCCGCACGTTTGGCTCCAGGTTGGCAACCTGTACTTCCAACCGCAGCACGTCGTAACTGCTCGCCAGGCCCGCTCGGTTGAGCGCCTGGGTCTCCTCCAACGTGGCCCTGGTCCGCGCCAGGCTGTTTTCCGTGAGGCGCAGATCCTCCATTGCAAGGAGCGCCAATAGGTATGCCTGTCGGACCGCCGTCACCACCTGTTGGGTCGTTCCCCGAACCCGCTCGACTTCCAGGCTGCGGAACCGGCCCGCCGCCCCCACACCGATAAACATGTTGAAATCGAACAGGGGTTGGGAAAAATCGAACCCGGCGATCCAGGTGTTGTCCGATCCGAACCGCACGGCCGTCACGGCACCCTCCGGCGCCGAAGGGTCGAGAAGGCGCGCCGGCAAGAAGGCTTCCTGCACCTTGAGGTTCCTGGCATACGAGGCATTGACCGAGAAGTCGGGGTACACGTCAGCCCATGCCTCCCGAACCTGTTGGTCGGCTGCGTTGAGCCCCTCCTCGGCCGCCATGATGAGATGGCTGTTGGAGAGCGCCAACTGTATGGCGCGTTGGAGCGAAATGGTCTCGCCATCGGTAACGCCCTGCCCCACCACCTGCGTCGATCCCGCCGAGAGATACAGCAGTGCGGCGGCCAGAGGCTTCCATCTATGTGACACACGCATCGTCTAGCTCGCTTTCGATTCCGGCTTGTGCATCGGCTCCGCATCCCGCTCGGCAGCAACGCCGTTCCCCGGCCGCAATCCATCGGTGAGGAAGGGGATGAAATCCTGATAGAGCTGGATCGCCGAGTGTGGCAGGTCCTTGATCACCGCGCAGTCCCGGCACTCGATGTTGCACGCCAGAGCCAGAGTCACCAACCCATGGACCGACGTCCACATGTAGTGGGCAATGACGTCAGGGTTCCCCTGGCGGAGGTTCCCCGCCTCCATGGCATCCACCACGGTGCGGCGCAGTAACTCGTACCCACCGCTTCCCGGTAGTTCCTCGATGTTCCGGGGACGAGTCTGCAGGTTGTAGAGGACACGAAAGTGCTCTTGGTTTTCGAAGGCGAACCGCACGTAGGCGTCACCTAACGCAAAGATCCGCTCGAGCGAACCCACCGGATGTTGCTCGGCGGCCTCCGCCACGGATTCTCCAAATCGCTGATACCCGGTCCGCACCACCCGGTCTACGAGATCCTCCTTGCCGTCGAAATAGTGATAGATGGCCGTGGCGCTCAGCTCCACGCGTTCCGCGACGGTCCGCATGGAGAGGGCCGACAGACCACCCTCGGCAAGAATGCTCAGTGCCGCTTCGACGATGGCGGCCTCGGTTTCCGCCGAACGGAGAGCCTTGTCCGACGACGTACTACCTGTTGTAGTTGCATGGGTCCCACTCATACTGCTCATCTGCTTCCAGTGGAGGTCGTGGTGGGGCGTTGTTGAGGAAGGAGAATCCCGTCAGCACCCGCCATGTTAACGGTGTTAACTTAACAACGTTAACATGGAAGTCAACCCGGTTATACACCCGCGACCCTGCGGGGGCCGCTGATTTGTAAACCATTATGGTCAAACAACTTGGATAGCCACCCTTCGCAGCGGTCCGCCGCCCTGCTCCTTCCGGGGATGACCTTGAACACCACCATCTTCCCCACCCTTTCCCTACCAACGACCGAGAGGGACTTCAACGACCTGATAGTGGGCGAGGACGGCACTCCCGAGCCCGGACGTCAGGCGATGGACCTCTACACCGACCTCCTCGACGAGCATCTGGCCGCGAGTACCATGTGGCAGTGCCCGCGACGAGTCGTGGTGGCACACAGCTTCGGGGGGATGCTGGCGCTGTCGTGGCTGCTCCGACACGGCTGCCGCGGACCGGCGCGCATCGATGGGCTCGTGTTGATCGCCACGACGGCGGGGCCGATGTACGACGTGGTGCGGCTGCGGCTCGCGCATCTGGGTCCGATGGACGTGCGCATCGGCATGACGCGGTTGATCCGCCCGTGGAATACGCCCCTCGTGACGCGGACCGTGAAGCGATTGATGAGCGGGGGCCGCCTGAGAGCCGAGCGGGTGGACTTCACAACCCTCAAACGCACAACCGATGGAGCGTTGGATGTGGCCGGCTGGCGCAATACGGATTGGCGCGCCATGCGGACCTTCCGCCTCGCCATGACCGGGTTCGACGTGCGGCGGCAACTCGACGGCATCGACGTCCCCACTATCGTCCTCCACGGCGCGGAGGATACCATCTTTCCGTCGGACGTTGGCCAGCGCCTGGCGCACGCGTTGCCCAACGCGGAGTTCCGGCTGGTGACGGGAGCGGCCCACGGTCTTCCCTTGACCCACGGAGCCGAGGTCGCGCAGGCCGTGAAGGACCTCACCGGAGGCGATTCGTAATGCGGACAACCGTAGAAATCCTCGCGGTACTCTTCGGTGGGTATCTCGTCCTGCTGGGCTTGATGCTGTCGTTTCAGGAGCGACTGGCGTTCCCAGCCCCCAAGTCCCCCTTACCCGAACCGCAAGCCGTCGGCATCTCCGATGCCGAGTCCATCACCGTCACCACCAACGACGGCGTCACCCTCCGTGGGTGGTACCTCCACCCGAGCCCTCCACCACCCGACGGGCAGCAGGCACCCGGATTACTCTGGTTCTACGGCAACATGGAGACCGTGGGAGCGTTGGCGCCGTTGGTGCGGGAGCTTCGTCCACCTGGCACCGCGGTCGTGATGCTGGATTACCGAGGATACGGAACCAGTGAGGGCCGCACCACGGA
>JBDHHA010000175.1:0-9978 GCA_039589615.1 Gemmatimonadota bacterium
CGAACTCTCTGAGATGCGCGCCGCCAGAGCTGAGCGAAACTTCCTGGACAAGGAACGTCTCGCCCTTGCCGAACGTGGCCAAGACCTTGCTGAGTTCCAGGCCCAATCACAACTCCAGAACCAACGAGCCTCCGCCGCTCAAGGCCAGGCCAACACTGCCCTCCGCGGTCAAGAGAACCAGATCTCTATGATGCGCGCCCAGATCGAGATGAAGCGCCTCCAGCAAGCCGACGGAGAACGGGCGGTCAAAGCCCTCTCCGACTTCGAGCTCGAGGGGTCCGCCTTCGTCCCCTGGCACGCCCCCGGCCTGATCTCCAAGATGCGCAAGCCCGGCGTCGAGATCGACGAGACCCCCATCCCGGGACTCGGCACCCTCGTCCGCCGCGTCACTGGCCCAGCTGCCGAGTCTGTAGCCAAGGCCCGCGCGGAGCGCGAGAAGATCGAGTCTCAGACCGCTCTCTTCAAGAAGAGGCTCGATTCCGAAGACGCCCTCCAAGAGCAGCGCCGAATCCGCGCCAAACAGCTCGCCTCCGGCATGACCGCCAACCCCCAGCGGCTCGCCTCCCTCCTCAACGCCCGCAAGGCCCTCAACTCCATCGCCACCGACTCCGCTGACCGCCTCGAGAAGCAGGCCTTCAAGCTCGCCATGATCGGCCGAGCCAACGAAGCCGAAGCCCTCCTCCTCAAAGCCAACGATCTCAACAACAACAAACAGAGCGCCCTGACCGGCAAACTTGCCAAGGCCAGCGAGAATCTGGACATCATGATCGCAGCAGCTACCGACGCTGCTACCCGCACTGGTCCGGGGGTAACGTCAGATTCTGAGAGCGTTATGAAGTCGTTTGCCAACGGCGCCTTCAATGCTCTCTCCTTACTAGCCAAAGCTATATCTGATCCCGCCATCGATATTGACGAGGCGAGCGCTCACAAAACCCTCGAAGCCAACTTCAAAACCAGACCCGCTGGTAGGGGACCAGAGCGAGAATTCTACGCCGATCTCGATACGGGAAAACTCGTTCCGCTCAACAAAGAAGCCTACCAGGACGCCCTCAAATTACCGAAAGTCCGCAGGCAGCTCCACCCCCGGTGGAAGCAGCTCGGCTGGAAACCAGGCGGAGCCAAGACCCCCGCAGCTCCTCCTCCAGGCCCCTCCCCCATCGCTCCCACTCCTCCAGCTCCTCTCTCGGATGACGAGTACACCCAGGCCGCCCAGCGTCTCTCCATCCGCATGAGCGAAGCCCGCGCCGCCGGTGACACAGCCGCCCAAGCCCAGCTCCAGCGAGAAGCCCAAGCACTCAAAGCCCGCCGCCCCCAGTAACCCATGCCCACCAAAAACGAAGCTGACAAGCTGCTGGACACCATCATCCAGCCGCCCCGTGCTGACCTGACCGAGGCTGACCGGATCCTCGACGGGCTCCTCGAGCCCCAGGACGCCCCCAGCCCCCAGATCCCCGAGCGCCAGGCCGCCACCGCCCAGGTAGAAGCCGACCGCCAGCTGGACGAAACCCTCCTCCAGTCCGGCGCGCAGATTGAAAGGCCAGCTTTCGATCCGCCCGAAACCGGCGACCCTGCCCAATACCTCCGCGAGTTCTCCGGTGGCCTGATAGACCTCGCTCCTGACTCCATCTCCCAGCACACTCAGATCGAGCGAGAGCTCCAATACAAGGCCGAGTTCGCCCAGTCCTTCCCCAACGCCTTCAACCTCCTCCGACAGGACGAGCAAGCCACCGGCAACAAGTACCTCCCCAAGCTCTTCCGCACCCTGGTCCGGATCAACCACACACCTCCCTCCCCAAAAGAACAGCTCACCTCCATCGACGACGCTTGGTCCGACTGGTTCTCAGCCCAGCGCGAAGGCCGCTTTGACAACCAGAAGGCCCCGCCCATCGACAACCTGGATCCCGCCGCAGTCCAGCACGTCTTCGGCAAACTGATCCACCCGCCTCCCTCCGCCTCCTTCGTCAACCGCCTCTCCGGCGTGGTCCCAGGCTTCTCCGACCTCCGCAAGCTCGACACCAACATCAACACCATCAGCGTCCTGTCCCATGACAGCCCCTACGGTGACGAGTTCGACATCTTCCGCCTGGCTGGCGGCAACGACTTCCTCAACCACGTCCGCAAGCACCAGCCCTACTACGTAGCCCGCAGCCGCTACGAGCGCCTCGGTGGTGGGATCTCCCAATCCCCCCTGTCATGCGCCACCCGGACCCGGACAACCCCGAAGACCCCATCCCCAGCGACCCTGCCGCTTTCTTCAACCTCCACTCCCTCATGACTTTACGGCCGGAGATCCAGCAGGTCTTCCAACAGACCTCCTCCGCTGCCGGAGCCGCCGCCACCGACGAAGCAGCCCGCGCTGAGGGTGCTGGAAATTTCGAAGGCGCCGTCCGAGATTTCACGAATAAGGGAGGCCTCGCCGGCAGCGCTATGGCCGGCCTCGGACTCCTCGGCCAGGGCATCAACGCCGTTGCCCTCGGTCTACCCGAGCGGCTCTTCCGCGGCTTCGAAGCTGGAGTCGACGCTGTAGCCGACGCCGCCTCCGCCGCTCCCTACATATTCCACGGTCAAGACGTACCCGCCCAGCTCTCCGGCGAAGACACCTTCCGTGACTGGTTCGCCCGCACCCGCGCCGGTGTCTCCCGTTGGCTGGCCTCCTCCAACGACGAGGTCCACGTCAGTAACGAAGACCGATACAACTACCTCCTGAACACCACCCCCGGCGCCAACGAGGACGAAGTCCTTGCTGCCGTCCGTGAAGACTTCTCCCTCGGTGCTGGCCTGGCCTCTCGATTGAGGCGCTGGCAGGCCGCCTCTGGTAAGCCAGGCCGCACCATTCTCTCCGTCTTCGGCATGCAAGAGCCCGCCGCAGCCACCACCGTCGGCAACTTTGTAGGCTCCCTCTTCGACGAACCTGAAGCCGCAGCCCTCACCCTCCTCGGCGCCAGCCACTTCACCAAACGCCTCACTCTCAAGCAGATCAACAAGACCGCCAACAAGATCCGTCGCCAGAAGCACCCCCACGCCTTCACCGAATACGACGAGAACACCACCGGCCGAGGCCGCTACTCCCGCGCCAACGCCGACGTCCGCGCCACCCTCTTCCAGGACACCTTCGACAAGGTCCGGTCTCGATCCAAGACCCCAGACCAAATCAAGTCCCTGATTGAGCGCACGGTAGAAGTTCTCGACAACGAACAGATCCCTATCGAGCCCGAGATAGCCGGCGCTGCCGCCACCGCTGCCCGTGCCTTCCAGAAACTACCTGAGCGAGGCTTCCGCTCCAGTCCCCACTACAACGAAGTCGTCTCCAACCTCTCCCGAGTTATCTCCGACATCGACTTCACCGACGGTCACTTCATCCTCGAAGGAGCCGACGCCGTCCGCATCAACCCAGCCACCTCCGCAGAGCTGGTCCGCCGCCTCCAGAAGTGGACCGAAGCCGTTGAGAACTCCATCGACTCTGTCCCTACCCAGCCCAGACGCGTAGGAACCACCGGCACCAAAATGGCAGCCCTCTCCCAGGCCGTCATCAAAGAGAACCGCCGGGTTAAAGACGCCATGCGAGCTCACAAGAAAGCCACCGAGCTCCTCGGCGACACCGCCAACCGTCTCAGCGACGAGATCGACTCCTCCGTCGTCCACTCCCGGTCCCTCTCAGAGCAAGCCGGCGGCATCCTCTCCGAGCACCACGCCATCGTCGACCACGCTATCACCCGCGCGGAGAAGGGCGGCCTCCTCTACCGAGCCAGCAAGAAGCTCGACACCCCAGAGTTCAAAGCCCTCCTCGAAGCCGAGCGCCCCGGCAACGCCAACGCCATAACCGACTCCCTCCTCAAAGGGAAGAAGCCCCCCATAGCTCTCCGGGAAGCCCTCGCCCCTCTCGCCAGACAGATCGACGACATCCGCGCCGCCCTCAAAGACGCCGCCCCAGACACCCAGGCCTCCCTCATCTCCCAGGCAGAGTCCCTCGTAGCGGGCGCCATCGACGACACAATCCGGGCAGCCCTCGAGCCCACCCGCACCCCGGTCCGCCTCCTCCGAGACGCCACCGCAATTGAAGGCTTCCGCGCCCGCCTCGCCGACGCCATAAGCGACGGCTCTCCCGTCCGGCTCACCAAAGCCGACCGCCAGCTCCTCAACCTCCCAGAGTTCGACTCCCAGACCTGGCAATCCCTCAACCGCTCCTCCGCTGGAATCAACACCCACACCGCCCGGCTCGCCAAGCTCCTGGACGACTCGGTCACCACCTTCCAAGCTCTTCAAAAACGAGACCCGGCAAAGGGCGGGCGCCTCCCAATCACAGACAAGCTCCACACCCAGATAGCCAAGTACCTCGACTCCGAAGCCCAAATCCTGGCAGACTCCACCCGACGACGGGTCGACCTCGGGCCCGCCCAAATGGCGGAAGCCCGCAGCGCCCTCCGCTCCTGGAACTCCCTGAAGGAAGGCCTCTCCAAAGAGCAACGCCTCCTCGAGAACGAAGTCCTCAAGTTCTCCTCCATCGAAGCCGCCCTCGCTCCTCCCCAAGAGCTGAGCCGATGGCTCAAGGAACACGCGGACTCCATCGACAACCTCCAGAACTTCGAGCAAGCCCGAGCCGCGGCAGTCGCTGGAGTCATAGGCCGCGAGCTCTCCCAGAAAGAGCGCGCCCTCCTCCACGACTCCATGCGAACCGGCAAGATCCACAAAGACCTCCCTAAAGACGTTGCCGAGTACACCCTCAAGCGCATGCAAGACCAGCGCTACGAGGCCCTCCGCCGGCTCACCCAAGCCGGCTTCCTCACCGAGGAGATGTACGACAAGTTCGCCAAAGCCGCCTACTACCACGGCGCCTACTGGGACGGCGTCGACCCCTCCATGCGCGCCAAGCTCAACAGCTTCGGAGCCGAGCGCCAAGCCCTGATCAAAGGTCTCTTCGCTCCACTCCGAACAGATGACGGTATGTTCTCCTTCAAGATCCCGGAGGACTCCTTCTGGGTAGCCTGGAGCCAGAGAGGCAAGGTCACCCACAAGGCCGGCTTCAAGACCGCCGAAGAGGCCCTCGAGTGGGCCACCGCCAACCGCCCCAAGGGCTCCAAGCTCCAGATCAATCCCCCCAAGTCCATTATAGAGAAGGAGTTGGAAGGCCTGGTCTTCGATCCGGCCCACTCCCACCTCCGCCTCACCGAGCGGCTCCTGCGCACCGAAGCCAACCTCTCCATGCAGCAGGCCATTGCTCACACCCCACACGCCCGAGTCCTCGCCGACCTGGTCGACGAGGGGGCTGAGTTCTCCGCCCGCCGCGACGTCGCCACCTCCCCCGACGGAAAGAAATGGTACCTCGTCACAGACAAACGACTCCCTCACCTCAACGGCCGCTACATCTCCGAGGACGTCCCGCCCCTGATCGCGGACCTCCGCAACGGATACGAGTTCCTCCAGAACGCAATCGCTGGAATACAAGACACTCTCTCCGGACCTTCCGTTCTACAATCCACGGTCTCCCGCCAGTACCCGCGCGTAGCCAAAACCACCAGCGAGCTCTGGAAAGCAGGCAACGGGGCCTTCGCCCTGGTCCGCGTCGGGCTGAACATAGGCTCCTACATGAAGGGCTGGATAGGTAACCTCTTCTACTCCCGCCGCATGGGAGGTCTCAACCCCTTCAACCCCTTCGAGTTCCCCAAGTGGCTCAAGGGAAACGCCGAAGGTATGCACGCCTTCTACCGCACGATCAAGGACGTCGAAGGCCCCAACGCCGACGCCGCGGTCGTCGACCTGATCAAGGCTGGTCACATCGACATCGGCAAGTACCGCTTCGCTCAAGAGTCCGCCGCCCTCTACAGCAAACACTGGAAGGGTATGCGAGGCATCCAAAACCGCATTCAACAGCTCGAGCGCCGAGCCTCCGAGATGTTTGAGAAGGGCGAGCCCAACCCTGGAGTCCTCGCTAAGACCCTCGAACGCCTTGAAGATCTCCAAACCCAAGCCGCCGGCATAAGCAAACGCACCATGGGTGACATCGCCCGTGACCTCGGCTCACTCACCAAGAACTCCCTCGCCCACCTCTGGAACACCGCCAAAGGAGAAACCCGCCACGCCTCCAACGTCTGGCAACACTTCTCCGTCCTCTCCGGAGACATCCCCAACAAGATCGCCAACTACAAAGCCCTCCTCGCCAAGGGAGTCTCCAAGGAAGTAGCCCTCGAGCGAATCGGCATGTTCTCCCAGAACCTCCAGCGTGCTCCCTTCATCCTCGGAGCTGGCTGGCGCCGCTTCCTCGGAGGCCCCGGCGGCTCCATGTTCACCTCCTTCAAGGTTGACCAGCTCCGCATCCTCGGCAACACCCTCAAATACGACGGCCCGCGCGCCTTCACTGACATGGGCCTCCTTGCTATGTGGAACCTCGGCGCCGCTGCCGCCTCCGGCGACTCCATCGACGAGCGCATGGACTTCTACGCCGCCCAGAAGGGAGTCAAACGCGGCTGGCTCTCCGACTTCTTCTCCCTGTCCTCCGGCATCGAGATCCCCATCAAATCCTCCGGCGGCGGAACCTACCGCATGCCCGTCGGCACCATTGTCGGCACCGAGATCCTCGGCGCCCAGTCCGTCGGAGCCCGCCAGCTCGTCAACTCCCTCGTCGGTGAGAACGACAGCGCCGTAGCCCACATGGGCACCGAAACAGCCGTCGGCGTAGTCTCCGCCTTCGCCGGCTCCTCCCTCCTCGCGAACATGGTCACCTCCCTGGTCCGCGGTGAGGACGAGCAGCGCCGCCCCATGAAAGGCTTCGCCGACTACTTCAGCTGGATCTACCGCACCTTCACCCCCTCCGTCGCCCCAGGCAACCGTATCTGGGAGTCCGCCTCCCGCCTCGCCGCCGGCCAGGAGATCGACCCTAACACCTTCCACAAAACCTCCGGCCCTGAGTTCGTAGCCCGCATGCTCCTGGGAGTCCGCCCCTACGCCCGCTCCCCCGACCGTATGTCTTACGTCATGCGCACCTACCTCAAACGCACCGGAGCCTGGAAGGACTTTGTCTCCCGCGTCTCCTTCGACGACCTCGAGTCCACCAAGATCGCCCGCGCCGGCGAGGACCCCGAGGCCCGCAAAGCCCTCATCCGCGAGATCGCCTCCGAAAAGGCCGAGCAGTTCCTCGACCCCGACACCGACGAGCTCCGCCCCCTCCCCCAAAACACCAACAAGGTGATCCGGAACATTACCAAGCGCACCTCCGTCCCCAACGTAGTCAACCGCTTCAGCCGGCAAGATTTCACCAAGAACGTCGCCATCTACGGCTACTTCCGGGTCGCCGACCCCACCCCCGACGAGGAGTGGGACGAGCGCTTCGCCCGAGTGATCACCTCCAAGCTCCCCCGAGCCACCCCCGTCGAACTCCAGGGAGCCCTCGAAATCATTCAGTCTTTCGAGAAGGATCCTCGTCTGTCGGACGACGCCCAGAAGCGCTTCCGGATCTGGCGTCTTCTGGCAGGACAAACTCTACAGCGTCGCGTAAATCGTTGAACGTATCTCGGATCCGATCCAGAGCGTAGAGTCCGCCAAGAAACCAACAAGTCCTCGCTAACTGTTCTACCGGCTCTCTGGATCCGTGCCAGAGCTTTTTCTCTCTTTCCCACCACTGGTCAAAAGTAGGAGTCTCCATGCCAGTCTACCTCCGTCCATCAAGTGTCATCGATTGGGACGACGTCCCCAGTGCCTCACAGTACGACGTCGCTCTCGCTGCTGCCGGTGCCGACCTGAATGTCGGCGGAGTCGCCGTCAAAGAAGCCGTCTCCGGCGGCTCCCAGCTCGCTGCCAACGTCCTCTTGGATGGAACCGTCCCCGAGGGCAACTACGTGATCCAAGTCCGCTCAAAGGACTCCAACGGAGTCAGCGAATGGACCGCCCCCCTCGCCGTCGTGGTCAAGCTGGGCCCTCCCCCACCCACTAACGTGACGGTCGTTTAAGGAACGCCCGCATCATGTAGCGGGCGAACTGAATGTGGTCTCGATCAGAGGCCGACAGATTCGGCGAATACATCTCCGGAAACCTCATCGCCCGTAGCTTAGCAACCTGCGGGCGAACACTGCTACTCGTCATCGTCTTCATCTGCGTCCTCCTGACTCCACTCCACCAACGACTTCGCAATCTTCCCAACCAGGCCCTTCAAGCTGGAGGGTTTGGTAGGTTTCTGAGGGTCCTCCCCCCGAATCACCTCATAATTAGTGTAGGAGCTACAACACATCGTCACTCCGCTGTTCTCCTGACCCTTCGTCAAATCTACCGTGGTAGCTTTGATCCGCAGTTTGAACCGAGCGCGGGCTTCATCGTTCATACCACTACGAATAAGCTCCACTTCAGACTCTGCGACCACACAGCTCCCGCCCCCCCAATAAGTAACCTCGTCTCCGTAGTCCTCTTCAGTCCACTGGGAAGCATCCAGGAAAAACCACCGCTTGTCGTTCAGCTCCCCGTAAATAATCCACGAAGCCACATCGATCTCACCCTCCTCAATCCCCCAAATCCTCTCGACATTCTCCCTCTCTACTGGGTACCGATGGGTGTATCGATTAACACTGTTCGGAACATTCCACCTCTTCTCGTTCTCTGACCCCTCAGCACAGAAAACCTCCGCCCACTCCTCGGTATTCAACACCGGTAACATAGTAAGTTTCTTCATGGAATCCCTCCTCGAACTCGTTGTCTTCATCTTCGGCGTCGGCACCGCCTACGGCAGTCTCCGAGGCCGCCTGTCAAACGTTGAGAAACGCACGGAGCGGATCGAGCAGAAGATCGACACTCTCACTTGCTCCACTCTCGCAGCGAGACCACTTTATCCACCAGCCCGATCGCCATCGCCTCCGACAGATCAAACAGCCTCCCCTGCCCCATTCCCGCCTGCTGCCACGACTGGTAGTCCCATTCAGTGTGCTCCGCCATTACGCGGCACATCCACTGGTACCAGTTCTCCATGTCCTCCATCTGCTCCCGCAGATCGGGAGGCTTCATAGACCCAGCACTCCCGTTAGGAGCCCACGATGGCTGGTGGTGAAGGAACCTCGTCCCTGCTGTAGCAAACCTCTTCTTCGCCGCCGCAAAGAACGGCAGAGCTGCTGACGACACAGTCCCCAGCCCCACCACCTCCCTCGGCGCCAGCGCATGCAGCGCCGACCCAATATCAATCGGCCCTCCAGGTGAACACACCACGATCCTGGCGGGCCGTTGTGTTATCACCTGGCGCACGTGCTCGTACGTGAGCTCCCCAAACACCGTCACGATCGGATTCTTCTTACTCTTCTGGGCTGGCATCTATCCGCCTCCACCACTCCTTGATTGCTGCCTTCGTACGCTCCACAATCTCCCCCACCTTGAACCCCGCCACCACCTTGTCCGGGGGGTCGTTGTAGTGCCGGCTCCAGAACAGGTGAGTCCCTATCCCAGGGTACTCCAGCCCCAGCGACCCAAGGCTATCGTCTACTCCGCGAACCAGATCCACCCCTCCCGGCACCTGATCTACCAGCTCAGTAGCGGGATCCCGCGCGCCCTCAAAATTCAGCGGCCCAGAATACTGCTCGAGATCGAAGATCATCCACCACGCGCCTGGGAACTGGAACTGCATAACAGCCCCAGTAGGAACCCGCTGGGCAAACTTCACAGCCATTGCCGGCTTGATCATGAACAGGGGCGGAACCATCCACCTTCCTTCCTTCACCGCTCGCGGATCAGGGAGAAAATCCTCCTCGGTAATCACACAGAACTGGCTCATCCAATCGGGACCGTTCTCCCTATGTAGCTCCCAGATCTTGTTCAAGTTCTGGGCATGGTTGTTTCCCTCACTCGGAACCTGTTTGAAGATCACCTCCGGTGTCAGCTCCTTAACCCGTTCCCAGCAACGGCGGAGATAGTCATGTAACGGGCCCTCCCACGCCCGAATAGTCCACACTGTGGTCTGCTGTTTAATCACCGGACCTTCTCCATCAACTCCCGCGCCTGCACATCCGTCAC
>JBDHHA010000176.1:0-7887 GCA_039589615.1 Gemmatimonadota bacterium
CTATTCTATTATTCGGCTCTTCTTCGGAAGATCCGCGCCGAAGTGGTGGAATTGGTAGACGCGCTGCGTTCAGGGCGCAGTGGGCGCAAGCCCGTGGGGGTTCGAATCCCCCCTTCGGCATCGAGACCACACGGTAAACGGGGAGTGCAGTCGAACGCACTCCCCGTTTGTCGTTCAGGTGTTCGTCACGCACGGATCAAACGAGCGGATACGCTCCCGTCACGTATGGATTGCCGGCACGCTCCCGGCCAATGGTGGTGGCCGGACCGTGTCCCGGATAGACAATGGTGTCATCCGGCAACGCCATCAACTGTTGAGCGATGCTCCGCAACAGCGTGGGGCCGTCGCCGCCGGGGAGATCCACCCTCCCCACCGAGCCGGCAAACAGCACGTCGCCCACCAACGCAGAACCGGCGCCGACGAAGGTGACACTCCCCGGGCTGTGTCCCGGTGTGTGCGCCACCTCGAAGGAACAATTGCCCACCGACACCGTGTCGCCGTGGGCCAACGTGTGGTCCGGAGCCGGTGGCGCCTCCGTCTCCACGCCCAACCACTTGCCTTGGGCCTCGGCGCCGTCATAGAGCTTCCGGTCGTCGGGGTGGAGGTAGATCTCCACCCCCGTCGCCCGAACGACCTCCGCCACCCCGGCCACGTGGTCCAGGTGCGCGTGGGTGAGCCACACCGCCCGCAGCGTCCAGCCCTCGTTCTCGATGCGGCGCAGAAACAACTCGGCCTCCTCGCCGGGATCGACGATCACCACGTCCCGCGTCGACGGATCGGCGACGAGGTAGGTGTTCTCCGCAAACGCCCCGTTCGTGAGGCAGACGATCTCAGGCTGAGCCAACGGCGGTCTTCGCTTCCTTGCGCTCTGCCAGGAATTTCTCCACGGCGATGGTGGCGGTGGTCGCGTCTCCTACGGCGGTCGTGATCTGGCGCGTCAATTGCACGCGCAGATCGCCGGCAGCGAAGAGCCCGGGAATCGACGTCATCATGTTCCAGTCCGTGATCACGTAGCCGCTCTCGTCGTGGTCGAAGTGGCCCTTGATCAACCCGCTGTTCGGCGTAAACCCGACGAACACGAACACCCCCGTCACCGCCAGGTCCGACGTCTCGTTGGTCTTGGTGTCTGTGAGCTTCAAGGTGGTGACGCCGCTCGGGCCGCCCTCCACCTGGTCGACCACTTTGCTGCGCATGACCTCGATCTTCTCGTTGCCGAACGCCCGCTGCTGCAGCATCGCCGAGCCCCGGAATTCGTCGCGGCGATGAATGAGGTACACCTTTTCCGCGTACCGGGTGAGGTAGTTGGCCTCCTCGAGCGCGGCATCCCCACCACCCACGACGGCGATGGTTTCTCCCTTGAAAAAAGCGCCGTCGCACACGGCGCAGTAGGATACGCCCCTTCCGGCATATTCCGCCTCACCGGGCACGTCGAGCTTGTTGGGTGACCCGCCGGCCGTGAGGATGACCGCCGGCGCGTGATAGGTCTTGCCGAACTGCGTCTGCACCTCGAAGTCCCCGTCCGCCATCTTCTCGATGGTGTCGACGGTGTCGGTCATGATGTTGGCTCCGAACTTCTTGGCGTGGCTGGTCATCTTCTCGGCCAAGTCACGACCCAAGATGCTCTCGAATCCGGGATAGTCCTCGATGAGTTCCGTATTGAGCAGCTCGCCGCCCGGCAGACCTCGCTCGATCAAGAGGGAATCCAGCATGCCCCGGCCGGCGTACATCGCTGCGCACAGTCCGGCCGGACCACCCCCGACAATGATCACGTCGTAGTTGTTTTTGTCGCTACCCGTCACGTCGACCTCGTTCAATGAATCTCGTGTTGCACTCCCAACGATGCCGCGGGCACTTCGGTTCCCTCACCCACCAAGTGCCGTCCGCGTGTGGTGAAGGCGCTCCAACCCTTCCAGCCAGTGCTTGGGAACGCGCAGGCCGCCGATCGCTCGCCGCGCATCGGTGGGCGCATGGTCCCCGTGCCAATCCGACCCGCCGGACTTGAGGAGCCCCACCTGGGCCGACCACGCCCGCAGCCGCGAGACCGTCTCGTCGTCGTGAGACGGATGCAGCACCTCGACGGCGTCGACGCCTGCCTGTTGCAAACGGACCAAGGTCTTTCGTGTGGCCCGCTCCTTCAAGTGTGCTGCCGACGTCACGCCACACGCCTCTCGCACCAGCGCCGTGACGAATTCCAGTTCCGGCAGCGGCTTCGGCACATACGCGGGCCCCTTGTCGGACAGGTACCGGTCGAACGCGTCGTTGACGGACGTGGCTGCTCCGGCGTCGATCATCGCCCGCGCCACATGGGGGCGCCCCACTGATTCACCACCCGCGTGGTGCTGCACCGACTCCAGGGAGATGTGCACGCGCAGCTCGGCGAGACGACGCACGATCTGTTCGGCCCGGGCGATGCGGCCCTCCCGCTGCGCGGCCAGGAAGCGGTTCAACTCGGGGTGATCCGGCGGTAGGAAGTACCCCAGGAGGTGCAACTCACCCCACCATACCTTGACGGCGAATTCGCAACCGGGGACGACTCGCAGGGCCGCGGTGTCACCCGCCGCCACGGCCTCCGCGAGTCCCGACAGCGTGTCGTGATCGGTGAGGGCGATGGTGGCGACCCCGGCGGCTGCGGCCCGCCGCACTACGTCGCCGGGAGTTGCCTCGCCGTCGGAGGCCGTGGAGTGGAGGTGGAGATCAACCACCTCCATCGGTCAGTCGGACGTCCGGCCGTATCGGATCTCCGGACTGGTCCACGCCGGCTGGCTGTGGCGGAAGAACTCGACGAGGCGGCTATCGGTAAGCTCGGCCAGGGCCTTGTCGGGCCGCTTGGCACCTTGGGGGGAGTATCGCATCACGCGCCGGACGCGATTGTCGCCGGTGCCCTTCTCGAACACCAAGCCAAACTCGTCACGGTCGTAATGCGTGGTGCGGCCGGAGGGATAGACATTCCACCGCTCTCCTTCGACTTCGATCCTTCGACGGGCCATGCTAGAGGGCTCCCTCGGGAAAGTTCTCCAGGTCGCGCTTGAGATCGGCCATGAACCGGTCGCCGTCCGCCCCATCCACGACGCGGTGGTCGTAGGACAAAGAGAACATCGACATGGTCCGGATGGCGATGACGTCCTGCCCGTCGTCGAGGGTGAGGATCTTGGGGCGCTTCTCGATGGCCCCAACGCCGAGGATGGCCACCTGCGGCTGATTGATGATCGGGGTACCGATGTACGACCCGAACACGCCAGGATTGGTGATGGTGAACGTGCCCTGCTGCACCTCGTCGGGATTGAGGCGTTTGGTGCGCGCCCGGTCGGCCAGGTCGACGATGCTCTTGGCGATACCCAGCATCGAGAGGTCGTCGGCGTCGCGGATCACCGGCACGATCAATCCCCAGTCGAGGGCCACGGCCATGCCGATGTTGATCGCCTTGCGATAGACGATGGCGTCCCCACTCACCGACGCGTTCAACACGGGGTGCTTCTGCAGGTTGTCCGCCACGGCCTTCACGATGAACGCCATGTAGGTCAGCTTGGCGCCTCGGTCCTGGAACTCCTGCTTCTTGGCTTGGCGGATGCGGGCGATGCCGGTGAAGTCGATTTCGTAGAAGCTCGTGACGTGGGCCGACGTACGCCGCGACATGACCATGTGATCCGCGGTGAGCTTGCGAATCTTGCTCATCGGCTCCACGCGATCACCCGGCCACGCTTCCACCGTGGGGTGGACGACGGCGCCCGCGGGTGCCGCGGCGGGAGTCGCCGGCGGTGCGACAGGTGCCGGCGGCGCACCGGACTCGATGAACGCCAGGATGTCCTTCTTCGTCACCCGGCCCCCGTGTCCGGTCCCGGGAATCTGCGTGATATCCACGCGATGTTCGGCGGCGATCTTCCGGACGAGGGGTGTCGACCGCTGTCGCAACCGTTCTTCGGCGGTCTCCACGGTCCCGTCGCCTCTTGGGGCCGCCGGCGCCGGCGCGGCGGGTGCGGCTACGGGCTCGGGGGCAGCCACAGGCTCAGGGGCGGCGACGGGCTCGGACGGCGCCGACACCGCCGCGTCTTTGTCCGTCTCCAACACCGCGATGACGGTCTGCACTTCCACCGTTTCGCCTTCGGGGACCTTGATCTCCGCCAGGACGCCCTCCGCAGGAGACGGAATCTCCGCATCCACCTTGTCCGTGGAGATCTCGAGGATCGGCTCGTCCCGCTTCACCGCGTCCCCGACGCTCTTCAGCCACCGGGAGACCGTACCCTCAGCGATGGATTCTCCCATCTGCGGCATTATGACGTCAACACGAGCCATCAATGATCTCCCTGGCGCAGGCCCTCGAAAACATAGTCCCCCCCCCGGTACCGCTCAATACGCCAACAGCCACCGCGCCGACTCGAGAATGTCGTCGGTTTGCGGAAGCACGTGGTCCTCCAAGGTCGGCGCGTACGGCAACGGCGTGTCGTGAGCCGTCACCCGCATGACCGGACCGTCCAGCCACTCGAACGCCTGCTCGTTGATCCGCGCCGTGATCTCGCCGGCGACGCCGCCCGTCCGGGTGTCTTCGTGCACGATGAGCACCTTGTTCGTTTTCCGCACGCTGGCCACGATGGCCTCGTCGTCCATGGGAAGCAATGTGCGGAGATCCAGCACCTCGACGGTGGCGCCATCCTCCTGCTCGATGGTTTGCGCCGCCTCCAACGCCTTCCACACCATCGCCGACCAGGTCACGATGGTGAGATCCGCGCCTTCGTTGGCCACGCGCGCCTTGCCCAGGGGCGTGAGGATCTCTTCGTCCTCCGGCAGATCCTCCTTGATACGACGATAGAGATACTTGTGCTCGAAGTAGATGACGGGATCGTCGTCGCGGATCGCCGCCTTGATCAGTCCTTTGGCATCGCGCACCGTGGCGGGGCACACCAGTTTGAGGCCGGGCGTGTGGAAGAAGCCGGCCTCGGGGTTCTGAGAGTGAAACGGCCCGCCTCGCACGAAGCCGCCGCTGGGACCCCGTATCACGATCGGTGTCGAAAGGCCCGCGCGATACCGAGCGGTCGCCACGTAGTTGGTGAGGATGTCATAGGCGCATGCGATGAAGTCCATGAACTGCATTTCCACGACGGGTCGCATGCCCATGTGGGCCGCACCCGCCGCGGCGCCTACGATGGCCGCTTCGCTGATGGGTGTGTCGATGACCCGATCTTCCCCGAACCGCGCTTGGAGACCCTCCGTCACCTTGAAGGCTCCGCCGTACTTCCCCACGTCCTCCCCGAGGATGAACACCTCGGGGTCGCGCTCCATCTCCTCCAAGAGCCCCTGGCGCAGCGCTTCCAGATAAGTCACCTCAGCCATGCAGCCCCCGGAACCACAGTCGTTCGCTCGCAGGCGGCGACGCGTAGACCTGGGCCAGCGCGGTCCCGCCCTCGGGCAGCGGATCTTCCTCGCACTCCTTCACCGCCTGGTCCAACTCGCGATCGACCCGCGCTTGGATGTCGTCCAACTCCTCCCGGGTCGCCCAGCTTTGGCGGAGTACACGGTCGGTGTACCGGTCGATGGGGTCGTTGGTTTCGGCCCACTCCGCGATCTCTTCCTCCGGTTGGTAGCGTTGATCGTCGTGCTCTGCGTGTCCCTTCCGCCGGTAGGTCACCACCTCGATGAGCGTGGTCCCCCCGCCGGCGCGGGCGCGTTCCACCGCGTCCTTGGTGATCTCATGGACGGCGAGCACATCGTTGCCGTCCACCGTCACGCCGGGAATCCCATACGCCTTCGCCTTGTCGGCCAGGCGCTCGACCCCCGTTTGCGCAGACGTGGGCGTCGTGTAGGCGTACCCGTTGTGCTCCACGATCACCACGAGGGGCAGCCGTTGGGCCGCCGCGAAATTCACGCCTTCGTGAAACGTGCCGGTGCTGGCTCCCCCGTCGCCGATGTACACCAACCCCACCCGTGATTGACCTCGTGACTTGAAGCTGAGGCAGATCCCGGCCATCACGGGAATCATGTCCCCCAGCGGGGAGATCTGGCCCAGATACCCCACATCGATGTCGTTGAAGTGGAGATTCATCTCCCGCCCGGCGGTGGGGCTCTTGGCCTTCGCCATGTACTGGCGAAGGATCTCCACCGGCCTGGCACCCATGACCAACATCGACCCGAGATTGCGGATCAACGGCGACAACACGTCTCCCCGTCGCAGGGCGTATGCGCTGGCGACGCTCTCCCCCTCCTGCCCCAGGGAGCGATACAGCCCGCCGATGACCTTCCCCTGCCGATAGAGGTTGACGAGACGTTCCTCCAACGACCGGGTGAGGGCCAGGTAATAGGACAACTCCACCAGCTGGTCGCGTGACAGACCGGCCGGCAGGGACTCGAGGTTTGCCGTTGGTGTTACCACTCAAGCACCGCGCTGCAACAAGGTTTGACTTGAGGGATCGTGCGTCGCTAGTACGCGCCCCGGAGCTCGTGAGCGGGATCCGCCAGCTTGTGCACTTGTCCGAGAAATCGCCTGGCCAGCTTATCGAGCTCGCTCTCGCCGACCTGGTCCGTCTGTACCGTGATGTGCACGTAATGGCCGCCCTCGGGACGCACCGTCACGTCCAGCGAACCAAGCGAGCCTTTGTACTGCCTGGCGCGCTCTCCGCGTTCCGTCTCCTCGAGATGCAAACCGAAGTGCCGATCTGCCTCCCCGAGCACGTCGCCGGGAGACAGTGAAGTCCGATGAAAATATTGCATGCGTTACGTCGTGGTTGTTGGGTTGAACTGACCGAGGCGCAGGCTGCTTACGACGACGAGCCAGGTTGCCACCGACGCGGCCGCGGCCGCGATCATCGGCGTGAGCAGGAACCCTGTGACAGGATACAGCACCCCCCCCGCCAACGGTATCCCGATCAGGTTGTACAGCAGGGCGCCTCGAGTATTCCGCTGGATGGTGCTCGCCGTCTGGCGGGCGATCTGCACGGCCGTCACCACGTCCTGAAGATCGGTTCCGGGCAGGGTCACGTCCGACGCCTGCATGGCGATCTCGCCCCCGGCCCCGATGGCGATCCCCACGTCGGCCTGGGCCAGCGCCTGGGCGTCATCGATGCCATCCGCAATCACGGCGACGACCCTGCCGTCCTCCTGGAAGCGTTTGATCTCGTCGGCCTTGTTGCGGGGTTCGACCTCGGCCACCACCCGGTCGATCCCTGTTTCCTTGGCAATCAGCCGTGCCGTGGACTTGGAGTCGCCACTCAGCATGAAGAGCGTGTATCCGAGGTCCCCGAGCTGGGCGATCGTCTCCTTGGCGTTGGGCTTCGTGGGATCCGCCACGATGATCAAGCCCCGCACGACGTCGTTGACGACCACCACCACGGGTGTGCGTCCCGCCAGCACGTGACGGTCGACGTCTTTCGTGAGGCGGCCCAGCTCCAAGCTTCGCTCCCGGGCGTGGCGCACGCTGATGACCTCCACCAGGAATCGCCCCACGATGCCCCGAACGCCCCGCCCCTGCATCTCCACGAACCGCTCGACGCCCGGGATCTCGACGCCCTTCTCCCTGGCGGAGGCGAGGATCGCGGCGGCCAACGGGTGCTCCGACCCGGCTTCCACCGCCGCCGCCACCTGCAGGATCTCGGCGGGGTTCACCGTGGTTTTGTCGGCGCGCCTGGCACCCACCACGTGGCTCACCACCGGCGTGCCTTCGGTGATCGTCCCGGTCTTCCCGAAGATCACCGTGTCCACCCGTCGCATGGTGTCGATGACGTCGCCGCCCCGAATGATGGCCCCCAATCCGGCGGCGTTACCGATGGCGACCTTGAGGGCGGCCGGGGCGGCGAAGCTCACTGCGGCGGGAGCCGCGATGGCAGCGATGGTGACGAGGGCCAGCATCGCCGGCACCGCGGGTGCGGGGTCGAGCAACACCCACGCGACCACCGCCGCAAG
>JBDHHA010000177.1:0-7855 GCA_039589615.1 Gemmatimonadota bacterium
GGCGATGCGGCCGAAGGGCTGGCGGGCGCGCAGCCACGGGCGCTCTTGGACCGGCCACTCGCTGGTCCACGCAACCTCGTCAGTTGTGGGGTCGTAGCCAAAACAGTAGCCGTGGGGCCAGCGGTTGACGGTGATCGCCTCGATGTCCCGGGCCGGATCGAAGCCGCCGCCGCGGAGCATGCGCCCCAGCTGGTCGCGGATCTCACGTTCGAAAAACTCGAAGGAGGTGATCTGCAGCTCGAGCATTCCCTTCTTCCACTGTTCTGGCGCCGGCAACCCCGGAGCCAGCGGAACTCGGTACAGCTGCAACACCATCGGCTCGTCCGGCGTGCGCGGGCAGCGATACTCGCCCATGCTGATCGGATCACCCAGACCCACGCTGTCGTGATAGCTCCCGGGGCAGAACGCCTCGCCGAGCCCCAATCGCTGGAAGGCCTCCCAGTTCCGGACCAACACGCTGGTGTACACCTTGGGCGTCTTCAACGTGTACGACAGCGCCGTGCGCTGCACCTCGGGCAGCTCCGGACACATGTATGGAATCATCGCGTTGTAACAGGCCAGCACGCAGGAACGGCCCCGCACCCGCCGCGCCCGGCCCGAGCGTACGTACGTAACCTCCACCTCTCTCGAACTTCCGTTGTCCCCGACGTGTCGCACGCGCACCGCCGTGCTGTTCAGCCGGATCCGCACGGGTGCGCCGTCGCGATCGAGCTGCGCGTAGTCGAATCGCGCCGTCACGATGTCCTCCGCGCTGCTTCCCGGTGCAGTGGCGGGGATCATGCTCCGCACCAGCAGACGCGCGATCGAAGCGTTGCCATCGGGAAAGCGGAAGTACTGATCGCTGGTGGGCGTGACTACGGGAAAGACCCCCTCGCTCGGCGCGGAGTCGGAAAACCCCATGCCCTGAAAGCCCGGGAAGCCGGTTACCCGGGCCACCTCCGCCGGTAGCGCGTCATTGCCGATCCCCCAGTACCCCTGCCGCCAGGTCTGAAAGTAGGGCATCACACCGGCGTCGATCTTGACGAGATCCGAGAGGAACTGGAGATATGACATCCGCCTCAGGGCACTCGCCTTCTCCGCCAGCGATCGACCGGGTAGATAGTCCACCCGATCCTCGTAGAGACGTGCGATGTCCCTGCGCGCCGCCTCGGACAGCGGTGTCTTGGCCAGGAACTCGTGCAGCTCGAGCTCGTCCTGTCCGACCACCAGCCGGTCGACTCCAAACGTTTCCTCGTCGAAGAAGACACCACCTCTGAGCCCCAGCGATGGGTACAGCTCTGCATCATGGAACTCGGCGTAGCGCCCGACGTCGATGCCGAGCTCGCGGATCATTGCCTGAGACGGATCGTCGTACGCGCTTAGGTCCTCGATGTTGATCGTGCCTCCGTTGATCAACAGCGTGCGGCCCCCCGAGCGAAACTCGTTGCGCGTGGCGTGCCCCCCGAAGTCGTCGCAGTTGTCCAGCACCAGGATGCGCGCCTCGGGTCCGGCCTCTTCGCGGAAGAAGTACGCCGCCGCCAATCCGCTGAGGCCGCCGCCCACCACGACCAAGTCGTAAACCTCGCCCGTCTCGGCTTCCGGCCCGAGGTCGTCCCAGCGCGCGCCGTCGCGCAGCGCGTGCGCCACCTCGTACGACCCGCGGTGGCTGCCCCGCATCCCCATCGCGCCCGGCGGGTAGTACGCGGCCTCCTGCTCCAACCCAGATGCGCCCGCCGCAGCGGCACTCTCGGCTTGGGCAGATCTCGAGGCCGCCCACGGACCTGCCAACGCCGAGCCGGTGATCGCCACCCCCACGCCGCTGATGAAATCGCGCCGCGTGATGGCGCGATCCATCCCCAATTCCCTATCGCTTCGCTTCATGCTTCGCCTCCCGCGGGCATCCTAGCTTCGGTTGAGCTTGGCGGCGATGCGGATCTCACGCAGGAATCTCTCCCCACCAAGGATCACGGCGAGTTCCGGACACACGACCTTGACGGCGACATGGCGCTCGTGCTTGAGGTCCCGGGCGAGGCAAACCGTGGCCATCCCCCCGCTACCCACTTCCTGCTCGATGGTGTAGCGGTTCGCGAGGGCAGTTTTGAGACAGTCGAGGACGTCTTGCATGGCCTTTTGAACTTGCTGACGACGATCCTACAATACGGTCCGGGTCGCTACTCGGCCACGGTGCTGCAGGAGTGGCGACCTGAAGATTGTCTTAGGAACCATACGGCGGATTGCGTGCGGCGGGAGCGCTCATCCGTTCGCTCAAAGAAACTTTAACGATGCCCGTTGTGCACTTCCCCGCATATTACTTGATGCGATTTCGCCAAGAGGAGTTAAGCAGGGCACTGCAGCCTGGGGGTGGGATGCGGGCGGGATTATGGTCAGCATTCAGCATTTGCCACGTCAGGAGAATCCACAATGAGTAGTGATGACCTCAAGGAGATTGTCCGAAGATGGATCATTGGCACTTGGGACGAAGGGAACTCCGCTTTACTGGATGAGCTCACAACTCCGGACTACCTGTACCGTGCTCCTGGCGAAGACGCGCTGAACGGCAAGGCCCTTCAAGAGTACTCAGCAAGCATCCGCTCTGCATTCCCCGACCTCAACAACACCATAGAAATGCAGGTTGCTGAGGGAGATGTCGTTGTCACGCAAGGAACAACGCGTGGAACACACGAGGGATCGTTCGCTGGCATCGCACCGACCGGAGAGAAGATCGCTTTACCGTGGGTGTTCATTACACGCTTCGTGAATGGCCGGGTTGCAGAGGATTGGGAGTTCTATGATGCGCTGGGGTTGATGCAGCAACTAGGAGCGATTCCACAGTCCGATTGAATTGGGTCTCGCTCCGCTTTACAGGCGCATGCAGCACACGGCGCCGCTCGGTTTTAGAGGAAGGCTATTGCGGTTTTTTCGCTGGTAAGGTTCGGCAGTCCATCCGTGTCCAAGAGCTGGGGTGGTAGCGCCACGCAGCTGATGCGGAGAGCCGTTGCACAGCTGAGATGAATCACATGAGTCCGTGGTTAACCATCTGGTTTCGACCCCGCTCAACGCTCCGTGACCTCACGCAACGCAGGCGCAGCCCTGTCGTCCTGCTTCTTGCTGCACTGCTCGGTGCCCAGATCATTCTCACACGGCAAGCGGGGAGTGAGCTGCCAGATACGATGTCGTTCTTGGATGTCCTGCTGATCACTGCGCTCGGGGCACCTCTTGCTGGCCTGCTCTATCTGCTTATTGGCGCTGCGCTGGTAGGGGGCAGTGGTGTCTGGTTAGGTGGCCGTGCTGAAAGCCGCGAAATACGCGCCGTCCTGGCCTGGTCAGCTGTCCCCTGGCTCTCGGTACTGCCGCTCTGGGCACTTGCGCTCGGAATGTACGGCGCGGAGGTCTTTTCGTCGTCTGGGCCATTTGGTGATACCGGACCGATGCCCGGTTTCGTTGTGTTGTTCTACGTGCTCCAGACCATCTTGTGGGTCTGGAGTGTCGTTGTTCTCGTCAACGGGCTCGCTGAGGTGCAGAAATTCAGCCGCTGGGCGGCGGTCGGGAACCTTCTGTTGGCTCTACTGGGTTGGGCGGTGGCCATCGTCCTTATTGTCGGCGTGAATCGGCTATTCTTCTAGAACGTGATGACCCCTGGCAGTTGCTTACAGCTGGGCGCGGCAACCCGCCCGACTCGGCCTCGAGACACGGCTGCCCGGGCGCACGGCGGCAACTCATTACCGTGTCGGGGCGTACTCAGTCGGGGCGCCGGGATTTGATCGGGAAATCCCGAGCCGCAGGCGAGGGACGGCGACGAAAGACCGGCGAGCCCGACGACGAAGGACGGAGCCAGCGTATCGACTCGTGAAGCTCCGCTACCCGACCCGCATCACCTCCACGGGGTCAATCCGGACGGCGCGCAGCGCGGGCACGGCGGCGGCACCCACCGCCACAAGGAGGAGGAACAGCACAGCCCCGACCAGGAAGGGCGGTTCCAAAGGAGCGACGCCGTAGAGTAGGCTCCCAACGATGTCGGAGGCCATGACGGTGCCAAGGAGCCCGAGGGCAATTCCCACCAGCGCCAGGCGCACGCTTCGCCCCAGAACCAGCCTCAGCACACCACCGCGGTTGGCGCCCAGCGCTACCCGAACCCCCATCTCGTGGGTGCGCTGGCGAACGAGGAAGGTCATGACGCCGTAGGTTCCCGCAGCGACCAGGGAGAGTGCCACGAGTGCGAAGAGCCCGATCAGCCGCGTCGTGAGACGGCGCTGGGCGGCCATGAGATCATAGAGGTCCGCCCCGGTGAAGACCTGGGTGAGAGGCAGGTGAGGACCGAGCTCCGCGAGCTCTCTGCGCAATGCGGGAACGAGGGCCATGGGATCGCCGACGGCGCGGAGCACGATCCACCGATTCGGCGTGAACGGGGGGAAGAACGGGAGGTAGACACCGGAGTTGGCTCGGGACTCGAGACCATTCTGTCGAACGTCCTCCACCATCCCCACCACGACCGCTTCGAACCAGGGGTTTTCAGCATTTGCGCGAATCCTCTTTCCCAGGGGACTCTCCCCCGGCCAGGATCGCTCGGCGAAGGTGCGGTTCACAACAACACCCAGTTGTCCCGCTTCGAAGTCCTCCGGCAACAAATCGCGTCCCTGTAGCAGCGTGATCCCCACGGCCTCGAAGTAGCCCCGGGAAACGCACACCATGTCGACGATGCCGCGATCGATCTCGGGGTCGTACTCCTGCCCCTCCGCGAGGATCTCCGCGGACCATCCACCCAGCAGAGGAAGACGTGTAGAGGCTCCTGCGCTCCGTACGCCGGGAAGACCGCGGAGCCGCTCCAACACCCGCTCTAGGAACGGGTCGGGGAGGATATCCTCATCGCCACGTTCTTGAGCGTACATGTAGCCTGCGATCAGCACTTGTCGGGGCTCGTGCAGCTCACGCGAGTCGGTGGCATGCCACAGGCTTTTGAGCATGAGTGCCGCCGCGTCGGCCAGCACGAAGGTCAGCGCAAATTGGGCGACGATCATCGCGCTCAGGAAATGGGCTCGGGACCGCCCCACCGTCATAGTGCCACCAGTGCCTTCACGGAAGGCGCGCTCCAGATTCATCCCCGAGATCTTCAACGCCGGCATGATTCCGAAGAGGATGCCGGTTACGAGTGTCACGCCGAAGGCGAAGAGGACCACGAGCGCGTCGATGCGAAGCTGGTCCGCCCGGGGCAAGCTGCCCGCTACCGCCCCACGCAGCATCCCGGTGCCCCACCATGCCAGGACGAGACCCACCGCGCCTCCGATGAGAGCGACGGCCAGGCTCTCTGTCAGCATCTGGCGCACGAGCCGGCTCCTCCCGGCACCCATCGATGCTCGCACGGCCATCTCCAGACTCCGCCCCGCGTTGCGCGACATGATGAGCCCCGCAAGGTTCGCGCAGGCGATCAGTAGCACGACCCCCGCCACACCCAACAGGATCCAGAGGCGACTCGCCGAGTTCCCCAGCACGATGTCCCGCAGAGGGATAACTCGCGCGATCCGTCGGTAATTGGTATGCGGATAGGTCTCTGCCAGGCGGGCCGCGATGGTGTTCAGCTCCTCGCCGGCGCTTTCCAGCGACAAGCCGTCACGGAGCCGACCGATCACTCTGAGGTAGTAAGACCCTCTATCCGTCGCTGTCACGCCCAGAGAGAGGGGGATCAGGACGCCGGGCTCCGCCAAGCTCTGCCAACCTGGAAAGCGAAACCCCTCGGGCAGGATGCCGATCACGGTCCAGCCTTCCCGGTTGATCAGGATCTCCTGTCCCATCAAGTCCGGGTCGGCCCCGAAACGACTCCTCCAGAGCCCGTCGCTCACAATCGCCACCCGGGCCACGGGGTCTTCCGTTTCCTCTTTCGTGAAGAGGCGGCCCCGGGCCGGAACCGTTCCCAGCGCCCGGAGCAGGTCCGCCGTGAGGCTGACGCCCATGACCCTCACGGGATCCTCGTCTCCCGAAAGGTTAATTGACGCCATCTGATAGACACCCCACGCCTCGAAGGACCCGCTAGCGTCCCGGAAGTCGAGCCAGTCGGCACCGGAGAGCGGGTTGAAGCCGTACCCGATCTGGGGCGTCCAGACCGTGACCAGGCGGTCGGGTTCCGAATACTGGAAGGGCTTGAGCAGGACGGTTCGTAGAACGCTGAAGACCGCGGTGTTGGCACCAACGCCCAGGGCGAGCGTGACCACGGCGGCAATGGTGAAACCAGGACGCATACGCAGCGTGCGCAGGGCGAAGCGGAGATCGAGGAGAACGCTGTTCACGTAGCCTTTCCGCCGCACGGGGCGTTCGCCGGATGGCCGAACGGACACGAACCGCTCCTGAATTCCAGAGACAGCGAAGCCAATGAGGTGGAGGCCACGAGTGATAGTCGAGCGGATCGAGTTGCCCCCACCCGCTTCTCGCAGGTCGAGCTCCAGTTGGCGGATTGCCTCCTCGCCGAAAGCACGTCTAAAGCGGGGAGGATACAGGGTCAGGAGCAGACGGTAGAACCACGAAATCCTTTTCATGACCGTACCACCTCCTTACCCCGTCAATCCGCTGGCACGCGCGTCCCGAACGAGGGCCGCGAGCCGCTCGGTCTCGGCCACGGCGACAGCACGACCGAGCTTGGTGAGGCGATAATACTGGCGTCGCTCATCATCCACCGCGGGGTCCGGTCTCCACCCCGATACCTCGATGAGATTGAGATCCACCAATTGACTGATCGAGCGATAGAGAGAACCGGCTCCAAGCGTGACCTTTCCGTCGGTCCGGCGGATGACGTCCTTCTTCAGGGCATACCCGTGCCGGTCACCGTCGGTCAGCGACAGCAGAATCAGATAGTGTGCCGGCCTCAAAGGCAGTAACTCCTCCGCATCTTTACGCTTTTTCATGCCTGAACTCATCTCACAGGGTGACAGTGCACCACCGGACCGAAGGCTCACATCCGCCGACTAACACACTATTGTACCAGTAGTATAATATTGTACGTATAATCCCACCAGATAGCAAATCCGTAGTTCGAGCCGACGGCGACGACGATGGGCGACCCCGACGAACAGATAACGAAGGCTCCGGATTCCAACCGGGGACCTCCTGCCCTCAACGCAGGCGCGACCCTGCTGCGACACCCCGAGCTACACGTTCGGGATCGAGCGACGCGAGCAGCGTGCTGCCAAGTAGATTGAGTGGCGATTAGAGGAGGTCGGCGACATGCGCCCACATTTGGATCGCACCGGATTCGGCTGGCTCGAGATTGACGGGGAGCGGTACGAACACGACGTGCTCATTAGGCTGGACAGCACGGTGGAGAAGCGCAAGAAGAAGCTCTCCAAGCGCGTCTACGGCACCTCCCACACGATCTCGCTGGAGGAGGCCGAGCACATCCACGAGGACAAAGCAACCACGTTGATCGTGGGCTCGGGTCAGCACGACAACGTACGCCTCTCCGAGGAAGCAACCGAGTACTTCCAGCGACGCGACGTGGAGGTGCGCCTGTTCGCAACTCCCGAGGCAATTGCCGCTTGGAACGACGCGCCGAAGAAGAGTATCGGGCTATTCCACGTGACGTGCTGATGCCCGGGTCCACCCCACGAAGGTTGTGGACCGATTCAGGTCGATCATGCCACGGCCCCAGGCGCGCAGCGACGATTCCTGCTGTTGGACTCCGGATTCGATCGGAAGATCCCGAACCGCAGGCGAGGAACGGCAACGAAAGACCGGCGAGCCCGACGAAAAAGAGCGAGCCAGAAGGCTCGCTCTTTTGCAGTCGGGGCGCCCGGATTCGAACCGGGGACCTCCTGCTCCCAAAGCAGGCGCGCTACCGGGCTGCGCTACGCCCCGTTGTGTATGTACCACAACAACTTAACACCACTCCGAG
>JBDHHA010000178.1:0-11984 GCA_039589615.1 Gemmatimonadota bacterium
GAGCTTGGCGCACATCACGCAGGGACTGTTGGTCACGAACGCAACTTTGTCCTTGATCGCCCCCGATGCCTTCACCAGCGCGTTGACTTCGGAATGAATGCACCCGCAGTTGCCCGGGACGGTCGAGTCGCACTGGTTGGGCAGACCCTTGGCGTTTCCGTTGTAGCCGATGGCCAGCACATTTTCGAGCTTCGCGTCCGTGACGACGGTGCCCACCTGCAGCCGCGCACAGGTGGAACGCTTCGCCAAGTTCTCCGCCATCCGCATGTACACTTCGTAGAGGGGAATCCGTGACGTATCCGGCTCGACGCCGTTGTCGGCGAGGTTCAGCGGGTGCGTGTTTTCTGGTACTTGGTCTTTGGGAACGCTCATTCGGTCGTCGCAAATCCTTTGGCGAGTTGCGCAAGGTCGTGATTCGGATCGTATCCGGAGAACTTGCCTGTGGATTGCTGGTGCGCAAGCCACTGTTCGAAGCCCGAGGCCAGGAGTCCGCCGCTGTGCGTCTGTCCTGCGGCGGCGCTCACGGCGAGGTGGTCCGCGTATTCATTCTTAGGGTGGCCGGCGTGCCCCCGCACCCAGTGCCAAGCCACGTTACAACGGCGCGAGAGGGGCAGCAATTCCTGCCACAGTTCCAGGTTCTCGACGACTCCACCCTTGCGGCGCCATCCACGTCGCTCCCAGTTGGGTGCCCACTCCGCGGCCCCTTTGACCAAATAAGTCGAGTCGGAGTAGTAGGTAATTCGTGGCTGGCCTCCGGATGTCTCGAGCAGTTTCAGCACGTCGATAGCGCCCGTGAGAGCCATACGATTGTTGGTCGTGCCGGGGGCGGAAAGGAAGAAGTCCCGGCGCACGACGGCTTCATTGGCGGCGCTCTCCACGAGGGCGCCGGCACCCCCTGGGCTGGGCCCCTCGTTCTGGTTGCCGAGACAGCTCTCGTCGGCGTGGACGACCACGAGGCTGTTGGCTGCGGATGCACCGGTCACCGCGCAAGATCTTCGGGGTAGTACCGCTCGCCTTTGAATACGACGAACTCGATCGCCCTCGCGTTGGCGATGTCGGCCATGGGGTCGGCGGTCAGCACGAGGAAGTCCGCCACCGCCCCGGCTTGGATGGTGCCCAGCGAATCACTCGCCACCAACCGGGCGGCATCCCGCGTGGCGGCCAGCAGCGCGTCTTTGATGGACAATCCGGCGCTCACGAGTTGCCGGAGCTCGGCATGGAGCCCTGCCCCCGGTGCCATCAACGTCTCGGGGGCGTTGCTGCCGGCGGCAATGATGCCGCCGGCCGCGCGGAAGCGGCGGACGAAGAGGTTCTGTCTCGGCCGCGCGCGGCGAAACGCCTGGAAGTCGCGGCTGGTCAACCGAGCGTCTCGAATCAGGCGCGTGATGTTCCAGCTCTGTCGAATCTCCTCGGATACCATCGAGTGATCGAGTGAGGCGATGTATTGTGTGTCACGGAGACGGGAGAACGCCTCGTGGTAGTGCAACGTGGGAATCATGATCACGCCCGCGTCCGCCAAGGCCCGCGCCGTGCGATCGATGCGGGCCGAGTCGAGGCTCGACCACCCCTGGAGCACCAGCTTCCACCCGGCGTAAAAGTTGCTGTGTGCGCGGAAATACACGTTGGGGTCGCTGACCGATGCTTCGACGACACCACTGAGGTAATCGATGGCCGTGACACCGAGCTCCGCGGCGGCGATGGCGTCGATCTTTCCCAGGTGCCCCGTCACAGGAACCAGCAGCGAGTTCGCTTCGTCAATCAGCGGGATCAACAGGGCCCGCGTGATCTTGGGAGCGAGCATCGCCTGTGCGGCGTCGATCAGCACGAGTTGATCGATTGCTCGCCGGGCCTCGGTGCCGGTGGATACGCCCGTTGCGGGCGGGCGGGCCGGAGCGCCGTCGATGGCCGAACCGGAAATAAATAGCCTCGGTGCCAACTCGTTCCCCAGGAGCACATCGTCGCGCAGTGCGACCACACTGTCTCGCTCTCCTCCGGTGCCACGGACCGCGGTGATCCCGCTCGCCAACATCGCGGGCACCATCCATCGCTCCACGTGTGCGTGGGCGTCGATGAGTCCGGGGATGATCCACCGACCGTCCACTCGCCGCACCTCTGCTTTTCGTGGGATGGAGACGATGTCCGGGGCCCCAGCTTCCTCGATGTGCCCATCCGACACGATGATCACCGCGTCGAGGATGGGTGGCACACCTGTGCCGCTCCACAGCGTCCCACCTGCGTAGACGACCTTCCCCTCTCCAGAGTCGCACGCGATGGTTGTGACTAGCGCCACATACGCGAACGCCCTCATACACTTATGAATCATTGAACGCGGAATCATTTACGTGCCCGCATTTTGTTGAGTTGGGTGATCTCGCGAGTGAGTAGCAGATAGAATACCGAAAAAGGGCACCACGTTGACCCCCTGCTCCCAGTGAGCACGAACCGGGTGCTAACGATGCCTCGGAGAGATTTGGGCACAAGGGGCGCCGGCAGGTCGAGGCCCCGGACGGGAAGGGTCCGAAAACAGTCGCTTTTCTGGGTTGACAGTGTTTGACCGCGGACTGTACGTTCACGTGTTATCCCAAAGCGGTAGTTGAATTTACGCATTCTGTGACCCCAAAAGACTCGTTGCAACCATGCTGAACCGCCTGGCGGCCGCTGCCGCCCCCCTCACGCTTCTCTTGGTCCTGCCGTCTGAGGTGTTGGCGCAGGCGGTTGCCTCTCTTCAGGTGGCACCCCAGACCGTGGAGGTTGGGGTTGGGGAGCAAAGGAGTCTGTTGGTGACGGCCTACGACGGCAGGCAGAATGTGGTTCCCTCCGCCCAGTTCACGTGGAGCTCCACCAATCCCGCGGTGGCCCGAGTGGAATCCTCCGCGGCGACCCCCAATATCGGGCGGGTCTTCGGCGTGGCCGAAGGGACGGTGCGAATCATCGTCCAGGTGGGCGACATCCAGGAGACCGTCACCGTCAGCGTGACGGGGGGATGCGCCATCGATGGGACGGGCGACCCAGCCCAGCTGCAGGTCATGCCCAACCCGATCATGCTGCTCCTCACGGAGGAGCGGGTGCTGGAGGCCCGTTTTCTGCGCTCCGATGGCGGGGCGGCCCAGTGCCGGCGTGTGTCATGGACCTCCCTCCGTCCCGGAGTGGCATCGGTGGACACCCGCGGCTACGTGATCGGCATCACCCAGGGCAACGGGGTCATCCAGGCGGACGCCGGGGGCGGTCTGGTATCCCGAGTAGTCGTGCAGGTCACGACGGACACCTTCCGGTTCCGCCGTGACAGGCTGTCGCTTCCGCCGGCCGAGTCGGACACCTTGCGGGTCGTGGTGCCGGGCCAGGGTAACCGGCCCATCGCCGGAAGTTCGCTTCAGTGGGCCACCACGAATCCCAACATCGCCATCGTCTCGACAAGCGGCATCGTCACGGGAGTCACGGCGGGCGCCACCGAAGTGGTGGCCCGGGGCTTCGGCAAGGACACCCGGATGCCTGTGGTGGTGCACCGACCGGTGGCGTGGATCGACGTCTTACCGCCCACGAGTGGTCTGGTGTACATCCCGCTCAACGGCGCGGTGATGATCGAGGTCTCCATGCTCGACGCCAACGAGGTGGTGATCGAGGAGGCCGTCCCGTCGTGGACCATCGAGGACCGGGCCATCATCTCCATCGACCAGGCGACCGGGCGCGTCACCGGGCGCCAGATGGGAACCACCCGTCTCATCGCACACGGCCCCGGTGTGGAGGCGGCGTGGAACGTCGAGGTCGTGGGGCCCAACATCACCATCGACAAACGGCAGGTTGGTCTGAACAGGGGCGACCGGGAAACGCTCACTGCGTCGTTCATGGACGACAACGGGAACCCACTGGGTAACGCAACAGGGCTCACGTGGACGACCCTCGACGCCAACATTGCAACGGTTGACCCACAGGGGAACGTGACCGGGGCCGGCTTCGGGGGCACGCAGATCATTGCCACCGCTACGTGGGGTGAGGCGGACACCATCGACGTGTACGTGCAGGGAAGCCTGCTGGTGACCGGGTGGACTGCCGAGGGCATCCCGGACCTCTATTCGTTCAATCCGGGATCCATGGCCGTGGTCGGCCAGATCACGAACGACATGTTGACCGAGGTTGCGGCGAAGTTCTCGCCCGACGGCACCCGCATCGCCTATCAATCGAACGCGGAGGGTGAAAACAAGATCTTTGTGATGAACGCCGATGGCTCGAACCCCCGGCGGCTCACGACCACGGCCGACACGACAGCGGAGGACTCACCGGGGTGGACGCCGGACGGGAGCCGGATCGTCTACAGCGCCGGCCGAGACATCTGGATCAGCAACGCCGACGGGTCGAATCCGCAGCAGCTGACCTCCGGCGAGGCGCGGGACCATCAACCCTCCGTGTCCCCCGATGGGCAAATGATCGCCTATCAGTCCACGACCCGGAACGGCGCGGACATCTACCTCATGTCCATCGACGGCCAGCAGCAGCGCCCGGTTCGCGAGACCGAGGAGTTGGAGATGTCACCAGGGTGGTTCCCGGATGGTCAGTTGGCGTACATCAGCCAGCACGGAAGTCGCCGCAATCCGGTACAGGTCGTTGTGCGGTTGGATCTCAACACGGGTGCGCCGCTCATGGTCAGTCCGGAGGACATGTCGGTGCAGGGGTATTCCGTCTCTCCCGACGGATCCACGCTGGCGTTCACGATCCAGGTCCAGGAGAACCGTCGCCTCATGAGAAAGCTGTACATCATGCCCCTCACGGGTCTCACGGTCGGAACGCCCGTCGAAGTCCCGCGTGTGGCTCCGGTGGAGCAGTTCTTCTTCCCCACATTCAAGCGGTAGTCGCCGGTAGGCCATGAGAGCGTTGGTGCTGCGCGGGCACGGCGATTTGTCGATGCTCGAGGTCACCGATGTGGCAGCCCCGGAATTGTCGGGTCCCGGCGATGTCCGCATCGCCTTGCAGGCGGGGGCGCTGAATCACCTGGACCTGCACACCATCAGGGGCCTCCCGGGACTCCGTCTCGACTTTCCCCACATTCTCGGTGGTGACGGCGCCGGTGTAGTGGAGTCGGTTGGCGGCGAGGTGACCGGCTGTCAACCGGGTGACCGCGTGCTGTTCAATCCCGGTGTGTCGTGTTACGCCTGCGAGCAGTGTTTGGCGGGCGAGCACTCCCGGTGCGTTCGGTATCAGCTGCTCGGCGAGCACCTGCCGGGGACGTTCGCCGAGTACATCGTGGTGCCGCAGCAGAACGTGGCACGCATCCCCACCCCGCCGGATCCCCACCCCCCTATTCTCTGGCCCGAAGCCGCGGCGTATTCTCTCGTGACACTCACCGCGTGGCGCATGCTGCACACCCGTGCCGGAGTCCAGCCGGGAGAAACGGTGTTGATCTGGGGTGTGGGAGGGGGAGTCGGCAGCGTGGCGGTGTCCATCGCCAAGCTGCTGGGGGCCTTTGTCATCGTCACCTCCTCCAGCGACGAGAAGTTGGAGGTCGCTCGCGAGATGGGCGCGGACGTCGTCCTGAATCACGACACGATGGATGTGGCCCGGGAGGTGCGGAAGGTGACGGAGAAGCGGGGCGTCGACGTGGTCGTGGACAACGTCGGTGAGGCAACCTGGGAACGTTCGCTCTTGGTACTGGGCAAGGGTGGACGCCTCGTCACGTGTGGCGCCACCACCGGCCCGACGGTGGTGTCCGACGTGCGCAGGGTGTTCTGGAATCACCACACCATCATGGGCTCGACCATGGGCAGCGCCGCCGACTATGCGGACATCATTCGCTTGCTGGGTGAGGGCAAGCTCCGAGCCCGGATCGACTCAACCTTTCCCTTGGAACGCGGCGTCGAGGCCATCGAGCGACTCCGCGACGGGAAGCAGATGGGGAAGATCGTGATCGAAGTGGGCGGTGAACAGTAAGCTCACCGCTCACCGCCTGTACCGCTCGAGCCACTGCAAGTCGTCGTCGTCCGTCACCACCGCGTAGAGCACGCCGTCCCCGAAGCCCACGAGACGCCGCCCCTCGGGCAACCGCACGCGATTCACCAATTCCCCGCGCCGGTCGAAGACGTCGAACAGCGCACGCACCTCATCGCGGTGCGACTGGTGCCGCAGCACCCAGACCTCGCCCTCGGGCGTCGCCCGGGCGGCGTCGGACGGGAACGGTGGCTTGTGGTCGGGAAATTCCACCTCGTCCAGATCGGGGCGGGGGACCTCGAACGTCCCGCCGCTACGACCGCCTCCACTTCCACCCATCGCCACGAACGTCGCCGTAGTGTTGGCTTGCCTGTCGGCCCACGCCTCCTTCTCGGCGTTGGTGATGCGAACGGGGTCGTAATCGGTATCCGGCCCCGGGCTCGCCACGCCGTGGCGGTACCAGGTGACCCCGTAGTTGATCGATCGAATGACCGCGACGCCGCCGTCCGGGGAGACGACCCAGGCGTCCCGGGGATTGAAGGGTCGATGCCTGATTCCCGAGACCGACACACCGCCCGAACCTCGGGACAGGCTGATGGACCCTCCTCCGTCCGCCGGCGGCGAGTAGTACATGCCCGCCGTGTCCACCGCATCGGCTACGGGATCCCATCGGGTGACGGGCTGGGAATCTGAAGGCGGAGGGCTCGCACCACCGCCCCGGTTGATCATGATCCTGCCGCTCGAGTAGTACAGGAGGCCCTGTCCGTCCGCGCCGGTTGGGCGGATGAAGGCCCCGGCGGCGGTCATCATCGGCCAGCTCTCCTTGTCCAACTCTCCGTCGGGCGTGATGCGGGTCAGGCGCATGTTGCCCATGTCCACCAGGAGGGTGTGGTCGCCGGGGAGGGGCAGGAGCGCTCCGGGGGTCTCGTACTCTCCCGGCCCCGCGCCTCGGCGTCCGATCTCGTGCATGGTCCCGGCGGCGAAATCGAGAATGCTGAGGTGTCGCTCGAGTTGATCGGCGATAACCACGCGGCCGTCGGCCAGCTCCCGCAGTCCGGCGATTCTGCTGAACGGTTCGGGAAACAGGCTCTCCGCCTCGACGAACTCTTGGATCCGTTGGCCGTGGGCGGGTAGGGTCAAAGCGAGAGCGGCAATCCCGGCGACGCCGAGGGCCGATAGATGGACGACACGCATACTGGCGATGCTCCGGTTGAGGTGACGGTGATGAAGATGTAGATGCGCTGCCGGCGGCAAGAGTCGCGGGATCAATTTCGTCGGGGTTTTGTACTAAGTATTACATATTTAGTAGATTGGGGTTCCTGCCGAGGAGCGTGGCCTTCAAACGGTAGACTCCGAGCCGGAGTCTCACGTACGGGTGATGGCCAGCCGTCGAGCGCCGCAACCATTGAGCCCCGGGGAGCATCTAGTGGGGTAATTCACCGGTTGGGCGGCGAATCCAACCGCTTGGCTGTGGGGTATTTGCTAAGCACGGAAAACGCCGATCTTTAGATATTGAATGGTTGGGCACGGCCCGCAGCGCTTCACCGCCCGGCATCGCCAGAAATCTTCGGCCCGTTTGGGCCGCCGTCTCTGTCCACAGAGTGCCGCTTATGAGTGCAAGACGCTTTTTTGGTCCCTCCCTGGCGTTCGCGATCATCGTGATCCTGGGGTCGGGAATCTACCTGCGTATCCGGGGGTCCACCGAGGAGGAGGGGGGGGGTGAGGACAATGGAGACCTTCCGGAGGTCTCCGCCACGAGCACCTTCGGTACCGACGTGGCGATTCCCGTGGCGGGCGCGGAGGTGGTTCTCGACACACTGGTCCTTTCCGTAAATGCAGCGGGTGAGGCCGCCGCGTGGCCGTGCGGGCGGGCCAGCTCCTCATGGTCGTCGATACCGTCGATCTCGCGTTGGACCTCCGGGACGCCCAGGCCGGTCTGGCCGCGGCGGAGGCATCGTACCGGGAGATCACGCTGTTCGATGACCGGATCGAGGATCCCGAGGTGCGGGCCGAGCGGGCGCGGGCGGCACGGGTCACCAGCGGGCTCGATCGGGCCCAGGTCGCGCTGGAGAGGGCGGAGCTCCAACTGGCGCGGGCCCGCGTCACCGCTCCGTTCGGCGGGCGCGTGGCGAACGTGCTGGTGAGCCAAGGGCATCGCGTCCGAGTGGGCGACGAGCTGATGACCATCGTGGACATCGACCCCATCAAGGTCGAGGTCCAGGTCCTGGAGGCCGACATCGGAAAGCTCGCGGCCGGACGGGTCGCCCAGGTGACGTTCGCGGCCTTCACGGGCGAGCAGTTCCTTGGTCAGATCGAGACCATCAATCCCATGATCGAGACCAACTCCCGGACCGCACGGGTGACGGTCCGGATCCCCAATCCCAGCGGGCGCATTCTCCCGGGGATGTACGCCAGCGTGTCCCTCGAGGCCCGGCGCTTTCCCGATCGCATCCTCGTGCCCAACAGCGCCGTCCTGCAACGCGATCGCCGCACCATGCTCTTCGTGTACGAGGGCGACGAGCGCGGGGGACTCGCCAAGTGGAACTACGTGACTACGGGGTTGGAAAACGACTCACTGGTGGAGATCGTGGAGGACCCCGACACCGAGATGTTGCAGCCGGGACAGATCGTGCTCATCGACGGCCACTACACACTCATCCACGATGCCATTGTTCGATTGGATGAGAACCCGCGCCGGGCCGAGGGCGGGCGTCCGCGCTAGAGGATCGCATGAAAACACAAATCATTGTCGGAGGCCTGCTGGTCCTGTTCGCCGGCCCGGCCGCCGCCCAGCAAGAGATTCCGGCGCTGACGCTGGAAGACGCCTTTCGGATCGCCAGAGAGCGTAACCCCGGGTTTCGGAGCGCCCAGCTCGATATTCGGGACGCCGAGGCGGGCGTGCTGTCATCCTACGGCAGCTTCCTGCCGAACCTGAACGCCAACTTCGGTTGGAGCGCCAGCCGCAGCACGACCACGATCGGCACGGATGATTTCGGCGGCGTAATCGAGGATCGCAGCCGCACGGTCATCAACAGCAACGCGTCGCAGGGCATCAGCACGAGCGTCACGCTGTTCGACGGGTTCCGCAACGTCAACAATCTCCGCGCAGCCAAGAGTAGCGTGGAGGCGGCGGAAGCGCGGGTGGCCATCGAGGAGATCAATCTGCAGGCCGACGTTGCCCGCGCGTTCTATCAAGCGATCGTCGCCAGCGAGCAAGTCGATGTTGAGCGGCAGCTCCTGTCGTCGGCTCAGGATGATCTCGAGCGACAGCAGCGCCGCTTCGGTATTGCATCGGCGACGCAGGTGGACGTGTTGACCGCCGAACTCGCCGTGGCCGACCGGGAGCAATCCCTCGAAACGGCGATCAACGAAGCAACGAAGGCGCGTCTCGTGGTGCTGCAACGCCTGGGCACCCTCGGCGAGATGATGGACTTCGAGCCGGTGGGTGAGCTGCCCGAGGTGTTCGACCCGACGGTCTATGATGCGGGCGACTTGGTAGCCCTTGCGCTTCAGGTCCATCCGTCCACGGCGCAGGCGCAGGCCTCCCTGGCGGAGTCGTCGCGCCGGCTGTCGGTGGCCAAGGCGCAACGGCTGCCGCAGATCTCCGCCAACGGCGGATATTCCAGGAGCGCCTCGACGAACGGTTACTCGCAGTTCTTCGACATCAATCCGAACTTGAACCGCGGCTTCAACTTTGGGCTCAATATCAGCCTCCCGATCTTCCAGCGCTTCTCGGTTTCCCAGAGCACGGCCACTGCGGGCGCCGCAGTGGATCGGGCCCAGGAGCGTATCTGGGAGAATCAGCTGGCCGTAGAGCAACAGGTACGGAGCGCCCTGATCGACCTCGTCAATGCGTTCCGCACGTACGAGAACAGAGTTCGTTCCCGGGACATCAATCAGCGACGCGTCGAGATGGCCCAAGAGCAGCTACTCCTGGGGGCCATCTCCTACTTTGAGCTGCAGCAACACGTGGACGGCCTCGCCAACGCCGAGCGTCTCCTCATCCAGGCCCAGGGAACGTTTGCCAACACCCTGGTTGGCCTCCAGCAACAGGTAGGGCAGCCGATCCAGCGACCGGGGCAATAGAGGAAGGCGATGTCACTCTCCAGTGTTTCCATCAAACGCCCCGTGGCCGTGGCGATGCTGTTCTTCGCCATTGCGCTGCTAGGGGTGATTTCGTTCTTCCGGCTGCCCATCGATCTGCTGCCGGACATTTCCTATCCCCGACTGGTGGTGTACACGACGTACGCCGACGTGGCACCCCGGGAAGTCGAGCGTTTCCTCACAGAGCGCATCGAGCAACGCGTGAGCTCGGTGCCCGGCGTGGAACGCGTCGAGAGCGTGTCCCGGGAGGGGATTTCCCTCGTCACGTTGCGGTTTGCGTGGGGCACCGACATGGACTTCGCGGTGCTCAACGTGCGGGAGCAGCTGGACAACATTCGCGACCAGCTCCCCGAGCAAGCCGATCGACCTGTCGTGCTCCGGACCGATCCCACGTCAGAGCCCATCATCGCAGTGAGCACGTCCGGGCGGGAGAACCTCTGGGCCCTGAAGGATCTGGCGGAGCAAGTATTCAAGCGCCGCTTGGAGCAGATCGACGGGATCGCCCAGGCGGCGGTGGCGGGTGGTCTGGAGCGGGAGATTCACGTCGAAGTGAATCCGCGGCTCCTCCGTGCCTACGACATCGAGATCGATCAGGTGCTCAGTGCCATCGATGCCGCCAACGAGAGCGCCCCGGGGGGCACGATCCGCAAGGGGCGGTATCGCTACGCGTTGCGCACCATCGGCGAATTCCAGTCGGTGGAGGAGATCGGGCGTGTCCCGCTCAGCCGTGGGACCGGCGACACCTCGCTGGTGAGTGGCGTCGTACGACTCTCCGACATCGCGGTGGTGACCGATGGATTCAAGGAGCGGGAGTCCATCGCCCACTACAACGGCGCCGATGCGGTGGGCCTGTTGCTGTTCAAGGAATCGGGAGCCAACACCGTTCGCGTCGCCGAGCAGGTGGACGGCGTGCTGAACCAGCTCCGCGCCGAGTACCCCGACATCGAGCTCGAGGTGGCCATGAGCCAGGCGGGGTTCATCTCCGACGCCATCTCCAGCGTCGTGCAGGCGCTGCTCTTCGGTGGCGTGCTGGCGTTCCTGGTGCTCTTCCTCTTCTTGCGGGACGCTCGCTATCCCGTCGCCATCGCGCTGGCGATTCCCATCTCCGTTGTTGCGTCGTTCTCCCTGCTGGACCTGGCCGGGGTGTCCCTCAACATCATGAGCCTCGGCGGTCTCGCGCTGGGTGTGGGGATGTTGGTGGACAACTCCATCGTGGTCCTCGAGAACATCTTCCGACACCGGCAGTTGGGGAAGCCGGCGTCCTTGGCGGCGGCGGTGGGTGCCCACGAGGTGCAAGGCGCCATTGCAGCCTCCACGCTGACGACGATCAGCGTGTTCGGACCCATCATCTACGTGGAAGGCGTCGCCGGTCAGTTGTTCGGCGCCCTGTCCTTCGCGGTGGCCTTTGCCCTCATCGCGAGCTTGATCGTGGCCCTCACCCTGCTCCCCACCATGGCGGCGCGGTTTGGACGTGATGAAGAGCGGTTGATGGCGGACGAGGGGGGCGAGGCCCCCGTCGAGGGTCGCCTTCGTTGGGTGAAGCAGATGGGACGGTCGACACGTCACGGAGTGATTCGCGCTTGGCGGGCCATGGCGGATACCGTCCGAGGCGTGTGGGCGGGTTTGGCGCGGGTCGTGCTCTTTGCGACGAAACCGCTGCTCGACGCCTTCGACCGCGCGTTCGACCGCTTTGCCGACTGGTATCACGGCGTGCTCGAGGGTGCACTCGATCACCGCGGCCGCGTCGTCGCGCTCTCGCTGACCATCCTCGCCGGCGGGATTGCCCTTGGGTGGACCTTGGACCGGGGCGTGTTGCCCGATGTCGACCAGGGGTCCTTCCAGGCTCGCATCAACCTGCCCCGGGGAACACCCATCGAGGACACCGAGGCGGCGGCAGGCCGTCTCGAGGAGGATTTCCTCCGCCACCCCAACGTGGCGGCGGTGTTCACTCGAGTGGGCCGGCA
>JBDHHA010000179.1:0-7732 GCA_039589615.1 Gemmatimonadota bacterium
TGCGGCGTTGTACGGGACGGCGGCGGCGAACGGCGTGATTGTGATCCAGACCAAGCGCGGCCGCGCCGGACGTCCCCAGTGGAACGCCTTCATCGAGCAGGGCATCGTGCAGGAAGTCACCGAATGGCCCGACAATTACCGGGGCCTGGATGCCGGTGGCAGTTCCTGTCGCCTGAACGACGTGGGCCAGGGCAGCTGCACCCAGTCGGAGATTCGCAGGGCCAACCCGCTGGCCAGCGCGAACACGGGGCCGTTCAAGAACGGCAGTCGGCAGCAGTACGGCCTCAACGTGTCGGGTGGCAGCCAGGACGTGTCGTACTACATCTCCGGCGAATTCGAGAAGGAGTCCGGGATCTTCGGTCTCCCCACGCGGACGGCGGATTCGATCCTGGCGGCAGGAGGTAACATTCCAGATTATGCCGCGGATCCCAACCGGCTGTCCCGGGCCAACATTCGGGCCAACATCAACGCGAACCTGGGAGAGAAGGCCAACCTGCGGGTGGCCACGGGCTTCGTGAGCTCGGACCTCTGGCTTCCCCAGAATGACAACAACGTGACGGGTATGTTGCCCAGCGGCCTGCTCGGCAACAGCGACAGCACCAATGTCGGCGGGTGGGGGTTCTACACGCCCGAAGAGATTTTCTTCATCGAGGGCAAGCAGTCGGTGGAGCGGTTCACCGGGTCGATGAACCTGGCCTGGCGTCCCACCTTCTGGCTCGAGGGACACGCCACCGGCGGAATCGACTACACCGGCCGCCGCGATGTGCGTTTCCAGCAGACCGGCACGGGGGTGGATTTCGCAACCCGGCGCCAGGGCGATCGCACGTCCGACCGGACGGCGATCTTCCTCTACACGCTGGACGCGGGATTCACGGCGCAGGCCCAGATTTCGAACCGCCTCACCTCGAAGACCTCGGTGGCCGTGCAGTATTTCCGCCGAGCTCTGGAGCAGGTGGAAACCACCGGGCAGGTGTTGGCTCCCGGTTCGGGCTCGAACAAGTCGGCGTCGACCCAGTTCATCGATGAAGACTTTGTCGAGTCGCGGACGCTCGGGAGCTACATCGAGCAGCAGTTTGGTTTCGACGACCGGCTGTTCGTCACCGGCGCGGTGCGGGCCGACGACAACAGTGCCTTCGGGAAGGACTTCAGCCTCACGATCTATCCCAAGGTGGGGGCGTCGTACCTCCTGTTTGAGGACCGTCTCGGCGTGTTGGACGAGTTCCGCCTCCGTGGCGCATGGGGCACCTCCGGGATGCAGCCCGGCTCCAACGACGCCGTCTTGTATTACGCGGGCACGGCCATCATCGACGACAACGGCGAGCAGGTCGGGGTGACGATTCAAGGCGCGGGAAACACCGAGCTCAAACCCGAGCGCTCCACGGAGATCGAGGCCGGCTTCGACCTCGGGCTCTTCGGCGGACGGGCGAGCTTCGAGGCGACGTACTACAACCGTACCACCAAGGACGCCTTGATCTCCCGCAACCTGGCCCCGTCCATCGGACTGACCAACACCCGGTTCGAGAACATCGGCAAGACCCGGAACTGGGGCTTTGAGGCGATCATCAGCGCCCAGATCATCCAGTCCGACGCCGTGACGTGGGACATGACGCTTGCTGGGTCGACGAATGACAACGAGATCCTCGATCTCGGGTGCGACCAGTTCGACGCCGGCGGCGTGTGCGTGAAGGATATCGAGCCCATCGTGTTCGGTAACAACAAACACGCGGAGGGGTATCCCCTCGGCGCATATTTCGACAACGACTTCACCTATGACGATGCGAACGGCGACGGTGTCATCGACCAAACCGAGCTGAACTTCGATCTCGACAATGACGGTTCGACCGACTCCACCGTGTTCCTGGGGTATCCGATTCCCCGCTACGAGGTGTCGTGGTCGAATAGCTTCGACCTGTTCAACCGTCGCATCCGGATCAGCGGCCTCTTCGACTATCGGGGTGGCCATGTGAAGGACAACCTCACCGAGGCGTTCCGCTGCGGGTTCAACATCTGCCGGGGCCTCAATGATGCAACGGCGTCGCTGGAGGATCAGGCCCAGGCGCAGACGCGGCGGTCGAGTGTCAGCACGTCCGCCGGATACCTGGAGCCCGGCTGGTTCATCAAGCTCCGGGAGGTCTCGCTCACGTTCTTCGCCCCCGACAGTTGGGCGGAGGCGATACGGACGGACCGGCTTTCCCTCACGGTCACCGGACGGAACCTGGCGACGATCACCGACTACGAGGGGTCCGACCCGGAGGTCGAAGGGTTCTCAGGGACTTTCGGCAGCCGTGACTTCCTGACACAGCCGCAGGTTCGGTTCTGGACCGCGCGTCTGAACGTTGCGTTTTAGGGGGGGCGACATAATGACAAAGCACATAAACAACCAGAGAAGCCTGGGGCAAAGGGTCGCCCGCCTCGGAGTGGTGGCGGTTGCGCTGACCCTGCCCTTGGCCGGGTGTGAGAACATCCTCGAGGTCACCGATCCCGATATCGTCACGCCGGACAACCTGCTGGACGAGATCGGGCTTCAGACCCTGCGCAACGGTGTTATCGGGGAGTTCAACCTTGCGTATTCGGGCGGTGGATCGACCGATGGCATGATCATGACCAGCGGCCTGTTCACCGACGAGTGGATGCACTCGGGGACCTTCACCACGCGGTTCCAGGCGGAAACGCGAAGCATTCCCGACGACAACGGCACGCTCGAGGGCATGTTCCGCCGCCTGCAGCGGGCTCGCAATTCTGCCGAGGAAGCCGCTCGAAAGATCGGCGATTCGCCGGGTGGAGCCACCGACGAGCGGGTGCCGGAGATGTTGATGTATGCCGGATTCACCTACCTCGCCTTTGCGGAAAACTACTGCAATGGCGTGCCGTTCAGTCTCCAGCCGGAGACTGGCGACACCGAGTTCGGCGCTCCGGAAACCGGCAGCCAGATCTTTGACCGTGCCATTGCCGCCTTCCAGGCCGCGCTGGCCCACGGCGCAGTCGCCGCGGATATCGCCGACGCGTCACGGGTCGGTGTGGGACGGGCGATGGTGGGCAAAGGGGATTACGCCGGAGCGTCGGCGGCGGTGGCCGGCGTGGCCAGCGACTTTGTGAAGTGGACCCGGCACTCGAACAACTCGGGCAACGAGCGGAATCAGATCTACGAGTTCAACGTGAGTGTGGGACGCTGGTCGTTGGGCGACACCGAGGGGGTGAACGGTCTGGACTTCCGGACGGCGGGTGACCCGCGGATCCAGTCCGCACTGTGCCCCGGCTGCGCGTTCGACACCTCGGAGCAGGTTCCGGGAACGCCTTCCGTGGGCGACAACTGGCAATTCACGAACTACGTCAGTCGTGAAAACCCGGTTCGGTTGGCCGCGGGTGTCGAGGCCCGCCTGATCGAGGCCGAGGCGCTATTGGGATCGAACCCCGCCGGGTGGCTGGCAGCGATGAATGCCATTCGGGCGGACTGGGCGACGCACGCGGTTGCCCTCCGTGGAGATGCCGCCGGTACGCTGGCACCGCTGGTGGATCCCGGGACGCAGGCCGCCCGGGAGGACCTCCACTTCCGGGAACGTGCGTTCTGGAACTTCTCCACCGGCCAGCGGTTGGCCGACTTGCGCCGGTTGGTGCGCCAGTACGGGCGGAATTCCGACACGGTGTATCCTATCGGTCCGTATTGGAAGCCGGGCGCGAACTACGGGGTGGATCTCAACATCATCGTCCCGCTCGACGAGGAGAACAACCCCAACTTCACCGGGTGTCTCGATCGGCAAGCATAGGAGACGATTCCCGGTAGAACGACGAGAGGCGGCCAAGTGGCCGCCTCTTTTCGTTCCCGTACGATTCTGGTCCGGGTGGCGATCGCGTGCTGTGAATCGGGGTCATTCGCCGCAGAGCTGACCGCCGATCGTGAAGTTCTCGACGGCGGTGGCCAACCCGCCGGGTTCCGGCGGCGGCCCGAACGTGATGACGGCATCGAGGGAGATGGGTCTGGAGCCCTCCCTCCCCGCGAAGAGCCCCGCGCCGTGGACGATGGTCATGGGGATATCGAAGGTGTATTGGTCGGGCAACAACCCCGGTTCCATGAACACCGGGTCGGAGGTCAAGAACGAATCGCCGCCGTCCCACACGAACTGGTAGTTGGCCCTGCCCCGGAGGCCGCCGTCCTGAGCTTCAGTTAGGTCGAACAGGTACAGCGCCACCAGGGCCTCCCGTTCCTCTTCCCCGAAGCGGAAGATTCCGCTGCCCCTGAGGCGCGCCATCGTGCCCTGGGTGTGGCCCTCGGCCGTCACCTGGAGACACACCGCGACGTCAAGCAATCCCTCGCCGGAATCCCCTCCGTTGGAGCCACATCCCAAGAGGACCATCGCGACGGTCGGCAGTAATCCACTTTTACCTAACGAACACTTCATGGCACATTCACCGATTTCTTAACGATTCACAGAATCTACTCCAAACCCACAAGGGCGCCAGAAGCAACGTGGGATTTCACTGGTCAGTGGCGTCGCCGCCGTGTACCTTCGTGGGAGCCAGACCCATAGGGCGCCATGGGCCACCCAACAAACCGATCCCTGACCCTGCTTGCAGCGGTTCTCTGTGCGTGCGGAACGGCCGAGAACCCGACTGCTCCCAGCACGCCCGCCGAAAGTATTCCAGAGTTGAAATTCACCCTGGTTGTGGCCGGAGACGACCACTCGTGTGGTCTCACCAGCGACAGCCGCGCCTTGTGTTGGGGCGGCAACGAAGTGGGACAGCTCGGGGTGGGTGCGCGGAGCGTGAGTCAGCCCGAGCCCGTGGCGGTGGTGGGAGCCCTCACGTTCACGGCCCTCAGCGCCGGTGCGTTTCACACCTGTGGGGTCACCGACAGCCAACAGGTGTATTGCTGGGGCTTCAACGTGACCGGGCAAATCGGTGACGCAACGTTTCAACACCGGTTCGCGCCGACGTTGGTCGCCGGAGATATTACGTTCGTGTCGGTGTCGGCGGGTGGGGGACACAGCTGTGCGGTGACTGCCGCCGGTGACGTGTATTGCTGGGGGGCGCGTGGGGACGGGGGTGCCACCAACGACTCCACGACGGCGAGCACGGTCCCCGTGAAAGTGGACGGAACGATCGATTTTGCCTCTGTCGCGGCCGGGGGGGATCACCGCTGCGGTTGGACCCCGAGCGGTGAGGGATACTGTTGGGGCGCGGGCAGCGACGGGAGGCTCGGCGACGGAAGCACGACGGGAAGCAACGTGCCGGTCTCGGTGGCGGGCGCACTCGCCTTCCACACGGTTGGCGCTGGAGATGGTCACTCGTGCGGCGTGACGACAGACGGATTGAGTTATTGCTGGGGGCTCAACACCAACGGACAACTCGGAAACGGGAGCGCGGCGAGCACCAGCGTTCCCTCCCCCGTGATGGCCGGTTATGGCTGGCAGTCGCTGGAGGCGGGAGGCCAGCACACCTGCGGCCTCACGGAAGATTCCGTCACGATGTGTTGGGGTCTCAATCAGTTCGGACAGCTCGGTGACGGTGTCGACGGAGATCGGCTGGTTCCAAATCCTGTCGGCGGTGATCAACAGTTCGTTTCCGTCAGCACCGGACGATTCCATACCTGTGCGCTCACCGCTTCCGGTGATGCGTACTGTTGGGGATTCAATCAACGAGGTCAGTTGGGCGACGGCTCCACCACCGACCGCAACCTGCCGGTGCTGGTCGGCGCACGGGGGACGATCTCCAATGGCGGCTAGGGCGTGGCTCCTGGGATGCCTGGCGGCCCTCGCGGCGTGCTCATCCGATGCCAATGGTCCCGAGACAGAGGACCTCCGGGAGCGGTTCGACCTCGAGACGCTGGGGCCGATTCCCTATCCGCCGGACAACGCCTACGATCCCGACCGCGTGGCCTTGGGCCGTCTCCTGTTTTACGACCCGATTCTCAGCGGTGAACAGGACGTGGCGTGCGGCACGTGCCACCATCCCGATTTTCACTTCGCCGATGGACGGCAGTTTGGCGCCGGTGTGAGCGGCGTGGGCCTCGGCCCGCAGCGGGTGCTTTCGGTCTCCGCCGTGAGCGGCACCCCGATCGCAGCGACGCTGCGAAACACCCCCACGGTTCTCAACACGGCGCTTGCGGCGGACGCGGGCGGAACAACAACGCACACGGCGCCGATGTTCTGGGACGGCCGTGCCGTCGGGCTGGAAGGTCAGGCGTTGGCTCCCCTCGCATCGCGAATCGAGATGCGGGGAGACGCTTTCCCCGGAACAGACGAGGAAGCGCGTGACCTGGCGGTGGACAGCATCCTGGCACGGTTGCGTACCGTTCCGGCATACGTGGACCGATTTCGCAGCGCGTTCTCCACGGAGACGCCTGTCGAGCTCGTCAACGCATCGACGTTGGCTCGGGCCATCGCTGCATACCAGCGCGAATTGGTGACGCGCAATTCGGCCTTTGATCGCTTCGTGAACGGCGACGACGCCGCGCTGACTCCCGTGCAGAAGGACGGTCTCGAGATCTTCTTCGAGCGGGGCAAGTGCTTCGTGTGCCACCACGGGGCTATGTTCAGCAACTTCCAGTTCATGGTGACGGGAGTGCCGGCGGCGGGCCGTGATGACACGGGTCGCGAGATGCACACCGGAATGTCGACGGATCGATTTGCCTTTCGGGTTCCCTCGTTGCGCAACGTCGAGTTGACTGCGCCCTACATGCACGATGGAGTATTTGACACCTTGGAGGAGACGGTGCGCTTCTACAACGACGGAGCGCAGCCGCGCCATGCGGACGTCACGAACGAGATGGTCGAGGTGATCATCAGAGAGCCCCTGGACCTCGACCCGAACGAGATCGACGCGCTGGTAGAGTTCTTGAAGGCGCTGACGGACGAAGGCAGCGAGATCGACCCGATGCTCCTCACGGTTCCGACGACGGTCCCCAGTGGATTGTCACCCGTCTTCGGCGTGCGTGCCGGAGCGAGTTACTAGTCTCAGCGCGTCCAGAAAACCGCCACACACCGCAATCCACTCCGGGCCAATTCCCGCGGCGTCGTTCACGGCGGTCACCACGCCGCGGAACTCCCGCACTCCAGCGACGCTCGTCGAGTCGGTTGGAAACATAAAGCTAGATTAATAATCGACCTTTACGCACAGCCCCGGTCATTTGTTGCAGCGCCGTGTGACGCGGATTACATTGGCGCCAGGCGGCCAGGTCAACATACGTGGTCGTCTAAAACCCCAGCGCATCCTCTCCTCTCCAGACGCATTTGAGGATGGACTGAGGTCCGACTCTGCCGGTTGCGTCGCATGGCGCGTGTTGTTTGGCAGAGACAAAACGCTGCTCGCACGGTGTGCAGCCACCCACGCGACGTAACGAAACGTGGGTGAATGGTATGCCCTCCTCGGACAATTTCGACGGTCGGTTCGCCGCAGTCCCTCTTGTGGGGGACGGAGCGGCGGGCACCGTCGTGTCCGACCTGGAAGCGCTCCAGGTCGGCAGTATCCCTTCCCCTCCAACCGAGAGGTGCGTATGAAGTCCAGACGTGTGACATGGTTGGTTGGCGCTTTGGCTTTGGCCTTGGCGCTGCCCCTGTCGACGCGACCGGCGATGGCGCAAGCCACGATCGGCGGTCAAGTCACAGACGCCCAAACGGGCGAGCCGCTGGCGCAGGTCCGCATCGTTCTGGTGGGAACCAACATTTCGGTTTTCACCGGCGAAGACGGACGCTACATCATGCGGAACGTCCCGCAGGGCACGGTCGCCCTGCGCGCA
>JBDHHA010000180.1:0-8366 GCA_039589615.1 Gemmatimonadota bacterium
AATGAAACCCGCGTGCCCGCCGCCGTACTGAATGTGCATGCCCAGGGGCTGGATGTCGCCACAGACGATGTCCGCTCCGTAGCTGGCGGGCGGCGCCAGGACGCCCAGCGATGAAGGGTCGACCCCCACCACACTCAGGGCACCCTTCTGGTGCGCGAACTCCGTAAGCCTGGCACCGGCGGTCTCGATACCTCCCAGGTAGGACGGACTCTCGAAGTAGATCGCCGCCACGTTCTTGCTCAGGGCGTCGGCCACCGCATCCACGTCCACCAGGCCGCTGGTCGCATCGAAGGGAATCTGCACCACGTCGATATGAGGCTTTGCGTAATCGACGATGCGCGAAATCCGGTCCGGGCCGACGGCCCCGGCCAGGATGACCTCTTTGCGTCCCGTAACGCGCGCGGCCATGCGCAGGGAAGTTGCCGCCGCCTGCAGGCCGTCGTAGGTCGGCACGTTCACGACGTCCATTTCCAGAAGCTCCCCCATCATGCTGCAGTACTCCCAGAGGGTCTGGAAACGCCCGTGATCTTCGTAGGGCTCGCCCGCATACGCGGTCAGAAATTCGCTGCGCTGGTTCACTTCGTCGCAAATCGCCGGCACGTGATGCTGATAGCAGCCGCCGCCGAGAAAGCTGAGGTTCTCTCTGCAGCTGTCGTTCTTGTTCAGGATGCCTTCCACGTGGCGCTTCAGGCCGAACTCCGACAGATGGGCCGGCGGCAGATCCAGCTTGCCCTTGAAACGCAGCTTCTCGGGGATGTCCGCGTAGAATTCTTCCACGCTGGCGGCGCCGATTTCCTCGAGCATCTTCTTCCGCATCGTTCTGTCATGCTGTTCTCCTGCTTATTCTTTCCCGTAGGGCCCCACGGTGTACTGTCGCCGCACACGGGCCCCATGCTTCAGCGCGCGGTTCGATTTCCCCTTCGGCGCCTGTCTGACAACAGATCTACCTCTCGGGCCTGGCCAAGATGCCGCTCGAACCTCCCATCATTCCTAGCCGGCCACACCGCCGCCGTCCACGACCAGTGACTCGCCGGTTACAAAAGAAGAGTCGTCAGAGGCCAGGAAGAGGACCGCGCGGGCGATCTCGTCGGCGGTGCCCATTCGGCCGAGCGGGCGATTCGATGCTCCGGCTAGGTATTCCTCCCACGTCATGCCACGCCTCTCAGCATCGGCGTGTTCCATCGGCGTTTCGGTGTCACCAGGGCAGACGCAGTTGACGCGGATCCCGTCGGAGCCGTGATCGATCGCCATGGCTTTGGCCATGACGACGAGACCGCCTTTGGCCGCGCAGTAAGCCGCCGCCCGGTCGCCGCCGAGGATTCCCCAGCCCGAGCTGGTGTGGATGATCGATCCGCTGCCGCGCTCGATCATCGAGGGCAGGACATACTTGGACATCAGGAAGGCGCCCTTCAGGCTGGAGTCGATGGTCTCGTCCCACTCCTGCTCCGTGCATTCCGGCACGGTCTTCGGATGGTAGACCCCGGCGTTGTTGAACAGCACATCGATACGACCGAACCGCTCGAGCGTCTGCTCGACGGCATGCCGGCAGTCCTCCGCGATACGCACGTCGGAGCGGATGAACATCGCCTTACCACCCGCATCGTTGATGGCTTGTGCGACCTTCTCGCCGCGCTCCTGGTTGCGTCCGGTGAGCACGACGGCTGCCCCCTCCTTGGCGAATAGAGCGGCGGTGGCGCTACCGATGCCCGAGTTTCCGCCAGTGATCAGCGCAACCCTACCTTCCAGTTTCATCGGGACAATCCTCCTGCGGTGGTTTCGTGTCGCCCTGCGCGCTGGGCGTCGACCCGGATTCCTCTACTCGTGGGTCCACTGGCTGCACAGGCCACCGGTAGTTTCCGCGCCGTCCATCACGTAGACGTGGCCGGTCGCGAAGCCGGCGTCTTCCGAGGCCAGAAAGGCAAACAGCGCAGCGATCTCCTCGGGCCGGGCGTGACGGCCGAGGGGAATCTTCCGGTTGACAGCCTCGAGCATGGCATCACTGTACTCGGCGCGCTGCATCGGCGTCAGCACGTATCCGGGAGATACGGCGTTGACCCGGACGACGGGGGCGAGCTCGAGAGCCATCGTCTGGGTCAGCGCGATCACGCCTCCTTTACTGGCGCAGTAGTCGGCGTAGTGCGGGTAGCCGGTGCTGCCGCCAGTGGAGGCGGTGTTGAGTATCACCCCGGAGCCTTTGGCGACCATGTGGCGAGCTGCCCCTTGCGCCACCTGGAAAACCCCCGTGAGGTTGACACCTAGAACCTCGTCCCACTCCTTTGGCGTGATGTCGAGGAAGTCGTGCCGGATGCTGATGCCGGCATTGTTGATCACCACATCAAGGGAGCCCATGCGCTCGATCGCTTCGCCGATGGCCGCCTGTACCTGCTCGAGATTCGAGACGTCGGCGTCGATGGCGGCTGTGAGAGCGGGCAGCTCGGTGGTTACCCTTTCGAGGGCCTCGGCGCTGCGATCGAGCACGCAGACGGCACAGCCCTCCTCCAGGAAGCGGGTCGCCGTGGCTTGCCCGATGCCGCTGGCGCCCCCCGTGACCAATACGTTCTTGCCCTTCAAGCCTCGCATCGATGCTCTCCTTTGGATAAGAAGCAGGAAACCACCTCTTTCGAAGTTTCAGAACTTAACCCAAACCCTCGAAGCCCGGCAGACGGTGGCGTGTGATTGGGCCGGGAAGGCGTGGCCTGCCCCCAGTAGTAGTCCGCTTCCTATGTCAAAACCTGGGCCACCTCGAGCCTGAATCCACTTGAATGGGATACCGCAGGCTCCAGCAAGGGCTTGCCCGCACCGCGTGGCTACCCGGTGGCTACATCTCGGCGATTTCGCGCCCCGACGCGAAAAAGCCCGACCGCGTAAGCTGCGGTCAGACTTCTTGAAATCCTGGCGCGACGGAAGGGATTCGAGCCCCCGACCCTCAGGTTCGAAGAATGTTAGAAGCGCAAGAAGTGACGCGGACTTTCACTCTCGATGTGGCATATGGCGACAGAGAGCGGCACAGGGCGGCACGCAAGACGGCCCCAGTTGTCTGAGACGGCCCTATACGGCCCCCCGTTTTGGGGTGCTGCGGCGCTCCCCTGGCGCATCTGAGTCCGAGAGGAGTGGGAGGTCCCCCTTCCCCATCGCCGACGTTGACAGTGCCCCGCGCCCATTATGTGAACGTCTATCGACGGCCCAGACGAACGCGCCCAAAAAGCCGGCTACCAGCGTACGGCCCCGAATCTCGTCTCGACGTCAGTGGCGCTGGTGAGCGTCGTGGGAAAGTCCTGCACCACGGTCCTTCCGGATGAATAGGGGATAGATGAGGGCCTCCGATGGACACGCAGTTTCGATCCGAGCGTAGTGGCTGGTGAACCAGGTGCGAAACGCTCGCGCCGAAATGCGGCTCTCTGAGCCGAGGACCTTGGGATATGCAAAGGCGACCAGACTCGGAAGCTCTTCCATCACGACTCCGAACAATCCCGTTCCGTCTCGGTAGTACTTGAAGACCTGCGGAGACACGAGTCCGACATAATCGAGTACATAGGCGCCGCTGTAGTACCCGACCTTGCCGATGTCGCCGACCAGCAATCTGCTGGTCGAGTCCAGGTTCATTTGCTTGATGTGCTGTCCAAGACAGATCAGGGTGTCGTCTTCGACGAAGATCCTGCGGTATATCCGCTCGCTATTCTTCAGGGTTTCCACGGCCGGAAAGACCACCAACGCACTCACCGCTACGCTGAGGGCTGCGACGAGGGCGATGTCTTGCAATAGCTTCCTCTCTCGAAGAGCTGGAAGTCGCCCGATCCATCCCGCGACGAAATCCGCGACGCTCCAAAAACCGAGAGTGCAGACTACGTAGTACAGCAACATGTATTGGGGCGTGAACCAGAGTCTCCCCCTCGTGATCTGAAAGACAGCGAGAAATAGGAAGTATCCGAACGCAGCAAAGGCGGCCAGCAGGAAAAGATTCTGTCGCCTCACGAGCGCACGGCCGGTTCCGATCAGAAAGCAGCAGAACAACACGAACTTCTCGCTCGTCGCCCAGAAGAGCTCTCGGAACAAGCCGGTGCGGAATGCCTAGAACGACGAGAAACCACCATGTACTGGGAACTCACGGTAGACGAGATTCTTGGCCACCAAAGTATTTGGCACGAAGGAGCCGAAATAAGCAGTTGCGATCACGACGTATAGAGTCACCAGCGAGCCAAAGAGTGAAAGCGAGATCATCCGCCGCTTCATCGGTGTCTCTCGTGCGAATACGATGAGGTAGAGCAAGCACAGCCCCACGAAGATTACGGAGTCGATCCTGGTCAGAATCAACAGAAAGAGAACGAGAGGCAAGCGCACGAGACTTCTCTCGTAGAGGAGATATAGAGCGGCCATCGTGAGAAAAATCACGAGACCGATCTCCATTCCGAACATCAGCCGTCGGAAACCCTGATCCACGGCGATGACGGCGAGAAAGAAGACCATCGACAGGAGATGGTGTCGAGACGCTCGATCGCAGTGTGCACGATTCAACAGGCGGAGCCCCATCAGGGTCGCGAGTGCAAAGAAGCCGAGATTCAGGAGGACGAAAACGGAAACGATATTCGCGGCGGGCACGCTGACCTTCGCAGCCGCGAGCATCAACGTGAAGAGGATCGTCGTGGTGCCGAGTACGCGCTCACCGGCGTTGTAGACCATGCCCATTCCGTTGGCGAGGTTCTCGGCGTATCGGTAGGTGATATACGAGTCGTCGTTGCGTATGAGCATGCCGAAATGGTTTACGTTGATTTCGATACCGATAACCGTAGAAGTCAGCCAACAGGCGAGCAGGAACCCGATGGATGCGGTCGAAAGTCTGGCTTCGCGCGCCGCAGAAGTCCTGTAGGGAATCGCGATCGCGGCCATCACGGCGATGAGCGCGGCTGCGGGAACGATATTCTCAAACTCTGTCGTCATCGAGGAATCCGGGCTTCGGTATGTCACCGGAACGGTCGAAGCGAACGCGCGGTGCGCACCAAGCACGAAACGACCAGGATAGACTATCGCGAGGGTGAGATTTGCAACAAAACGGCGTCCCGATGGGCGCCGGCTCGCTAGTTTATCACCGAGCGGTCCGCATCGACCGAATGTGGAGTAGGAGAACGGATCGAGATGAGTGCAGGGTGGACGATCCGCACTGTTCGTCGTCAGGTCTTCTCAGACAGTTGGACGGTTTTTCGTAGAGAGGAATCCGGCCCCCATTTGTGGCTAAGCCGCGTTGCGTAAATCCTTTCCCTTCCCTCGTTTCAACGTCAGGCATTTGTTCCTCGAGCGTGATTCGCTCCCGAGAAGTGCAGGCCTTAAGACTCCACGAGTGATAACTCTTTTGGATACAGAGAGTTGAGTGTGTAGGCATAATCACCCGCGCCCACCCGAGTGTGGGCTGGCAAGAGGATTCTCCTCCCACCCCCACCCCAGATCGGTATAGACTGCCCGCCAGTGGGGAGTGAGAGTGGGGGGCTAGCTCAATCCCACCAGAAGTTGACCTCTGTCAAGCCACGTGGCTCGTCTCCGCGTCTTCCCGTCTCGGACCCTCTCTCTCTGGTCGCCCCCAGGTGTAGTCGCGGTTGGCCCGCCCCCGACAGGGGCGCTCGGTTGTCGACGCCAACTTCTGATAAGGCGAGGGCAGGGGAGATCGACGCGGGAGCATGACGATCTGCGTGGGATTGGTCGGGTGAGCGGAGTCGTAGCCCGCTGGTCGCGCACGTACGGCCTGGCCCACCTTCCGTGGTGGACTGCGCTGCTCGGCTTGATTCTCCACCTCCCCTTCGTCCTGCGCTACGACCTCCACTTCCAACCGGACTTCGCCATCTCGTTCCTGATGTCGCTCTCGATTGTGGAGGGCGAGTGGCCCGTCTTCTTCTGGGGGCAGGCCTATATGGGAACCCTCGGCAACTACGTCACGGCGCTCTGGTTCCGGTTGTTCGGTGCCTCCATCCCGGTGGCGGGTCTCGTCTCGCTCGGGATCTGGGCGGCCGGGGTGGGGCTAACGACGGCGCTGGCGCAACGACTGATGGATCGCCGCAGCGCCTGCTGGGTGGGACTCGCGGCGGCGGTGGCCTCCCCCTATGCCAACCACTACATCACGCAGCCCTGCACCACCTACGAGACGGCGCCATTGCTGGCTGTGGCGCTCATGGCCGGCCTGGTTTGGGCTCGCCACGTAATGGTCACGCCGCTCGAAGCCAGGACGGTTGCGGGCTGGGCCGGGCTAGGCCTGCTGGTCGGTGTAGGATGGTGGACGACGCGTCTGTTCCTCCCGATGTTGGCAACCGCGATTCTGGTCCTGGTGTTGTGTCCGCTGTGGCGTGGCGTCGCGTTCCGGCGAGCCGCCGCCACCTTCGCCTTGGTGGTTGCGGGCTGCCTGGTGGGAGCCGGCCCCGACATCGCCTACCGCTTGGGGCAAGTCGACCACTTCGTGCGAGACGCGGTGGCGGCCCCGGGCTTCGAACTCGAGTTTGCATCGCCCTCGGAGATACCGGCGAACCTGCTCCAGTCATTGAGGGCGCTTCCCGCCTACTTCAACGGAGATCCCCTGGCCCGGCTGCCGGAGGGGACGACTTTCTCCAGGGCCCTGCTGAGCCGCCGGCCTCCGTACGCGGGGCCCGAGTTCGCGCCGGGGCCGCTGGCGCTTCTCAACGACGCAGTCGTGAGTGGGATCGTCGCGGCGATCCTGGTGGCTGCGGCGTACACCGCCCGTCGGGCGTGGAAACAGCGCAACCTCCCCCTGCTGGCGTTGTGCGCGGTCCCGTTCGTCCATCTGGCGTTGCTCAGCTTGAGCGGTCGCACCGGGGGCGGGTACTTCGAGGCACGCCGCTACTGGTTTGGATCGCTCCTGGTCTTCCCACTCCTGCTCGGCAACGCCCTGTCGTTGGCACGCGGATCGGGAATCACAGCGCTGCACATCCTGGCGCGAGTGCTGGCAGGACTACTGCTCATTTCGTCTGTCGTCGCCCAGGCCAGAATGCTGGCGCTGCCCGACGAGCTGGCGGATTTTCGCATCCTGATCCGGGACCTCGAGGATCACGGCGATCACGCCGTCCTGATGAGGAGTGGGGGTTGGCTGGTCGCCGCCTTGAGCGGTGGCAGCATCGACGTCTCGGGGCCGGCCATAGCCGCGCGCCGCCCGCAGATGGCGAGGCGGGTCGCCGCCAGCGACCGCCTGGTGCTGGTCGTCGCGGCCGGGAGGCCTGTCACCGAGAGCAGGATGCGTCTGGGCGACACCCCCTTCGTCGCCAACGGGTCCTCACGCCGTGCCGCCAAGTGGCACTTGTATCCCTTCCGCGCCGACCCAGCGCCGTAGTATCGGCAGGCCTTCCGGACGTTGCCGATCTGCTCGGCGTACTCGATGACTCGCCCCTTGCGCTGGATTTCTCGCTGTTCGGGGGTCATTCAGATCTCCTTGACCGTCTCGTCTCCTGACTATGACAGGATGGTCCGGCTGGATCTGAAATTTCACACGATATCTACGTCGAAAGGAGACTGGTACTTCTCGACTTTGAAGCGGAGAAGCTGGTTGGCTGAGACGCGCACAAACGTATAATCGGGGCGGTGACGCCGGCGGCTTATTTGGGCGGCGACCCGACCTACTCCAGTAACTATCTAGCTGAGATTCACTTCGCGGAACCTTTCCCCACCCCCCCACATGCGAATCGGTACGTGCGCGGGCAAGGACAGCGGAGTGCTGACCCGAGCTTGTTAACGGTTCCCCGTTGGACCCAGGTGCTTGCGATCTACCAACTCGAGTTGAAGAAGGCCGGTGGGCAGGGGCTTCTGCTCGCCGGCCACTTCATTCAACTGCGTCGGGCATCATAAGAGCCGTTGCAGCTAACGGGCCGCCGCTCATTCCAATCGATTGTGTTAGCCTTCCGACGTCCACCGGGGCCTCTCGGCCGGCTCCACCAGCGGCGGTGGGGCGGGGCTGAGCGGTCTGCCAGTTAGGCGGCAGGAGTGCATGCCAGCTACGATTCTGGCAGCTTGTGCCAAGGGGAGTTCTGGCCATGAAGATCAAGAACATCTTTCGCGAGAAGGGCGCCGATGTTGTCACGATCGAGCAGGATGAGACAGTCCAGGAAGCCATCCGCAAGCTGAATGAGCACAGGATCGGTGCTCTGGTCGTCACTGGCGAGCGTGGAGAAACGTGCGGGATCATCACGGAACGGGACATCCTGCGCCAATGCGGTCAGCAGTGTGTGGCCCTGAGCGAGCCATCACCGGGAGAAGAAACGAGTTGCCCATCGCTGGTCCGGGAGATCATGACAAAGGATCTCATCATCGGAGTACCCGACGATAGTCTCGACTATGTCATGGGGATCATGACAAAGAATCGGATTCGCCACCTGCCGGTG
>JBDHHA010000181.1:0-16518 GCA_039589615.1 Gemmatimonadota bacterium
GATGCCGCCGAATCGGATATCGATGTGGACGGGGAGGCGACGCTGGAGGAGAAGCAAGCGGCCCTCCTGAGAGCCGCCGAGCTCTCGGCTACGAGAGGGGATGCGGTGTGGGTGGCATTTGAGTGATCGGTGAGCCGTGGGGTGGGGGAGGAGTCGAGTCCGAATGACCCGACGCCTCCTCTCCCCGGCCGCCGTTCGGTTCTGCGAAGTACAATCCCACAAACGATCTCGAATCCCACCTGGCAGGTCAAGGTAAGTCGTTTATTTACATAGTATTACCATGTCGTGCAATTGGGCATGTCCCTTGCTGATTGGGTGGTGGGAAGACGCGCCCCGGGGGTTGGGGTGCGCCCGCTACGCAAACCTGGATCGTGCCGGTGAGTGACGGTTTTCTTCAAGACATCAAGAGTGCCTTCCGCCTGATCGCGAGGCGGCCCGGCTTTACCGGGATCTCACTCTTCACCCTGGCCCTGGGGATCGGCGCCAACACGGCGATCTTCAGCGTGGTGAGCGCGGTCATGGTGGGTGAGCTGCCCTTCGAGGACCCGGACCGGCTGGTCCAGATTGTGGGAACGGGTGCCGATGAGGCGGCCCAATCCGGAACCATTTCCTATGGGGATTTTTGGGACTGGGCCGGCGAGAAAGAAGTGTTCGATGGGGTGGCCGCCCTCGAGGTCGGAGCCGTCAACCTGACGGCGGGGGGACAGGCCGAGCACCTCCAGGCGGCGTTCGTGTCCCCGGCCTATTTCCCCCTCCTGGGCGTGCGACCGATCCTCGGGCGGCTCATGGCCCCCGAAGAAGATTGTCTCTGTCCTCCGGTCGTAGTGGTGAGCCGGGGAGTGTGGGAGCAGCACCTCGCCGCCGACTCCGGAGCCATTGGCCGGTCCATCGCCGTGAACGGGGTGACGGCCACGGTGGTGGGAGTCTTGGATGGAGGTTTTCGTGGCCTGGGTGGCCGGATAGGCGTTTGGCTTCCCCTCGTGAGCGGCGTCGAGATCCGGCACGACAGACCGCTCACGGTGCTCGAGTCCCGGGAGAGCAGGTTCCTCCGCGTTTTTGCGCGACTCAAACCCGATGTGTCACTGGAGGAGGCGCAGACCAAGGCCGCGGTGATGGCGGCTCGGCTGAGCCCTGATCGGGGCGCCATCCTCGTCCCGCTGGACGAGCGGCTCCTCGGCGACGTGCGGGGGACGGCGCTGTTTCTCCTCGTGGCAGTGGGGCTCGTCCTGCTCATCGCATGCGCCAACGTGGCCAACCTGCGCATCGCCCGTGACACGGGCCGCCGGAAAGAGATCGCCTTGCGGCACGCTCTCGGGGCCAGCCGGGTGAGGATGATCCGCTATCTCGTGACGGAAAGCGTCGCCGTGGCGTTGCTGGGAGGAGCTCTCGGATTGATCGTAGCACTCTGGTTGACCGAGCTCCTCACTGTCATGAACCCCGTCGAGTTGCCGGAGCACATCGACATCGCCATGAGCGCCAGCGCAGTAAGCTTTGCAGTGGCGCTCTCGGTACTGACCGGGGTGGCCTTCGGCGTGTTGCCGGCGTTACGGGTAACCGACGCCAGGGCCGCCGAGACACTGCGGAGTGCGGCGCGCTCGGTGGGATACACAGCGAAGAGCGGCGATTTCCTGAACGCCCGCACCGCCATGGTGATTGGGCAGGTGGGCCTCGCGCTCGTGGTGTTGATCGCGGCGGGGTTGATGGTGCGAACCCTCGCCCGCCAGATGCGTATCGACCCCGGTCTGGACCGCACCAACTTGCTGACGCTCTCGGCACAGCTTCCGCTGCGGCAGTACGATCCTGAAGATGTGCGGGCCTTCGTCCAGCGCGCGTCCGAGCGGCTCGCCGCGCTCCCGGCGGTCAGCAGCGTCGCCATGACCTCCGCGCTCCCCCTCACCGGCCGGTATGAAGCGGCCCGGGTGGCCACGGGAAAGCCCGGGACCGAGGCCCTGCGCGTGAACCTGCACCGCGTCACCCCCTCGTACTTCGCCACCATGGGCATACCCCTCCTCTGGGGACGGGAGTTTTCCCCCGAGGACGGTGAGGCTGTGGATGGCGTGGCGATTGTCAGCGAGACGTTCGCACGTCAGGCGTGGCCCGGAGAGGACGTGCTGGGCATGCGGGTCAAAGTGGACGAACTCGACGGCAAATGGTATTCCGTGGTGGGAGTCGCTGGGGATGTCAAACATCGAGGCCTCGTCGCAGGGTCCGCCGAGGGGGCGATGGCGGCCGACGTGTACCTGGCGCTGGCGCAACATCCGCTCCCTCGCCTCGACGTTGCGGTGCGGGCGCAGACGGAACCCAGGTTGCTCGCGGTGGCCATCCGACGGGAGCTCCAGTGGATGGATCGGGACGTCGCGGTCTGTTGGCGCTGATCTTGGCGGCCGTCGGCCTCTACGGCGTCGTGTCCCACACCGTCACGCGTCGCATGAGTGAGATCAGCGTGCGCGTAGCTCTCGGAGCGAGTCCGACCGCCGTCATTGCGCTCGTGCTCCGCCAAGGTATGCGCGTGATCGCCGCCGGTGTGGCGGTGGGGCTCGTGGGTGCGTTCGTCGCGACGAAGACCATCGCCCACCGGCTTTACGGAGTCTCGGCCACCGACCTGCCGACGTACGCGGCTGTGACGGTGGTGCTGACGGCGGTGGGCTTGTTGGCGTGTCTCGTGCCCGCGCGCCGTGCGACGAGAGTGGATCCCATCAAGGCGTTGAAGCAGGAGTAGCCTGTCCCCGGGCCATCCACTGTCTTAACTTGCCCATCCCCAACAGATCATGACCTCCACGGGAGTGCACTATGACGACTCGTTCGGTACGGTTGTTCCGTTGGGACGACCTTCCTCTTGAACCGGTCACCGACGTCATTGATCGGAAGCTTGTCACGGGCGACCGCATGATGATGGCGCACGTGTACATCACGAAAGACGCTGTCGTGCCAAAGCACTCGCACGACAACGAGCAGCTGACCTATATCCTCGAGGGAGCACTGCATTTCTGGATCGGTGAGGACGGGAGCGAAGAGGTGACGGTGAACGCGGGTGAGGTGCTGCACATCCCATCCAACGTGCCCCACAAGGCCCAGGCCCTCGTGGACACCCTCGACGTCGACGTCTTCAGTCCCCCGCGGCAGGATTGGCTCGACGGGACCGATTCCTACTTCCACGAAAAGGACGACCAGTGAATCTCGGACTCAAAGGCAAAGTCGCGCTGGTCGCGGCGTCGAGTAAAGGACTCGGGCGGGCGGTGGCGGACGAAATGGGCGCCGAGGGCGCCTCGCTGTGTCGATGTCGTTGCGGTGCCCGCCGATTTGTCGGATCCGGAGCAGTTGGACCGGGTGGTGGCGGACGGGCTCGGCCACTTCGGCAAGATCGACATCCTGGTCACCAACACGGGCGGCCCACCGGCGGGCCCGTTCGAGGATCACTCGAGGGAGGTGTGGCACGATGCCGTGCGGCAGAATCTCGACAGCGTGGTCAACCTCACGCGCGCGGTGTTGCCCGGGATGAAAGAGCGCCGCTGGGGGCGCATCCTCAACATCACGTCCATTGCGGTGAAGCAACCGGTGGACGGCCTGATGCTGTCGAACAGCATCCGCGCGGCGGTGACGGGGTTCGCCCGGACGTTGGCCAACGAAGTGGGCGCGTTCGGGATCACGGTGAACAACGTGATGCCCGGCTACACGAACACGGAGCGGTTGGAGGAACTGGCGCATCGCATCGCGGAGACGAAGGGCGTCACGGTGGCCGAGGCGAAGGCGGTGTGGGAAAGCGAGGTGCCCATGGCCAGGCTGGCGGAGCCACCGGAGCTCGGCGCGCTGGTGACGTTCTTGGCCTCCGAGCGGGCAGGGTACATCACGGGGACATCAATACCCGTCGATGGCGGATGGATTCGCGCATTGGTCTAGCGTGAGCGACTGGCAAGGTTCGGGGAACGGTCTCTCCACCGCTCCCACGTATGAGAGGAGATGACATGTCGGTACGGTTGGAGGAGGCACAGTGGATCTGGCGAGACGGTGAGTTCATTCCGTGGAATGACGCCAAGATCCATGTCCTGACGTTGGCGGTGCAATTCGGCTCGTCGGTATTCGAGGGGATTCGCTGTTACCACACGTCCAGTGGCCCGGCGATCTTCCGGCTGCCCGAACACCTGAGACGCCTGCGCGATTCGTGCAAGATCTACCGTATCGATGTTCCCTACTCGACGGAGGCGCTCACGGCGGCGTGCCGGGCCATTGTCGAAAAGAACGACCTCGACGAGTGCTATCTCCGGCCGATGGTGCTCCGGGGGTACGGGGCGGCCGGCCTCAATCCCGAGGGCAGTCCCATCGAGACCTTCATTGCGTCCTGGCCGTGGGGCACGTATCTGGGCGCCGACGCATTGGAGCAGGGCGTCGACGTGTGCGTGTCGAGTTGGCAACGCATGGCTCCCAACACGTTTCCGTCGGAGGCCAAGGCGGCGGGCCACTACACCAACGCGCAACTCATCAAGATGGACGCGATGGCCCACGGATTCATCGAGGCGATCGCTCTGGGTCCTGGTGGGTTGGTGAGCGAAGGGAGTGGCCAGAATCTGTTCTTGGTCCGGGACGAGGTGCTCGTCACGCCGGCACTCGATGGGACCTCGCTGTCCGGCATCACGAAGGACAGCGTGTTGAATCTGGCAAACGATCTGAGGATTCCGGTGCGGCAAGATGCTCTATATGGCGGACGAGCTGTTCTTCACCGGAACCGCGACGGAGGTCACCCCGATCCGCAGTGTGGACCGCATCACGGTGGGGGAAGGGAAGGCCGGTCCCGTCACGAAGCAGTTGCAGGAGCGATTCCTCGCCGTCGCCCGGGGCGAGATCGAAGACGTCCACGGGTGGCTGACGCGGGTCAAGGAGGGAGCCACCGTCTAGCGGCGCCGGTTCATTCGCTCCGCAACGCCTCCGTCGGATTCACTCTGGTGGCCTTCCGGGCCGGGACCACCGCCCCAAAGGTCGCCGGGTCGCGGGGCGCTACGTCGAACATGAAGCTGCTCGCAAGGCGCGTGAGCCCCACAGCGGCCCCCAGGCCGACCACCAGTCCGACGGCAACCGGCGCGGCGGCGCTCCGAACCATGACGGATAGGATGTGGCTGCCCTCCGCGCCGAGCGCCAACCGGATGCCGATTTCGCGCCGTCGCTGGTTCACGGCATACGCCACGACGCCGAAGATGCCGACCGTTGCCAGGACGAGCGCCATGCCACCGAGGCCGGCCAGCAGGGTCGAGCCCATGCGCTGCGGCATGAGGAAGTCCGCCATCCGGTTGTGCATCGTCGTGAGCTCGTCCGGCGCGAGGTTCGGATCGAGTGCGTGCACCACGGCACTCAGGGCGGGGAGGAGCTGGGCGTCGTCCCCGGCCGCTTTCACCAGGAAGGTGATGTCGCCGTCGAGCACCCGCATCGGCGCCTGCAACATTGGGAGGTAGACGAACGGTTCCGGAACACCGTCCAACCCGCGGCCCACGTCCCGGGCCACGCCGACGACTTCCCATGTGGGAACGTCGCCGCCCACGCGAATCGTGCGGCCCACCGGACTCGTTCCCTGCCACCACCGCTCGGCCATTGTCTGGTTGACGACCACCACCCCTGGCGCTCCCGGTCGATCGCTGGCGGTGAGGTCGCGACCTTCCTCGAGCCGGATTCCCATCGTGGCAAAGTACGCCGGGCCCACCATGTCGTACTCGATCCGGATTTCCTCATCCGGCTGGGGCGTGTACCCGTCGATTTCCGCGAAAGTCGCCATGCCCGCGGCGGTGGGGGGCGGGAGGATCGAATAGCTCACGCTCGACACCCCGGGCAATATCTCTGCGCGGCGGGCGAATTCCTGAATGAACTGCTGGGTTTGCTCGGACGTGTATCGGTGCATGCCGAAGTCGATGGACAGCATGGCCATCGACCGTGTTGTGAAGCCGGTGTCCGTCGCCAGTCCGTTCCGCAGGCTCCGTACAAACAGACCCGCGCCGATCAGGAGCACCACCGCGAGGGCGGTCTGGGCCGTGAGGAGCGCGCCGCGGGCACGGAGCACTCCCGCCCCACCGGTATCGCCGTCCTTGAGCGCTCCGGTGACGGACAGCCGCCGCGCCTGGAGCGTGGGAGCGAGTCCGAAGACCAATCCGGTGAGGAGTGACGCCGCCACGGTGAATAGCAGGACCCGTCCGTCGAGGCTCAGGCCGAGGGAATCTACCGCCACGAATCCCGGAAGAGAAAACTCCGACAATGCCGCGAAGCCGAGTTGCGCAACGCCCAACCCGGCCGCTGCCCCGATACCTGCCAGCAGGAGGCTCTCCGTAAGGAGTTGAGCCGTCAGCCTCCCTTGACCGGCTCCCAGGGCGAGCCGGACTGCAATTTCACGACGCCGGCTCCGCGCCCGGGCGAGCAGCAGGTTGGCGACGTTGGCGCACGCTATCAGCAGCGTGGCACCCACCACTCCCATCAAGAGCAAGACGAAGCGCGTCACGTCGGCGCTGGCGGAAACGGGCAAGGTGATACCCTTGACGGGCTCGACGGTCACGTTGCGGGGCCCCCGCTCGACGGGGAACTCTTCGCGCATCTGTTCCGACAGCACGTCGAAGTCGGCGGTGACCTGCTGGACCGTAACGCCCGGTAGGCGGCGGCCGATCAGTCCGCCGATCCACCGGGAGCCGCGAATGCTCAGGCGGTCGCGACCCTGATACAGTCCGGTGGCGATGAGGTCGTACGAGGTGAACGAAATCCACACCTCGGGTTCGGCGTTCAGCCGCGTGCCGCGGAACGCGCGCGGCGTCACGCCGACGACGGTGTACGGCGTGTCGTTCAGCCGAACCTCCCGCCCCACCACCGCGGCGTCTCCGCCAAAATGGTCCGACCAGAGGCGGTGGCTCAACACGGCGACCTGTGCCGGATTGCCGCGCTCGTCGTCGCTCGGGAGGATCAAGCGGCCGAGGTGTGGGGCGACGCCCAACAGTCCGAAGTAGTTGCCGCTCGCCAACGTGCCCTGCACGATGCGGTTGCCGTCGCCCACTACGAGGGACAACTGGACAGGTGAGAATGCCGCCACGTCCTGCAACGTCCGGTTGCGGTCGCGGTAGTCGAGAAAGTCGGGATATGAGGACGAGCAGTGCGTGAAGCCCCGTCGGCAGGTCGTCCAGATGTCAACCAGTTCGTCGGGCTCCTGCACGGGAAGCGGTCGCAGCAACACCACGTCCACCAGGGTGAAGATGGCGGTGTTGGCGCCGATCCCCAACGCGAGGGTCGCCAGCACGACCAGGGTGAACACCGGACTCTTGGCAAACGATCGAACGGCGTAGCGGACGTCTTGCAGCAACATGCCTCTGTTCCTCCTCCGAATGCGAAGCCAGAACGCGTCTTCCAGTGCGCCGAGACAGCGCATCAGGACCGCTATGTGTGAAAGTCGTTCGGCCAAGCGGCGCGGCTCCCTGCCGCCCGCTGCCAGTAGCCGATTGGCAGGACCCCTCAAATGCTGGGGATGACGCGCGTGGGCGATTTCCGCCTCCCACTCCCGCCGCCACTCGCCGCGCTCGTGGGCGGGCACCAGGAGGCTGATGATCCGGAGCAGCAGCGTCGTCACACCGTCTCCCGATCCCCCGGGACGTCGGCCAGGGCGGGGAAGCGTTCCCGTGCGAGCTTCAGCATCGGTTCGGCGCTCTGGGTCAGCTCGTAGTATTTCCGGGGCGGCCGGTTCTCGGCCCGGGCGATGGCGATCGGTTCCCACTTGGAGCGAACCAGGTGGGAGTCCTCGAAGCGGCGCAGCAGGGGGTATACGGTTCCGCTGCGCAGGCCGGTGGCGTCGATAATGTCGAACCCGTGGCGGCAGCCGCGGTCGAGGGCCTGAAGCACCATGCCGGTGGCGTAGGTCATCCGGAGCGGTTTGGACATGAGCCGGTCCCGTGTTTAATCTAGCTAAGTCTATCTCTACATAGCTAGAGTAACAAAAAGGCCCCCCGGGCGCAACCCGGACGGCCTCTGGTGGTGGGGGATAGGTGCCGGCGTCAGCGCCGGCGGTCGGTTTTCATCGAGTCTGAGAGGGCCTCGCCCACGGCCTGGAGCCCCTCGGCCATACCGTCGGCCATGGCCTTCATGGACTCGCCCACGGCTTCGCCCATGGCCTCACCCATCTTCTTGGTGAAATCGCCCATGGTGGTTCCGAAGAGGCTCCTCATCATCTCGTCGGTGGTGGCGTCGAGATCGACCTTCCAGTCGCCCTCCTGCCGGATCAGCACCGTCTGGAACGCCAATTCCATTTCCTCGGATGCGACGTCGGTCTCCACCGTGGCACGGTCTCCGTCGACGGTCACCTCTCCCAGCGAGAAGTCCCCCAGTTGGGAATCGCCCGAGTTGTTCATCGTCGCCTTGCTGCCTTCCGCGACGTAGGTTTTGGCGAGCTCGATGTCGCCCGCCTTGCTGGCGGTCCAGAATGCTTCGGCAACCGCACCGGGGTCGTCACCGGCTCCACAAGCCGTTGCCAGGAGCGCCGCGGCGAGGATGTGAGTTAGACGGGATTTCATGGAAGACGTCCTTTACATGTAGTATTCACTTCTTCGGACCATCAGCCCCCGGAATTTGTGGGAGCGTGTGCGACCAGGCGTACAATCAAGTCTGTTCTGTAGCGCACCGCAGCGGCGCACGTCACAATACCGCCTCGGAACGCGGAGCCGCCGAGGATTGTTCTCACCGCGAGGTCTCGACAAATGAGGATGGAGTAGGCGCAACAATGAATACAGAAGCACTCGCCAAATTTCCCAAGGGCGTGTCGAAGCTCCCGGTCGCCGTCCAGTCCTGGCTCGGCGTGCTCATGCTCGCCAACGCCATCATGCCACTGTTCTTTCTCGGCCGGCGTGAAGCGCAGGTCACGCTGGCCATCTTTTTGGTGTCCGCGGCCCTGATGATGATCCTCACCCACCTGGTGGGGTTTACCCGGTTGCTGGGCCTCGGGCACATCCTCTGGGTCCCGCTGCTCCTCTACCTATGGAGCCGCATGGGCGGACACCCAGCGGATCAGCCCTACGGGGCGTGGATCCGCATCGTGATGGTGCTCAATGCCGTGTCCCTCGTGATGGATGGATGGGATGTGGTGCGGTACGTGCGGGGTGACCGGGGTGAGGTCGTCCCGAGCTCACTCTAGCGCAGCCACCAACATCGGCACCTCCCCGAGGCCGCCGGCCCGCTGAAAGCTGTACCGGCTCATGACCTCCGCCGGCACCCCCTCATGGTGCCACGGGGTGTCGTAGGGCACGTGGATCGCGTGGCCCCCCATCTCCAGGACGGGGAGGATGTCCGAGCGGAGGGAGTCTCCGATCATGAGGAAGCCGCTGGGCTCCACGCCGTGTTGTGCGACGATGGCCTCGTAGGTCGTTCTGTTCTTCTCACTCACCACCTCCACGTCGGTGAACAGGTCCCCGAGTCCGGATCGGGCGATCTTGGATTCCTGGTCGAAAAGATCTCCCTTGGTGACGAGGATGAGGCGATGGGTGTTGGCGAGGGCCCGGACCGTGGCTTCGGCCCCATCCACCAACCGGAGCGGTGCACTCACCATCTCCTTGGCGAAGTCCACCAACTGCTGGATTTCGTGACCCTTGATGCGGCCTTCGGTGAGCTCGATGGCGGTCTCGATCATCGAGAGGGCGAAGCTCTTGATGCCGTAACCGAAATGCCGAAGGTTGGCGATCTGGGTGTCGGAGAGCCGCTCCTCGATCCATTCGGGGGAGTGATAGGAGACGAGGAGTTTCTGGAATCGGCTCTTCGTGTCGAGGAAGAGCGGCTCGTTGTGCCAGAGGGTGTCGTCGGCGTCGAACGCGATGATCTCGATCATGGGAAGGTGGAGGAGGCGCTGCCGCCTCCCCGCATTCTGTTCTCCAATCCCGCGTGCGCTACCCTAGTCTTCCCACTCGGCGCTTGGGAACTGAATCGTGATACTCTGAATGTACTGGGGGTAGCGATCGGCGAGCCGGCCCAGGAAGGCGTGCATGAACTGCCACTCGAGTTTGGGGTTCCGCGGGTACTTGACGGAACAGCTGATGACATTGCCGTCGCGGGTCCAGTTCATCCAGCCCTTGTAGGTCAGGTGGGTAATCTTCTTCCCACGGTTCTGCGCCGTAAACGTGCGAAGGTCGCCACTGCGCATCGCCCGGAGCAATTCCTTATGAAGGTTGGCGTCTTGGTGCTCAACGATCTGTAAGGTGATCATTACGCTATCCTCTCACCGTTGCCGTGAAGGTCGACCGACCTAATTCCTCGTCCACACATTATTACTTCTGTCCGCATCTGGGAATACACCTTCGGCGTCGATCTCGACCCGGACCACTTCCGACGACGTCGGGACCGTAATGTCCGCCGTCCACCGGCCCTCGAGCCACGGGTCGACGGGGATCTCCACCGGCATCCTGTCGCCGCTGGCCAGGGTCAGGGTAAGGCGGACGGGCATGGGCGCCAGCCCCAAGTCCTCGATGACGATCTGGGTACCGCTGTCGGTGTCGGTGACGCTCGAGATCGCCTGGTCCAAGGTCCAGGTCTCGTAGTACCACGACCGCCAGAACCAGTCGAGATCGCGTCCCGCCGCTTGGTTGAACGCGTTGAAGAAGTCGTGGGGCTTGGGGTGCTTGTATGCCCAGTCGGCGATGTACTCGTGGTAGCCGCGGGTAAACGCCTCTTCACCCAAGAGGGCGCGGAGCGCTACGAGTATCGTTGCCGGCTTTGAGTACGATGCGATGCCTCGCGCTTGATCGCTGTAGTGATAGTCGGTGCGCCGCATCATCTCCCCTTCCATGCCCATCAGGGCAGTCTGCACGTACTCCTCGCGATCGTTGGCGTTGTGGTTCACGCCGGGGAAGTACTCCGTGCGCGCTTGGTTCTCGTTGAACGTAGTGGTCCCCTCGTCCATCCAGGCGTGCCGCCGCTCGTCGATCCCGACGATCATGGGGACCCACATGTGCGCCAACTCGTGTGCGGTGACGTTGTACAGCGCGCTGTCATTCCGGCCACGGTAGTCACCGATGAGCGTCATCATGGGGAATTCCATGCCGCCGCCGATGATCCCCCCGCCCTCGATGCTGCTCATGTGGGGCCACGGGTACGGGAACCCCGTGAACCGGGACAGGAAATCGATGGAGTGTTGCACGTACTCGGCGTCCCGCACCCACAGCGGCGCCGACGCACGGTAGAACGCATCCATCCGCGCATAGTCGACGGCACCGTCCCCGTCGCGGTCGCCCACGGGTGTGCGGGCCGCGTCCCATCGCGATGCCAGCGTCGCGGAGAACGCGACGTCGCGGAGAGTGTCCGCCTGAAACCGCCAGGTCAACATGCCGTCGGTCCCTGGCAAGGTCGCCTGGTTCGAGCGGAGGTCGTCTTCCGTAATGACGGTGATCACGCGGTCGCTGGTTTCCGCCGTCGCCAATCGTTGCAGCACATGGGGCGGAAGGACCTCCTCCCGATTCATCAGCTTGCCCGAGCCCATGACCGTCCATCCCGCCGGCGCCTCCACGGTCAGCTCGTAGCTCCCGTACCCGGCGTAGAACTCGGAGTTGCCGAGATACGGATCCAGCTGCCATCCGACCACGTCATCGAGCACGGCGATCTGCGGGTACCAGTATGCCACGAAGAACAGATCGTCGCGGCTCCAGCCCATGCGGCCCATGCCCGCTTGCGGGACCGTGAACGACCACTCGATGTCGAGGGCCACGGAGTCGCCCGGCGCCAGCGGCTCCGGCAGGCGGACGAACAGCGCGGTCCCTTGTACCTCGTAGCTGATCTGCTCGACCAGGTCGACGCCACCGGCCGCCACGCGTGAGAGCTCCACCCCACCGGTGATCTCCACGGGACGATTGCGGACGGCTCCTTCGGCGTGGACGTTCTGGTGCAGGTGAATCACCACTACCGGCAGCGCGAGGGGCGCGCGGTTGTGGTAGACGATGTGTGCGCGGCCATCGACACGCTTGGCGTCGGGAGCGATCGTGGCGTGGAGCTGGTAATCGGTCCACTGCTGCCAGTAATTCGGCCCGGGTTCGCCGGCCATGGTGCGCGTGCCCATGGCGACCGCCCGCTGGAACGCCGGATCCGGTGTGGCCGGATAGGGAATGGGCCGGGCCGACCTTTCCGACTGGGCCGTGATGCCGGAAGGGAATCCTATGACGAGCGCGAGTACGACGATGGCAGAGCCACGAGTCATGGAAGATCTAGGTTGTAGGGGGTGGGGCAGGGGGTGTAGGATCATTGATCATAAGATACTACGTGGACGGTGTCGGGTTCCACCCAATCACAACCTCTGACCCACGTTGCCCAGGTCATGTCACTCCCTGTTGACGCAGATTTCGTTCGCGAGACCCTGATCCGCCTCGTCCAAACCAATTCGGTGAATCCGATCCTCGATCCACCCTGATCCGCCTCGTCCAAACCAATTCGGTGAATCCGATCCTCGATCCAGAGAGCCCGGGGGAGGGCGAGGTCGCCCACCTGATTGCGGACACGCTCGATGCCCTGGGTTTGGAGACCGAGACACCCGAGCCCGAGCCCGGGCGGGTGAGTGTCCTGGGCACGATGGCTGGAGGGGGTGGCGGCAAATCCCTCATGTTGAACGCGCACATCGACACCGTTGGTGTGGAGGGGATGCGCGATCCTTTCTCCGGAACGATGGAGAATGGGCGCGTCTACGGCCGGGGATCGTTCGACATGAAGGGGGCCATGGCGGCGTGTCTCGGTGCGGTCAAGGCGCTGGTCGACGGCGGCGTGTCATTGGCCGGCGACGTGGTGGTGGCGGGCGTGGCCGACGAGGAGTACTCCAGCATCGGGACCAGTGACGTGATCGGCCGGTGCAGGGTGGACGGTGCCATCGTCACGGAGCCCACGCATCTCGGACTGTGCCTGGCCCACAAGGGGTACGTGTGGCTCAAGGTGACCACGGAGGGCCGCGCCGCCCACGGCAGCCGGTTCGAGGAGGGTGTGGATGCCAACCTCCGCATGGGACTCGAGGGCCTCGAGGAGAAGCTCCGGACGGGACCGCCGCACCCGTTGGTGGGGCCGCCGTCCCTCCACGCCGCCCTCCTCAGTGGGGGAACCGGCGTGAGCACCTACGCCGCCTCCAGCGCGCTCCACATCGAGCGGCGCACTATCCCCGGGGAGACTCCCGAGCGAGTGTTGCAGGAAGTTCAGGAGATCCTCGATCGGCTGCAGGCGGCGGATGCATCGTTCAAGGCGACGGTGGAGTCGTACTTCGCACGGGATCCCTTCGAGGTGGCACCCGACGCCGAGATCGTTCGCGCCGTGGAACGGGGAGCGGAAAGGGTCCTGGGGCTGGTCCCCCCCCACATGGGAGACACCCCGTGGATGGACGCGGCACTGCTGGCCGCCGCCGGCATCGAGACGGTGGTCATCGGTCCCGGGGGCGCCGGCGCTCACGCCGCCGAGGAGTGGGTGGATCTCGAATCCGTGACGCAGCTGGCCGGCGTGCTCGCCGAAGCGGCCATCGAGTACTGCGGCCTACACTAGCTGGGCGTCACTCACCACCTCCACGAGGGCCGGCCCGTCGTGGGCGAGGGCCTTGGAGATGGCGTCGTCGAGTTCGTCCACCGTCGTCACGCGCACGCCCATCGCACCGCACAGTTTCGCATACTCCGCGAAGTCCGGGTTCACCAGCGACGTCTGCCACACCTCCCACTCTCCGGCGCGCTGCTCTTTGGAGATCTTCCCAAGCTCGTTGTTGTTCAAGAGGACGTGGGTGATGTTCATGCCGTATTTCACCGCCGTGGTGAGCTCCCCCATGTACTGACCGAAGCCACCGTCCCCCGTTACGCATATCGTGGGGCGGTCGGGTGCGGCGGCCCACGCCCCCATCGCCGCCGGAAAGCCAAAGCCGATGGATCCCAGGTACCCGGACATGAGCACCGATTGCTGCTTGCACTCGAAGTAGCGGCCGAAAGAGTAGGTGTTGTTGCCCACGTCCACGGCGATCACGGCGTTCTCCGGTACGAGGCGCGTCAGCGAGTCGAAGACCGCCGCGGCGTTGACGCCTTGGCCCCGGTCGTCCTGCCGCCGACGCGCCTTTTCCTCGCGCCAGATCGCCCAGCGCGCGGCGACGTCGTCCCGTTGGTCGGTGGCGGCAGTGTCGCCCAACCCGTCGGTGATGAGCCGGCAGGTGACGCCGATCTCTCCCAGCACCGGCACCGTCACCGAGTGGAATTTTCCCAGGGCCATCGGCTCGAAATCCACCTGGATGGTGGGGATCTTGGGGGTGATCCCGGTGTGATTCGAGAACGACGCGCCGAACACCACCAAGAGATCGGATTCGTTCATCAGCCAGCTCGCCACCGGCGTGCCGCTTCGGCCGAGGACGCCGCCCGCCAGCGGGTGGGCATCGGGGATCAATCCCTTTCCTTTAAAGGTGGTGATCACAGGTGCGCTCAACCGCTCCGCGAGACCTACGATCCCTGCCATGTCGAATCGCGCGCCGTGTCCCACGATTATGACGGGTCGCTTGGCTGCCCGGAGGAGCTTCAGGGCGTCGTCCAGCGCTTCTTGTGACGGCGCCACATCCAGCAGGGGTATCCGCCCCTTGGGACCGGATGCCCGGGCCCGCTCGGCGGCGGGCCGTGTCTGCACTTCGTCGGGAAAGATGAGATGAGCCACGTCCCGCTGGAGGGTGGCGTGCTTGAGGGCCAGGGTCATCAGCTCCGCGTGCCTGCTCGTGGCGAGGACCGTTTGGCTCCACGCGGAGACGGCCTGGAACGCCGCAGCGAGATCCACCTCTTGAAACGCCCCGGGACCCAGCACCTGCGTGTCCACCTGTCCCGTGAGGGCGAGGATCGGCGCCCGGTCGACCTTGGCGTCCCACAGTCCGGTGAGGAGGTTCGTGGCTCCCGGCCCGGCGATGGAGAAGCACGCCGCCGGTGTGCCGGTGAGCTTGGCGTAGGCCGACGCGGCAAACGACGCGGCGCCCTCGTGGCGGATGCCGATGTACGTGAGGTTGCCGGCGGCTTCCTGGCGCCGAAAGGCGTCGGCCAATCCCAGGTTGGAATGTCCCACCATCCCGAACACGTGGGTGACGCCCCAGTTCACCATCGTTTCCACCATCACGTCGGTCACGGTGCGGGTGTGGGTGTCCTCGTCCTCCAGCGCCACATACACGCCGTCGGCGCGCACGTCCACCGGAAAGGTCGCCACGCCGTCGTCGTACCCCCCGGGGGGCTTCCCGTCCAACGGGCAGTAATCCCACCCGTGCCAGGGGCAGCGGAGGTACCCGTTCTCGATGGATCCTTCACCCAGAGGTCCACCCTGGTGGGGACACCGGTTGTCCAACGCACCGTACTGGCCCTCGTGGTGGGTCATGGCCAATTGCCGGTGGCCCGCCGTCACGGTCTTCACCCGTCCTTCGGGGAGCTCGTCGGAATCGAGGACCCGGTACCACTTCAGGTTGGTGTTGGCATCCGCTGACATGGCGCTACTCCTGACACGGAAAGGGTCGTCCTCACTTCGGCGGCACTGCTCCTCCGTAGCGCACGCCCGACAGATACGCCATCTCTCTATCCCACGTGGTGAGATCGTCCACGGTGAGTTGGCTGAGGTGGGTGTGCCCGCACGCCCGGGCCAACAGCTTCATCAGGTCCACCGACGCCGTGAAAAAGCGGGCCAGGCGCTGGGCGGCGGCGTCCACGGGCAACCGGGCCCGGAGGTGGGTCTTCTGCGTGGCGATTCCCACGGGGCAGTTGTTGGTATGGCACGCCCGCATGCCGAGACACCCGATGGCCTGGACCGCGGCGTTGGACACCGCGACACCGTCGGCCCCGAGTGCCAGCGCCTTGGCGAAGTCCCCCGGCGTGCGCAGGCCACCGGTGATGATCAGCGTGACGTCTTTGCGGTCGCACCCGTCGAGGTGCCGTCGCGCCCGGGCGAGAGCCGGGATGGTGGGCACGGAGATGTTGTCCCGGAAGATCAACGGCGCCGCCCCGGTGCCGCCGCCTCGTCCGTCCAGGATGATGTAGTCCACCCCTACCTCGAGGGCGGCGTCGAGGTCCTTCTCGATGTGTTGCGCCGAGAGCTTGAACCCGATGGGGATGCCACCGGTGGCGTCCCGAACTTCCGTGGCAAAGTTCCGATAGTCGGCGGGACTGGTCCAATCGGGAAACCGCGGCGGCGACACAGCGGGTTCTCCCGGCTCGAGGCCCCGGACCTCGGCGATCTTGCCCTGCACCTTCTGCCCGGGGAGGTGTCCCCCCGTTCCGGTCTTCGCGCCCTGCCCACCCTTGAAGTGAAACGCCTGGACCCGGAGGAGCTTGTCCATGGAAAACCCGAAGCGGCCGGAGGCTAGCTCGTACATGTACCGCGAGTTCTCCGCCTGTTCCTCGGGGAGCATGCCGCCCTCTCCGGAGCAGATCCCCGTGCCCGCAAGCTCCGCTCCCCGGGAGAGGGCCACCTTGGCTTCCTCGGAGAGCGCGCCGAAGCTCATGTCCGACACGAAGAGGGGGATGTCCAGCGCAAGGGGCTTCTCGGCGCCGGGGCCGATCACGAGTTCCGATC
>JBDHHA010000182.1:0-7363 GCA_039589615.1 Gemmatimonadota bacterium
TCCGAGGTCATGCGGTTCTGTTACTCGTTCATGACCGAGCTGTATCGGCACATCGGCAAGGACGTCGACGTGCCGGCCGGAGACATCGGGGTCGGTGCCCGCGAGGTCAGCTATCTGTTCGGCCAGTACAAGCGGCTGGCCAACCAGTTCAGCGGCACGATGACCGGCAAGGGGCTGGCGTTCGGCGGAAGTCAGATTCGGACGGAAGCCACCGGCTACGGGGCAGTGTATTTCGCCAAGGAGATGTTGGGACATCTGGGCGAGGATCTGGAAGGAAGATCGGCGGTGGTCTCGGGGTCGGGGAACGTCGCCACGTATGCCGCGCAGAAGCTCATGGAGTACGGCTCCAAGGTCGTGGCGCTGTCGGATCGGGGCGGCTTCATTCACGAGCCCGACGGTCTCACCGAGGAAGAGCTGGCGTACATCATCGACATCAAGGAGAACCACAAGGGCACCCTGGCGGACTACGCCAAGAAGTTCGGTGTGGAATTCTGTCCGGACAAGAAACCGTGGATCGTTCCCTGCGACATGGCGTATCCCTGCGCCACGCAGAACGAGTTGGACGAGATTGACGCCAAGGAGCTGTTGAAGAACGGCTGCAAGCTCGTATCGGAAGGCGCCAACATGCCGACCACGTTCACGGGTTCCTCGCTCTTCGAAGAGGCCCATGCGTTGTTCGGCCCGGGCAAGGCGGCCAACGCAGGCGGCGTGTCGATCTCGGGGCTGGAGATGTCGCAGAACTCGATGCGGATGTCGTGGTCGCGGGAGGAAGTGGACCGCCAGTTGCAGGAGATCATGAAGCGGATCCACGAGCAGTGTGTGGAGTTCGGCACCGAGAACGGACACGTGAATTACATCAAGGGCGCCAACGTCGCCGGCTTCAAGAAGGTGGCCGACGCGATGCTGGCGTACGGAATCGTGTAACGCGCGCTCCGTACTGAGGAAAAATCCCCGCCGACATCGGCGGGGATTTTTTTGTCCTAGTCGTAACGCAGCGCGGTGATGGGATCGACTTTCGTCGCCCGGACCGCGGGAACGTAACTGGCGAGCAGCGCCACGGCCGTCAGAATGACCGTCACGCCGATGTAGGTCATTGGATCCCGTGCCGTGATGCCGTAGAGCTGGCTCGACATCACCCGGGTCATCACCAGGGCTCCGGCGACGCCGCCCCCCAATCCGATCCCGATGAGGACGAGGGATTGGCGAAGTACCAGGCCCAGGACGCTCCGCTCGTCGGCCCCGAGGGCCATGCGAATGCCCATCTCGTTGGTGCGCCGCGCCACGCTGTACGACAGCAGGCCGTAGATCCCCACCGAGGCGAGCAGCAACGCCACACCGCCGAACAGTCCCACCAGGAACATGGCGAAGCGATCCCTGGCGATGGAGTGTTCGAGGGCGCCCTGCATGGTGGTGGGGTTCCCTAGCGGGAGGCCCGGATCGACGACCGTCACCTCGCGTCGCACCGCGCCCACCAGGGACGCCGGGTCGCCCGACGTTTGGACCGTGACCGTCATGCGTCGGAACGGCGCTTGAGAGTGGGGGAAATACAGCGACGGGGCGCTACTGGTTCGCAGATTCCCGTAACGCACGTCGTCCACCACACCGATGATCTCCGTCTCTCCATTGAGGACCACACCCATCGGGCCCCACGTGCCGGACACGCCGCTGAGCCGCTGGCCTATTGCGTCTGCGCCGTCGTCGAACAGCGAATTCGCCAGCGCCCGGTTGATGATCACCACTCCCGGGGCATCGGGCGAATCCTGGTCGCCGAACGTGCGGCCCTGCAGCAGCGGAATGCCCATGCTCCCGAAGAAGGCCGGGCTCACCTGCCGATACCACGCCGTCGGCTCCTCGCCCGGTGCCGGCGGCGGCGAACCGATGACGGTCACGCGCAGCAGGTAATCCTGGGGCTCGCTCAGCGGCAGCGATGAGGTCATGCCTACGGACTGCACGCCGGGAAGGGATTCGAAGCGGTCGAGGAGGTCGTCATACGTGGTGAGGACCCGCTCGAATTGCGGATAGGTTCCCTGGGGCAGGTTGAGCTCGAACGTGAGGACGCCGGTGGCATCGAACCCGGGGTCCGTGGACCGCAACCGGGAAAAGCTCTTGATGAGCAGGCCGGCCCCCACCGCGACCATCACCGCCAGAGCGAGTTGGGTGACGACGAACGTGCCGCGCAACCGGTGCCCGTGACCGGTGGTCCCGCGCTGCCCCCCCTCCTTGAGATCCGACTGGAGGTCGACCCGAAGCAAACTGAGGGCCGGTGCGAGCCCGAAGGCGAGACCGGTGATCAGGGCGCTGGACAGCGCAACGGCGAGGACGGGAAGGTTGAGGGCTGCGCCGTCGAACCGGGGCAACGTGGCGGGGGCCAGGGCGAACAACACGCGCAACCCGCCGAAGGCCACCAGCAATCCCGCCAGGGTGCCCGCGGATGCCAGCACGACGCTCTCGGTGAGCAGTTGCCGCACCAACCGGCCGCGTCCGGCGCCCAATGCCGACCGCACCGCGATCTCACGGTGCCGCGCTTCGGTTCGCGCCAGGAGGAGATTGGCCACGTTGGCGCAAGCAATAACGAGGACCAGCGCCGTCGCACCCAACATGATCAGCAGGGCCGGGCGCACGTCGCCGACGACCACCTCATGGAGGGGCGCCACGTCCACACTCCACTCCGCCAACTGTTGGGGGAAGTCCTCCTCGAGGCCCCGTGCAATGGCCTGCATGTCGCCCAACGCGGCGTCCAGGGTTGTCCCGGGCTTCATCCGTCCGATGACGTCCATGTACTGAGCGGACTGCGTGGTCGGTGGGAGGAATGCGGTCCAGAGGTCGGTGGTTTCGGGGAACTCCGTCCCGCGGGGCATGACGCCGACGATCTCCGACGGCTGCCCCTCGATCTGCACGATGCGGCCGACGACCGACGAATCCCCACCGTAGCGGTTCTGCCACACGCCGTAGCTCAGGATGGCGATACCGACAGGTGCTTCCCATCGTCCGTCGCCCTCCCGGAACGTGCGGCCCAGCGCGGGACCCAACCCGAGCACCGAAAACCAGTTGTACGTCGTCGACATCGTGCGCAGACGGGTGGGTGTGTTCTCCTCATCCGTGAGGGTGACCTCTCGGGGCCACGCGCCGGCGATGTCGGCGAGTGCGTCGATTCTTGGGCGCCAGTTGTTGTAGCTCAAGGGTGACGTGTAGTACCGCTCACGGCCCTCGCCGGGATTGCGGGACCAGAGGCGCACGAGTTCCTCGGGATGGTCGTACGGCAGTGGCCGGAGCAGGACTTCGTTCACCACACTGAAGATGGCGGTGGTGCCACCGATCCCGAGTGACAGCGTCGCGATGGCCACCGCGGCGAACCCCGGTCTCTTCCACAAGCCGCGCACCGCGTACTTCGTGTCCATGATGAAGGCGTTTGCCATGGTGCCGCTCACTCGGTATCGGGTTGGATGGGATGAGGCCGGGCCGGCGAATGAGGCGGCTGGCTGCTTGCGGCGGCGTATTGCAGCAGCGTGTTCGAGCACGCCGGCGACGATGATGTCTCGGGCGGTGCGGAAACAGAGCCGTACGACGGCCGGGAGACCCCGCGCCCGCTCGGCCTGATACCGCTCCCCGAACACACCGGTCATCTCGCTCCGGTAGCGTCTCCGAAAGCGCGACGGGAACAGCAGCAGCGCGAGGTGCAGCGCCCGCACCACCCACGGCCGTCCGGTCATGCGTGCCTGTCGCTGAGGAGGTCGTGGGCTCGTGCCGTGCGCACAACCTCCTCGAGGCGCCGGGCCTCACCCTGCGCCACCTCGCGGCCGAACGGCGTGATCCGGTAGTATCGTCGGCGGTCGCCGGCGTCTTGGGATTCCTCGACCTCGGCGACCAGACCGCCGTCGGTCATCCTCGCAATGAGGCGGTAGAGGGAGCCCACTTCCAACTGGACGGCGCCGGAAGACTGCTCGGCCACGGCTTGCATGATGCCGTACCCGTGGAGGTCCCGCTCCAGCAACACCATGAGAATGTGGAAGTCAGCCGGTTTGAGAGGCAGCATGCTCTCGGGATTGTCGATCGCTTTTGAGGCCATGACGGACTCCGGTTATTGCCAGTAAAATACTTACAGTAAAATACTGGTAAAAGTTTCAGTGGATTTTAAGCTTTTGATTCTTAACGACTTAGATAGGGGCTGCTGGCCGGCCCGGGGCCCACCGTGCATGTTCTCTCTCATGCCCCCTCGTATTTGGATGCCCGTCGCGGCCGCAATCGTTGGAACCTCCATGCTCGGTGGTTGTGCCTCCGACTCCGGGGCTCGCTGGTGGAAGGGCAACCTCCACACCCACTCGCTGTGGAGCGACGGGGACGAATACCCCGAGGTCATCGTCGACTGGTACAAGTCCGCCGGATACGACTTCGTGGCCCTGTCGGATCACAACACACTGGCGGTGGGCGACCGCTGGATCGATGCGGCCGGAAGCGCCGGGGGCCTGGGGGCCCTCGAGGGCTACTCGGCGCGGTTCGGCGAAGAGTGGGTGGAGCGGCGGGATGATAACGGCACACTCGAGGTGCGTCTGCGAACCCTCGAAGAGTACCGGGTGCTGTTCGAGGAGCCGGGCCGTTTCCTGGTAATCCAGAGCGAGGAGATCACCGACCGGTTCCAGTCGAAGTCGGTTCACGTCAACGCCACCAACATTGTGGACCTCATTCCACCGCAGGGTGGCGGCAGCGTAGTGGAGGTCATGCAGAACAACGTCGACGCGGTCATCGCGCAGCGGCGGGCCACCGGCCAGGCCATGTTCCCCCATATCAATCACCCCAATTTCGGCTGGTCTATCACCGCAGAAGACCTCATTGCCGTGCAGCGCGAGCGCTTTTTCGAGGTCTACAACGGCCATCCCGCCGTGAACACCGACGGCGACGATCTCCGTCCAAGCACCGAGCGCCTGTGGGATATCGTCCTGGCCGAGCGGCTGCGCCAAGGGCGAGAGGTGATGTTCGGCATCGCCACCGACGACGCCCACAACTACCACGAGTACGACGACAACCACAGCAACCCAGGCCGTGGGTGGGTGATGGTGCGTGCGCCGGCCCTGGCACCGGAGGAGATCATCGCGGCGATGGAAGCCGGGGATTTCTACGGCTCGTCCGGCGTTGTGCTGGAAGGAATCGAGTTTGCGGGAGGCACGTTGACCTTGCAGGTGCAAGCTGAAGAGGGCGTCGCGTACACCACGCAATTTGTCGGAACGCGAGCCGGGTATCCAACGGCCGAAGCGGAAGCAATGGTGGGAGAAAGCGCTTCGGTGACCAGACGCTACAGCGACGAGATCGGCGTCGTCTTTGCTGAAGTCGCGGGGACGTCTCCGGCGTACACGGTCACCGGAGACGAACTCTACGTGCGTGCCAAAGTGATCTCTTCCAAGCGCAAGGCAAACCCGTACCGGGCGGGCGAGGTGGAGGTTGCCTGGACGCAGCCCGTGGTGATACGGAGGTAGCGCCACTTCTCTTTACCCACTCACTCACCCCGCCATACAGTGTTCCTGGATGACTCTCGTGATGAGGCCGGCGGCGTGTTCGAACTGGGCTAGCGGCATCGACTCGTTCGGCTTGTGCGCCACTTCGATGGCGCCCGGTCCCCAAATCACACACTCGAATCCCAAGGTCTGCAGCCAACCCGCATCGGTGGCGTACGAGACGCTGCGCGTTTCCCGCTGACCCATGTGGTTGCAGAGGGACCGGTGGACCGGCGCGCCCTCGTCGAGGAGCATCGGCGGGCTGTCGTATTCCACCTCCATTGCATATGGCGTGCTGCCCAACGCGGCGTCCAGGGTCTCGCGCACGCGAGTCAGCACCGGCTCGCTCTCCATGTCGGGCAAGAGGCGGAATCCCACGTGCAGCTCGCAGTGGTCCGGCACGACGTTGATGGCCGAGCCGCCCGCCACCTGTCCGATGTTCAGCGGGACGAATGGGACCTCGGGAAAGTGCTCGCCGTGGGGCGGTCGCTCGGCGGCGAGTTTTCGCCGCAGGTCGGACAGGGCGACAATCGTGCGTCCCACGGGCTCGATGGCACTGGTGCCGAGATGGGGGTATCCGCTGTGGGCCGGGGTTCCTTCCACGGTGATGCGAAACGCGAGATGGCCCTTGTGCATTCGAATCACCTGCAGGGAGGTGGGCTCGCCGATAACCGCGCTCTTGGGCATCATGCTCGCGTCGGGCCAGGTGTCGGCGAAGTGCTTGGCACCGACCGTGCCGACCTCCTCGTCGTACGTGAAGATGAACACCAACGGGTGGGCGAGGGTTGCTGGATCCAGCCGAGCCGCGGCGTTGGTGGCGAGGGCCAGGAAGCCCTTCATGTCCGACGCACCGCGCCCGACGAGTGTCTCGCCGGACGCAGTCAGCACGAAGGGATCCGAACGCCAGTCGTCCTCGTCGGCGGGGACGACGTCCATGTGACCCGACAGCACGAGCCCTTCCCGCTGGACGTCGCCCTCGGGACCTATGGTGATCACGAGGTTGGTCTTGCAGCCGTCGGGTGACGGGTTGCGCTGTATCCGGATGCCGGGTCGGTCGAGGTACTCGCAGATGAAATCTGCCAACGGCAGGTTACTGTTGCGACTGACGGAGTCGAATCCCACCAGCCGCGACAACAGGTCCACGTCACTCAGTAATGTCACGGCGATCTCCCACCGGTTGGGTGTGCCGCTCAGTGTGGTGCGGCTGGAAGCTCTTCGACGGTACCCACGCGGTCCTTGAGCAGGTAAACACCCAGGTAGAAGAGCGGGGTATCCGCCAGGGCAAAGACCACCTTGAACGCGTAGGAACTCAGCATCAGGGGGATGAGCGTAGCGAGCGAATCGATATCCGCGCCGAGTCCTCCCGAGAAGTAGAGTATGGTCAGAATGGTGACGGTGTCGATCATCTGGCTGCCCATGGTGGACCCGTTGTTGCGCAGCCAGAGGTGCTTGCCCTTCGTGACGCGCCGCCAGAAGTGGAACAAGTGGACATCGATGGTCTGCGCGATCAGATAGGCGATCATCGACGACACCACGTTGGGCTTCATGAACGACCACACGGTTTCGAACGTCGACGTGGCGCCGGACACGCCGGAGGCGTCGGGCAGCGTGTGTCCCAGCCACATGAGAAAGAGCATGAAGACGTTCATGCCGAATCCGACGAAGACCAGGTTCTGGGCCCGCTTCTTTCCGTACAGCTCGCAGATCAGATCGGTGGCGAGAAAGGTGAAGGGGTAGGCGAGCAGTCCGGCCGGTATGTCAAAGGGGCCCAGGTGCACGAATTTGGTGACCCCGACGACGTTGCCCAGGGTCAGCGACGTGAGGAAGATGCCACAGAGGAGTGTGTAGAACGATTCCCGAAAGTGCATTGGCGCTGC
>JBDHHA010000183.1:0-7353 GCA_039589615.1 Gemmatimonadota bacterium
TCGGAACGTGACACGCAGCCCGTCATGGTCAATGAGAGAGTGCGCTACGAGATAGGCCCCAAGAGGACCGTTTCCGTTTCCGGTCACCGGGTCCTCGTCGATGCCAATCTGAGGAGCGAACATCCTGGCATGAGCCCGCACGTCCGGATCGTGATCGGCGAGGGTGAAGACAAACACTCCCCCGCAGGGCAAGGCCTCATTCATTTCCCTGAGGCGTGACATGTCCGGAGCGAGGCCGTTCAGGATGCCGCGATCCCTGACCCCAGCCAGGATCTTCGAATTGCCCGTGTCCACCCACTGGACAGGGCAGCGGGGATCGACCTCTGCCTCGGTGATCCGCAGCGCTCCGAGCACCAGATCGCGCTGTGCCTCTCCGTATGGTGCTCGGAAAGCAGGCTGTCTCTGAGTCATCGTGACCCGGTAGCCGGCCAGGGACCTGTCAATGTCGACCGGCAGCACGCCTATGCCGAGCTTGTGAGACAGCCGCTGTGGGGGGAGGTCGAGCACGGTGGCGCGGACAACGTGCGCAGCGATGGTCGCGTGCCCGCATGAAGGTACCTCGACGGTGGGCGTGAAGAATCGAATGCGCAGATCGTGATCCTCAGCGTCCGGCTCCAGCACGAATGCCGTCTCCGAGTTGTTCAGCTCCCGAGCTATCGCCTGCATCTGCGTCGCCGTGAGGTAGTCCGCATCCAAAACGACCCCGGCCGGATTCCCCTCGAATCGCTCGCGGGTGAACGCGTCGACCTGGTAGACGGTGACCCTACCACCAACGTCATGCGGCATCGCTGAATCTCCCCGCCTCATCCAGCCAGTTCACAATCTCGCTGGCGAGCGCAATGCGTCGTCTTGCGAGGTCGTGATTCGTCTCCAGTACCGCATGCCGCAGACGCGACCCACCCACGGCTTTGAACGCCCGCACCAGCGGATCATGGTGCAACTCGACCGGCGCCACGGTGTCGTGCAGTCCCCCCACCAAAAGCAGCCGCGTGGCGAAGCACGCGTGCGAGATCGAAGTTGTTTTCGTTTCTCGCTAAGCTGTGCAACGATTGAGCGAGACAAGTGTCGGTAAGGACGACCGTTCCGGCGAGTAGCACCAACATGCTGGTCTTGAGTCTGGTCGGGTTCCCAGTCAGAGATCCCTCCAACCTCCCGAAGCGCATGCCGAGCCGCGGAAGCAGTTCGTGGTAGAGCGTGGACCCTTGCACGCACCCTTCGTCGTCTCGTTGAAAGCGCAGGGCACGGAGGCTACTCAGCGGCACAGGTCGATCCGCATCTCCGGTAGACTCGAGGAGACCGCGAAGCCGCTTCGCTCGCAGAGCGCGCGGCTGGCCTGGCACGCGTGGACACTCGCGACAGAGATCCCCTCTGTCACGGCGACGGCCATTGCGTGACGGAGGAGCGCGTTTCCAACGCCTCTGCGGCGGTGCTCGGGCAGCACGACGAGGTTCATGAGGTAGGCCTCCGTGCCGAGCAGGTTCTCCGGGCTCGGTGGAGTGCTGTGGATGACCATTCCGATGGCACCGACAACCTGGTTCTCCGATTCCGCCATCCAGAACCGGAAGCCTCCTCCTGGAACCACATCTCTGAAGAAGGCACGGCTCTGGGAGCACATAGCGTCCAGGCATTCGGCGTCCGCAAACCCCATGGCTTCGAACATGCATCGTCGCAGCCGGACCATTGCTTCGACATCCTCTAACGTCCCCTGCCGTATGTTCACCAGTCTACGTCCCCCACTTCCAGTGCCTGGTTGATCTCTTTCGGTAAGGCATGTCGCGCCGGTCGCAGCCGCACGACCGCGCGTGTCGAATGGCGAGCCGTGAGCCCGGCGACCGACCACCCCTGGGACGACACCGGAGCGGTGTCGGGCGCGTCGGGGTCGGGACCCATCTCGGCTCATACTGAGCCAGATCCATGTCGGTCTGAAAGCCCATCGCGTAAAGATCCGCGATCTCGAGAGTGTGCCCGGCCTCCTCCAAGGCTAGTCCAATCCCAAGTCCGCTCTCACGCGGAGCAGAATCCTCTCGGCCTCCGTCATGAAGAAGTCGAAGTCCTCCATCGTGCTGCGGTGATTACACACACACACCCTCAACGTGAAGCGGTCGTTCAGGACCGTGCCGGACGGCACAGCAGTTCCCTCTTCCTGCATCCTCATCAGAACCTCGCGGTTGATCTCCTCAGCAACCGCTTTGTCGAGACCAGGAGGCTGGTGCCGGAATGCGACGACATTCAGTGTCACCGGCGCGACGCGGACAAAGAGGGGTGAAGCGTCCAGAAGGTGGCCCAGATGCCGCGCCTGGCCCACATTCTGGGCGACCAGGCGACCGAATTTCTCGAATCCATGTTCCTTGAGCGTCAGCCACACCTTCAATGCCTTGAACCCGCGGGACAGCTGGGGACCCTTGAGGTAGCTGTTGTCAGGTTGGCGAGCCAGACCCCGATCGAGAGGCCGAAGGTAATCCGCACCCACAGTGAAGGATCGGCGGTGAGCCTCCCGATCCCGCACCAGGACGCATCCAGCTTCGTAGGGCGCATGCATCCATTTGTGGAAGTCGAACGCCAGCGAATCGGCTCTTTCCACTCCCGCCACGAGTGCTCGCGTCTCGGGCGAGAGCGCCGCGATGGCCCCAAAGGCTCCGTCTACGTGCAACCACAGCCCTTCCCGTGCGGCAAGATCGGCGAGCGAGGGGAGATCGTCCACGGCACCCGTGTTGATCGTTCCAGCCGTTCCCACCACGGCGAACGGCTGGCAGCCGGACCTCCGGTCCCGCTCGATGGCAGAAGCCAACTCGGCGAGTCGGATGCGGTAACTGTCGTCCACCGGGATCAGGCGGACCCCGCCCTCACCCAACCCGAGGATCTTGGCAGCCTTCGGAACTGACGAATGAATCTCCTGTGACGCGTACAGAATGGGCCGTCGTGCCCCAACCAGCCCGTCTTGCCCGACGTTCGTTCCGATTTTCGTATCCCGGGCAACGGTCAAACCCACCAGGTTTGCCACCGAGCCGCCGCTGGTAATGATCCCGCTCGCCTCAAGTGGATAGCCGAAGGCCGACTTCATCCACGCGAGTAGCTGGGCCTCGACGCGTGACGCACTGTCGTTGAACACTCCAGCGACGGGATTCAGTCCAGCGGCAAGCATCTCGGCCAACATCCCGGTGGGAGACCCCGTGCCGGTGGCCCACCCCCAGAACCGGGGGTGCGTGTTCCCCACAGGATACGGGAGGACCAGATCCTGAAAGTCCTCAAGGGCAGCCGCCGTGCCGGCACCCTGCGCCGGAGGCCCCTCGAGAAACCGGCGCTCGAGTTTCTCCGGCATCGCCTGCCAGACCGGCCGTTGCCGGATGTCCCGGTGAAGGTCGATCATTCGATCGACGGCAGCGTGGGCCAGGTCACGGAATTCCTCCCAATCCGACGGGTCAAGGCTCTCCTCGGACCTTGCACGCGGCGGCGGGAACTCCAGAGACCTCACTTCTCTTTCGACTGGCACTCGATCACTTGCCTGTTGCCGCATCGCTCCTCCGGATGGCAGTAGTGTCACCGGCTGCCTATCGGGAGTGCATGATGCTCGGAGGAGTGGGTGTCGGGAAGGTATGCAACGCGAACGGACCGTGGCTTAGGTTGAGCGAGGCACCATGCGAGTTGTTTGGCGGGACGAAGCAGGCCGCAGTCAAGGTGCCGCCACTCGGCCCTCAGAGTGGCCCGCCTGGCTCCGCGACGGTTCGTTCGCGCAGGAGGCCTTTCCCGAAACCTTCTCCTTCGACAATCGTGCATTGCCAGATCAGATAATCGGTGGCGCGGGATGGCTGGCGGTCGCGACATGTCTGTGCACCTTTAAAGCGGCTAGTGTCGGGACCGATTGGGTTAGTCCGAGAAGGGAGAAAGACCGATGCTTGGAATCGACAGGTTCCCGGAGTTCGTGACCCACCTTTTAGAGGTCGAACTTCCGTACACGGGTGCCAGTGCGTGGCTCATTCAGGGCGAGCGCAACCAGGTGATCTTCGCCGAGTTCGACGAGGCGGTCGAAGTACCGGAGCACTCCCACCAGGAGCAGTGGGAGATCGTCCTGTCCGGCCGCCTTCTCCTTCGCATGGACGGGAAGGAGCGCGAGTACCGAGCGGGCGAGGCATTCTTTGTTCCCGCCGGCACTCTCCATGCTGCCAGAGTGCAAGCCGGCTACAGGGCGCTCATCGTCTTCAACGAGCCCGGCCGATACCGGGCCAAGTGACGCCGCCGCAATCCGCTGGTGGCGCGCGACGTTCCGCGAGACCACGAAGGCAATACGAATTCACGCGTGTGGCGGTCCTGGGGTCTTGACCTGTGATGACATCCCTGTGCCCGTACCCGGACCGGCGGAGGCGCTCGTCAGGATCGAGGCGGTGGGGTTGAACTACATCGACACCTATCATCGCACGGGGCTCTACCCGTTGTCGTTGCCGGCAACCCTTGTGGTTGAGGCGGCAGGCATCGTCGATTCACCCGGACCCGGCGCGGTGTAACGAAACGCCGTTCGTTTCAAGGAGACCGCACGGAGGGCACTTGCGGTCAAGCCATTCAACCTTCCCCCCGGGCTGCTTAGCCTCCGTCACGCTCAGTTCGCCACGACGATCTTTCCCGTCACGTCCTCCCCCGATAGTGATGTGTTCCAGATCAGATTCCTATCCACATGAGGTGTGACCGCGCGTTCCCTACCAGAGACATGACGAAGCAACATTCAAACTCCGACCTGCGCAGAGATCACTATCGGATCTTCTCTCCGGCGATGATCGGCAACATGCACCTATCGAATCGCCTCGTGCGATCCGCAACGTGGGATCCCTCCATCCTGCAACACAGGCAAATGACTGTCGACGTCGTGAACCTGTATCGCGAACTTGCAGAGGGTGGCGTGGGCCTGATAATCACCGGGGACTTCTCGGTGGTGCCCCAGGGACTGTTGAACCGGCTGGGGTCGGTGGGAGCATCGTGCACGTACGACGACGTGCGAATCGCAGGGTTCGATCGAATTGCCAACGTCGTCCACCGAGTGGCGCCGCACTGCAAGATCGTCGCACAAGTCAGTGGCGAGTATCCAGGGGTAGGGCCCTCAGACGTGGGGTCACCTTTCACGGTGGACCGGGTTGCCCCTCTTTCCACGGAGCAGGTCAAGACGGTGATTCACTGTTTCGCGCAGTGCATCGCCGGAGTGAAGCGAGAGGGCTTCGACGGAGTCCAACTGCACGCCGCACACGGGGGTCTGCTGAGCAGATTCCTATCCTCATACTCTAACCACCGTAGTGACCAGTTTGGTGGCTCGCTGGGGAACAGGGCAAGGATCGTAACGGAAATCGTCGCCGCTGCGCGTGAGCTAGTGGATGCGTATCCGATGCTCGTAAAGATGAACTGCACGGACCATATGGAAGGCGGCATCGACGAAGCAGAGTTTGTGAGGCTTGCCCGAGAATTGGAGAGAGCAGGAGTGGATGCGATTGAGATCAGTGGAGGCATGAAAGACTGCTTGGGCCAGACCGAAGCCGAACTCGGGTTTCGGCCCGTACCAGACCCGTGCTCGCGCACCCGCATAGCCAACCCGGAAAAGCAGAGCTACTACCTGAAACAGGCAGAGCGGTTGGACCTTCGGATTCCGGTCATCTTGGTCGGGGGCAACCGGGACATCGAAAGGCTCGAGCAAATCGTACAACGCGGAAAAGTGGACCTCATCGCCCTGTGCCGACCCCTGCTGTGCGAGCCCGACCTACCGAACAGGTGGCGCGACGGGACGGGATCGAGTCAGGCAGAGTGCGTGTCGTGTAACTCGTGCATCTACGAGATGCGGGTAGGGGTCGAAAGTGGCAAGCCCGCATTGGTGCGCTGTGTCCTCAAGGACGACAAGAGGCAAGCCAAGCGCGCGCAGCAGTGGCTCTCTTCGTGGGTGCAGAGACGACTTGACGCAGAATCCGAAGCAGGAAAAACGATCAAGAATCCGCGCGGTTGAGGTGGGCAAATCGCGCGAGGTCTGTAGCCGCACCAGTGAGTTCTGCACTCCCACTGGTACAGCTGAGCAGGAGTAGCAGGGCAACCACGCAGCAGGCATTCCGTTCAGCCATCAGATGTGGAGCCCAAAACTCGGCGATTGATGAACATGGTCTAGCCCAACGTGACCCCCGCACTTCGACCTACGATCTTCCGGCCCAAGAGGAGTACCTCGCGGACCAGAAACTCCAGATCCGCAACTCGAGTCCTGTGGTTCGTTATCGCCACTCTTAGAACGAAGCGCCCGTTCAGAACCGTATGTGTTGGAACTGCCGTGCCGGACGTGTGGAGACTCGTCAAGATTGCTTTGTTCACACGATCGATCTCTATTTCGGTGAGGTCATGAAGCCTGTGGGGTTTGTATCTGAAGCAGACAGTGCTCAAGCTCGCAGGTGCCGCAAGCTCTAACTCTGGTTCCTTCTCGGCTAGAGAGGCTAGATACTTCGCTTGCTGGATGTTCTTCTCCCACTTCAGGCCACGCTGTGCGCTTCCGCATGTGATCATGTCCTTCGTGTCCCCCCTATCAGCATTCTGGTGCACAACGTTGGTTGACGATGATCTCATTGAGGGTGCGCTTGGGCACGTGTTGGATTAGGCACCCACTTGAACGAACGGGAGTGACCGCGAGATCGTCTTGCCGACCATGAAGGGTGAGCCATGGCAAACACGGGTTCCTCAAGGAAGATTAATGCGTGACAGTACATTGCGTACTACTGTTACGGAGGATCATCTGCATAGTTCCCTCTCTGCCAATATGTGTGAGACACCTTACCTGCTATGGTTTAGTGTAGAGGGCGACCAAGGAGACGGAGATGGACGCGGTGATGAGAGCGCGCCCTCTGGGTGCCGGCGTGGTAGAGGTACGCCATGTCTGACTCGACATCGCATCTCCTAGCAGCCCCTCCCAGCCGCCACACCATCGAGCGGGAACGACACGGCTCAATTCGTATTGATTCTCATCACCGGTGTTCACATTCTTCAGAATGTGACCTGTGCCGTTGACTCACTCCGACTGTTGCGTGCCCGCTCCATTGAAGCCTAGGGTGCGGCTACGGGTACCTGAGCAATCCCCTTTGATGCTGACCGGCCCCTGCCCCAGCGTTGTTCCACCCACATCAAGTTGACAAAGCCTCACCGCTGCCTTCGGTCCAGCCTCCTGTACTGCACGGCCTCGCTCACGTGGTGCGTTTCGATCCTGGCCAACCCCTCGAGGTCGGCCACGGTCCGGGCGATCTTCAAGACCCGGTGGTAGGCCCGGGCCGACAACCTCAGGCGGGTCATGGCCGACTTGAGCAGGGCCTCGGCGGTGCTCGTGATCTTGCAGTGGGGGACCAAATCCCG
>JBDHHA010000184.1:0-17947 GCA_039589615.1 Gemmatimonadota bacterium
TCCTCCAGGGGAGTCCGTTGATCGTCCTGATCCATTATGCCTCGTTGGTGCTCGGGCCGCCGGTGGCGGCGAACAAAGAGCCACCGGTCGGAGTCGAACCGACGACCACCCGATGACGACCAGGCCAAACCTACGCGGAAAGCCAGCCAGGACAAGGGGTTAGCGACGGGGAATCCGACCAAAAAGGGGCAAAAATGACCGTTATTCCGCCCCGAAACCGTAACCCCACCGTAATCCGGTTTGCTGGCCTAATCCCGTCGCCAGAGCCTAATCCGGTAGCTCGCCATCTGCTTGGAGACCATAGCCATCCGGGCCCGCATCTGGTCCGGGGTCAGCTGGCGCTCCGTGTAGATGGCGTGGAGTTGGCAGGAGAGGTCGGCGAACCAGGCGTCGACGTCGCGGTGCGTGGGCTTGGGCATGGGTCAGCCGCTTCCCAACGCGGTCACCACTGCGGTGAACAGGAACCCCGCAATCACGGCGATCTGGGCCGCCAAGAGGAGGCCGTGATTGGCACGGAATCCGTCCCAGCCTCTCAACTCACCGTGGATCCGGAAGCGCAACGAGGCGATCGATCTGTACGTCCTCAACCTAGCGGCGCTGCACCTGCTGGGCCGAGGGGTCTCTGACCATCTCGAACGGTGGGTGGCGAAGGCGCACGCTGCCGGAAACCGGAGTACAAGAAAGGACAGTGATTCGTCGGACGAGACCCAACGTCCACGACGTACACGGCCGCGTGGACCGAACTGGGTGACAGATTGGTAATCCACACTGCGGTGTCGAGGGGCGTTCATTGCGAAGCTACACAGGACAATGACGGAGGGGACAATGGGGAGTCTGTTCTTCTATGACCAAATGTTACCCGTGCCGGAGTATGAATCGCATGGCGACGAAGAGCCCGTTCGGCAACTGGAAATCTTCACAAGAGGGCTGGAGATCTTCATCCGCACGGGCCCGCTCGGGGACGAGAACGCGGGCCGCGGTAGGTACACCGCACGGCTATCCGTGATGGAGGTAAATAGGCTGTCCCGGGCGCTTGATGAAGCACTCATGCGCATCGGACAGGCATAGCGACTTCAATCCGGCATCCTGAAAACGCGGAGATGTCCGTCCTCTGCCTGGTGATTGGTTGGCTCGGTAGCGTGCGACTGGGGCTTCCCGCAGCGGCGGCACGGCAAGATGACGTCGGTCAGGGCAGCCGTGCGGATATGGTGTCCAGAGCTACTACCCAGATGTCTGACACAGGCCGGAAGTCACGTCGACCCCCGACACAAGATGCCTCATGGCGCTTTCCGCATCACGGTTGTCGCAGTTCCGTCACCTAACATTGGTGAGGTCGGGAAACCATACGACATGCCTGTGATTTTCGGTGTGCCGGCGACACTGCCTGACATTAGCCTGCAAGATGTCAAGAAGTATTGACGCGCTATTATTCGCTAACTCGCTGCGTGCAACGAGGAGTGTAACCTTTGACTGTTGGAATGCATCTTCGTGCTTGGAGAATGAAGCCGAGGACTATCATGGACAACGTTCCCTTCTGGAACCCAACGATATTTATGTCAACTGAAGCGCAGCGAACGCACCGGCAAGGTCGCCGAATGTATGCCCTATTCCTGTTGCCGTTTTCTACGTGGGCGTCCGCATGCGGCGACCCTCTGGAGATTGACTGTCCCGCAAAGCTCAATCCGGCCGTCATAGTCCACGTTCAAGACTCGATTACTGGGGAACCACGGTGGTTCGGTGCAACCGGTGCGGTACAAGATGGTGATTATTCGGAACCGTTGGTCACCACTGGGTCCGTGGAGGACTCCCTCACGATGCGCCCCATGTTCACCGAAAGCGGGAGGCCCGGCACGTATGTCGTGACCATGGTACAAGATGGCTACGAGACCTGGGTCCGGCAAGGTGTCGAGGTCAGCCTGAGCAGTGGGCCGTGTCCTCTGGCGCAAACTGCAGAACTTCAGGCAAACCTCGTGCAGAGTTCAAGCTGATATGCAATCCTTGCAAGGAAAGGAGGTTCGGAACGTAGGCTAACCAGAACGCCGTCGCAACAAGCTGATTGGTGCATCCAAAATCTACAAACCTCGGAGGTTACAAATGCGCACGGATCCGCGATGGCGTTCCCTCGTTGGCGGAGCAATGGCTTTGGGCTTAGCATGTAGTGACCCTGCCTCTACGCCAACCCAGCCCCAGATTCCATCCTACGCCGATCGGCCCCCCGGCTTCGTTGGCGACACGCTTGTGTTTGGCGATCCGCTAGGCCACCTCGAGGACATCGAGATCGATTGGCCGAACGAGCCGCCAACGCACTTCACCGACGACCTCACTTTGACGGAAGTAGTCCGTCAAGCCAGCGGACGTGTGCATATTGGTTTCAAAGAGCCGGGCATCAACAAGATGGTAAATCGTCCAACAAGGTCATTCGCCAACAACTCCAGGAAAACCGTGCCCGCAGTGACGGCTGCAACGATCAAGGCAGCGCGAGCCTATCTTGAATCACAAGGGGCCAGAATAACTATGCCTTTCCGCCGATTACCAGGTGTCGTGGCGGAGATCGACCCCGAGATGGCAGCGACAATTGGCGCGCATCCACTCATTGACTACGTGGAACCGGTCGCGATAGACCGTCCCTGGTCGATACGACCGATTCCTTCCTTCCAGGAGATCATTCCCAACAATATCGAGGCCATTCGTGCAGATGATGCTCATGCGTTGGGTGAGCTCGGCTCCGGGTCGATAGTCACTATTATGGACCATGGCAGCTGGGACGGTTTCCTCTCCCACCACGAGGACCTGCCTGCTTACCAGCCCTACTGGGGTTGCAGGACATTTGAAGTGCCTGACCCTGGGCAATATTGCCGTGATGAACAGGTCGGGGAATACAGGGGGCACGGGAGCAACGTGGCAGGCATCGCGGTCGCACTGAGAGGCAACAACAGGGGGGTCGTCGGCGTTGCGCCCAACGCAATATACAGAAGCCTGACGGTGTGCACAGATGAGGTCGGTGGGTGCGCCACTGACTGGGAAACCGCTGCGTTAGAAGAGATCCGCAACAATGGATTCCGCGAGATTGTCAACATGAGTTTCGGGGGAGCGTACCGAGCCCAACGCGAAACCGCAGCTTCGTTGGCGTATCAGGCTGGAGATTTGCTGGTTGCTGCAGCGGGGAATGACGGCGTTTCCCAAGTCGACTACCCCGCGAGGGCATCTTCTGTGATCGCAGTGAGTTCCCTCAACACCTTTAACACTGCAAGGGCAAGCCATTCGCAGTACGGGCCACAAATCGAATTTGCCGCTCCGGGCTACGTAGAGCTTACTACCGATGTGGGTGCCGGCGATAACAACTATAGCGATGATTTCGTCGGGACGTCTGCAGCGACCCCCCACGTGACGGGAGTGGCGGCGCTCATCTGGGCACAAAATCCGAACTTGACCAATGTTGAGGTCCGCAACTGGTTACGGTACTCTGTCGATGACTTATCGCCAACCGGACGGGACAACGAGACCGGCTACGGCCGCACCAACGCGTACAAAGCCGTTACGACCGTCCCTCCGCTGACAATCTCGATCTCGGGCCCGAATCAGGTCAACCTTACTCCCCTCAGTCAGGACTGTACATGGACGGCAGTGGTTACCGGTGGACGCCCGCCATATAGTTACATCTGGTCGGGAGTGTTGTCAGGTAACCAAAAGGACGTGACCGGACAGGTACTCTGGTCTGGCAATTTAAATCTTCAGGTGACATCCGACGACAATCAGGTCCGGAACACCTCGAAGTCCATTACCGTGAACCCAAGCGCGCCCGACTGCAATTAGTCCCATGACGATGGTTTCATGTGGATGACTCTTCGCACCAACTCGACTGAGCTACGAGCCTCCCGGCACGCCCGCAGGTGCCGGGAGGCTCCTCCTCATGCTTGTCGCACGCCCAACGAGGGGTCGATCGGAACTGACAAGATCGTAGCTCCTTGTCGTCACAGGAGGCCGAACGCTCTACGGCATTTCGGCCGACCCTTTTCCGCGCGTGATCTTGGGTCGTATGTGGGAACAGGCGTGGGGATGGTACTCTAGTCTGGCTGTAAGACGGCCCGCAGCTCCACCGTCCTGACATGACAGACGCCGCGCTCGACCACGACACCGAAGGCCCTCCAGTCACCATATCCGTCGAAGCGCACTAGGACATTGTAGGTGCCCGGGCGTTCGTCTGCGGCCTTCACGCTGCGGAGGGTGTCCTCATTCATGCTGCTGGCCCTGAGGGAGTCCACGTAACCCCCGTCCTGCACCCACCCGAAGCGGCGCCTCGTGAGGTCGTCCGAGTACGGGAAGCCTGGGAGGCCCTCGCTGCCGGTGGCGCCATCCACCAAGCGAACGACGATGGCCGGTTCCACACTGGCCGTGCAAACGATTCCGTCGCCGGGTCCCGCGCTGTCCGTACAGGCTGCGCAGAGCACGATCGTGAAGAACCCGAAGCGTCGAAGCATCGGTCGGTCTCCTCGGTGTGGCGTCTGATAATGACAGATACGCGCCACCTTGCCCGTTCGTTCGGGCGCACAGTTCACCTTCGTGTGAAATTTACTTGGCATAGGGTGGACACGTCCGACCGGGCGTGTCCGGATGGTAACGGGCTGCATCACTTAACGACCTGGCGCTCCAGGGAACTTGAAGGGCTTGAACTCTGGTGGTGACGAGGACAGTCGAAGGCGGGGAATGGGTGTCTTCTAACGCGTCCAGACCACCAAGGCACCGCACTGGGCACCCTCTCGGTTGAATTGGCTCGGCAAGCCTGACGGGCCGGTGTACGCCTCGATGGCCCGAACCGCGGATGGATGGACGTGCTGGTCAACGTCCGTATCTGCGGTGCTGCCCGCCCAAACGCCGTCGACGAAAACGAGCGGTGCACAGCCCATCCTGCCACGTCTAGATCTAATGACATATCTGCGTGTGTCCACGCCGGTGCTTGGCCTGACGACATAACCGAACACCGACCGCACGGCCGGTAACGGCTTCATGTAGTCCGGGTTCAGGGTCACCGTGAAGCCACCCATGCGCTGAACGACGTCGGTGACCCGCGCCGGGTTCATTTCCTCAATGGCCTGCCGATCCACAAAGCTGCCAGATCCGAGCTGGCGGCGCTCGTAGAAGCCAACGGCGGCCAACCATGCGTCATGATCCGCCCCCTCCGCTTCGACGATAATCTCCTCCAACGGCGTTGCGATCGGCCGGAGGTTCACCGTTCCAAGGTCACCGATCTGGACCGAATCATCCAACGCCACCGTCAGAACAACGGGGGCAAACCCCAATCGCTGAAACTCGATGGTGAAGTTCTCTCTACCAAGCCCGACCAACTCGAAGGCCCCAGTCGTGTCGGTCCTCACGATGAGCCCTGGGGGAACGGCGGTGACGATCACACCAGATAACGGGACACCCGTTTCTACTGACACCACGACGCCCCGCAAGACCCGGGGAGATTCTTGACCAGCGACGGCGGCTGGCCCTATCATCGCCGTGAGAAGGAGGCAAAGTGAGAGCCAGCTCATTGTCACGGCAGTAGCCGATACCGTATGCATAGTCGCGTGTCCCGGGCCATTCGCGACGCCTGGGTTGCCTCCGATGTCCAGCGCCGGGCGTTCACTCACCGCGTCCATACCACGATGGCTTGCCCGCACCCCATGGGGATGTTGAACCGCGCTGGCACCTGGCTCGGTCCCTTATAGATCTCGATCCCCTCAATGTCACCAACCGATACGAGCGACTCGAGCATGTCCAGCACATCAGTACGGCGGGGGCTGATGGTGTGCACCGTCCCTGCTTTTTCCCAAAGTAAAAGCCCATCGAGAAATAGCGAAGGCTGGCAGCTCCCACTTAGACTCCCACCTCGACCGGTCCAAAAATTGGGTATCAGCTCGAACAGGTGACGCACGCGACCGGTTCCGCGTTTCTCGATGTCCTCCCGGGTGAGGAAATGCCCAAAACCGAAGGCCCGACGCTCGTAGAAGCCCTGCCACTGCAGCACCTGCGAGCCTTCCTCACCGAGGACCGTGATCGGGTCGAGTTGCATCGAGAGCGGCTCGAGCCATATGGTGAGATCCGCCTGGGCCTCAGGGTCGTCTACCACGAGCGATGCGTGCGCCGGTTCGAACCCCAGCCGGCGCACGGTGAACTCGTAGGTGCCTGGTGACAATTCGTCGATGGCGAAACCACCGTCGGCTGCCGTGAGCGCCATGACACGTTCCTCGAGCAACACCATCGCTCGCGCGATAGGCTCTCCGCTACTGCGGTCGAGAACTCTACCACGAACGACTGCGTTGCCAGCCTGGGCAATGCCGTTCTGCCCGGCCAGCGAGAGAAGGACGCCAAGCAGGGTAGCGGCACGCATGACGGCGCTGCGGAAGCAAGGCACTGTACCGAACCAGGTTTCCGAGTGCATCAAGATGGCGAAGCTTGTGTATCGGTGGGGCGAGCGCCGCGAGCTCGTGGGCCGCAATCGTCTGGGCCTGTACCGGTTCCGCGTGGCGAAGGAAGACCGTCGAGCCGAGCCCGACGAGTATCGAATCACGGATTTCGAGAAGATCCTCGCGCAATTCAACCCGCAGTCATCTCGCCAGTGGCGCCCGTCGGCGGTGCTGATGCTGATCGGCCACCAAGGCGTCCGGCAGCGTGCCGCGTTACACCTCCGATGGGATGATGTGGATCTCGAGGCGGGTGTCATCACCTGGCGTGCAGAGTACGACAAAGTGGGTCGTGAATGGTCCCAACCGATCCGCGACGCAACACGGAGTGCGCTGCTGACGGCGCTCCACTGGCGCGAGCGGCACGCGTACACCGGTCCGTGGGTCTTCTACTCCTCGTGGAGCTCAAAGACCAAGGGGCGCGAAGCCGCGGGCGTGTTCGGCGCCCAAGGGCTTTGGAAGGCATTAAAGAACGCGGAAGCCGCCGCCGGCGTCCCGTCGCTGCCGCTGCGATCGGCGCACGGGTTGCGTCGCATGGTTGCCGGCGAAGTGCTGAAGGAAACGGGCGACTTGGTGCTCGCGACCCACTTCATCGGCGACACCGACTTCCGCGTTATGCAGCGGTATCTCAAGCGCCGCGACGATCGGCTCGAAGCGGTGGCCAAGCAGCTCGACAAGGGGACGCAACCTGACCGTAACGCTGAAACGCCGCCCAAAGAGAGCGGCGTCCAAGTGCTTGTCAGTGCTGGAGTTCCTAAGAGCCACCGGACGGAGTCGAACCGACGACCACTCGATTACGAATCGAGAGCTCTACCACTGAGCTACGGTGGCGTTGAGTGCCCTGGCCCGGATTCGAACCGGGACGGCTCGCGCCACTGCCCCCCGTCGCCCGGGAGCCGCAAACTATCGTGGACCTCACCACCCGACAACCCCGCTTCTCCTCAACTCTCGGCCCCCACGACGATGTCCAGCTTCGCGTGCGCGCGTCGCAACGAGGCCTCCACCAGCTCCGGGGTCTTGCCTCGCGCGAAGATGAACCCGAGGTAGCGGGACCCCTCGGGGAGGGGGACCAACACCTGCCCGCGATGGGCGGTGATGAGGACCTCCTCGACGCCCGCCTCATCCCGGGCGGCCTCCACCCCCCCGACGCCTTCGAGGGTCCCGGCCCGGGGGATGGGGATCATCATCACGCCGGCGGCCTGGGATTCCCGCTGGGGAATTTCTCGTAGAATCCCGACGGAAGACCCCACGACCACATCCTCGAGTGAATACTCACTCTTTTCTCCTAAACGAATGACTTTGCTGCACTTACCGCCTATCGGCCTGGCCGCAAGCTCGATGAGCCAGGGTCCCTCCTCGTTGTAGCGCAACTCGGCGTGGACGGGGCCCCTGGTGAGCCCCAGCGCGGCCGCGGCACGCCCCGTGAGATCCACGAGGCTGTTCAACACCCGGGAGTCGGACCGGGAAGGCGTGACGTATATGGTCTCCTCGAAGAACGGTCCTTCCAGGGGGTCGGGCTTGTCGAACACCGCCAAGATGTGGAGCCCACCTTCGACGATGAGACCCTCCACCGCGTACTCGGAACCCGGCACATACGCTTCGACCAGGTAATCACGGTGCTCGTCTCCCCCCTGTTCCGACTCGAGAATGGACCGGAGCCTGGCGTAGGCCGCCAGGAACTCGTCGGGGTCGTTGGCCCGGATCACACCCCGGCTGGCGGAGAGGGACGCCGGCTTGAGGACGCAGGGGTAAGGCGCTTCCGCCGCCGCGACCCCTGGATCAGCCTCCACCGCCCGCACGGTGAAGTCGGGAACGGGGACCCTCCGGTCCCGGAGGCGCTCCCGCTGAAGGATCTTGCTCCGCGCCGCCTCGACGGCGTCCACCGGATTGCCCGGCAGCCCCAACTCCAGGCTCAGCCGGGCCGCCAGCGCCGCCGTGTCATCGTCGGGGCCGAGGATGGCCGCCACGGGGCACCACTCGGCGAACCGTCTCACCGTGGCGGTCGCCTCATCGTGGTCGTCCAGCTCCAGGGTGAGGAGGTCCTCGGGATGGTGCGCCTCCAGGGAGCTGGGGATTTCAGACGCGACGGTGAGGTCCAAGCCGAGACGCTTGGCGGCGTCCACGAACTCGTCTGCCCGGTAGGTGTCGGTCGGAAGGAGGAGGAGGAGTCGAGGGCGGAGGGGGTCCTCCACCACCGTCAGGTTTTCGCCGACGAGAAGTAGGGGTTGGAGCCTGCCGAGTGGTCGGTCACATCCTGAACCCCGTTCAGCGACGGTAGCAGCCGACGCAGGGTTCCCTCGATGCCCTGGCGCAGCGTGACGCTGGCCATGCCGCACCCCTGACATCCCCCCTGCATGCGCAGCACCACCGTGCGATCCTGGACGTCGAGCAACTCCACCGCCCCGCCGTGATCGGCGATGGCCGGGTTGATCTCTCGCTGGAAGATTTCCGCCACCACGTCGTAGAGGGCATCGTCGTCCATGTCCGAGTCCGAAGAAGGGGGCGCCTTCATACCGGATACGCCCGCCGTGACGGCGTAGTGAAGCTGTTCCTCGAGATCACACCATTCGTGTCCCAGTGCCTTCTCCACCGTCACCGCCCCGTCCGACAGCACCACCGCATCGACACCCGGCACCGCCAGCACCGCCTCGGCCACCGGCACGCCGGCTGCGGCCAGGGGTTCCGCAAAGCGGTACGCGCCGGGCGCAAGGGTATGCACCGGCGCGTTGACGTGAAATCGGAGGCGGCCGTCCTTCAAGTGCTCCGACGTGACTTCGATGTCTCTGGCCATGCTAGGTATCTAACCACGGGTGGAGGGGCGGGGCAACGGGGTCAGAGAAGGCGGTGGGTGCAGAGCCGCTGGGGCCGCTCCCCAGTGCGCCCAAGGGAGGCGTGGACGGCAGCGCACTCCGCCGAAGGAATGGAGCGGAGCACGCCGTTTGCCCCTGCAGCGCGCGTTGGTTTGCAGACCAGCCTATCCTGCGCCCTCGCCCTGAAGCAAACCGCAGCGCGCGAAAGGGGCAAATGGCGTGCTCCGCGACCCTCGCAACTCTAGAGAAACAGTTGCCGTGTACACCTACCCGATCAGTTCCTTGATCTCAATCGGCTCGAGCCCCTCCTCCTGAAGCAACTCGTTGAGCCGACGCAGATCCTGCTCGATGATGGTGTTCATCCGGATCAACTCGGTCTGCAGCAGATCCGACAGGTGATCGAACACCTGATACGACTGGGCCGTGGGAGCCGTCTCACCCCGCTCCACCACACCCATGAGCGCCGCCAGCTTGTTGTTCAGCTTGATGGGGAAGTTGAGGGGATCCTGGCCGCTGCGGTTCTGGACCTGATAGATCTCCCCCTCCACCCCGCTCAGGTTCTGGTTGACCCTCTCACCCTGCTGGTGGATCCCGCCGTCGTCGGTCTGCTCCAGGCGGTCGTCCACGTCGCCCTTGATGCGCCGGATCTCGAGAACGGCCTCGTTGGCCTGGCTCACCCGATCCCGAATGCGGATGGCAAACTCGAACCGCTCCCTGAGCTGCGCAACGGTCACATGCTCCATCCGGGGATCGATCTTGATCTCGAATTCCTGCGTCTGCGACGCACCGTCCGCCGTCAGGCGCACCTGGTAACTACCCGGGATCGCCACCGGCCCGTTGTTACCCGCCGCCCAGAAGATTCTCCCTTCGAAATCGGTGTACCCGGGATAGCGGAAGCTCCAGCGGAACATGTTGGACCCCGCCGCCAGAGACGGCACACCGCCGCCGCCGCCGAACCCGAATCCCCCACCCCCCTGCGGTTGGGGCTGATCCTCGCCGGTCGCCTCGTACGTCTGGATCACGTTCCCGTCGGAGTCCAAGAACTCCATCGTCAACTCCTCGGCGTCCTCGGCGAGGTAGTAGTACACCTCCACGCCGTTGTCCACGCCCCGGACGGGATCCACCGGATCGAACAAATGCACCTGCGACGTGGCCACCTGCTCGTTGAGTTGCCGCAGCGGGGCAATGTTGAACATCACCCAGAACGAGCGGCCGTGTGTCGCAATGACGAGGTCGTTGTCCTCCACGATCAGGTCGGACACCTGCACGACCGGGAGGTTCAGTGCGAGGGACTGCCAGTTGGCGCCGTCGTCCCACGACACGTACACCGTGCGCTCCGACGCGGCGTAGAGGTTGCCCGGTGCCTGGGGATCTTCTCGAACCGCGCGAATGAAGTCGTCGCCGGGGATCCCGTTGACGATCTTGGTCCACGACTGCCCGTAGTTTTCCGTCTTCCACACGTACGGGGTGCGGTCGTCGTCAACCAGGTAGCGAATCCCGGAGACATACGCCTTGCCCGGCGTGTTGGGTGACGCGTCGATGGTGTTGATGCGCACGAACTCCGGCGCGTCGTCCGGCGTCACGTTCTCCCAGCTACCACCGCCGTCCCGCGTGACGTGCACGTATCCGTCATCGGACCCGGCCCAGATCACGTTCGCATCGTGATACGACGGTGCAATGGCAAACACCGTGGCGTACGTCTCGACACCCGTCTGATCCTTGGTGATGGGCCCTCCCGACGGCCCGATGGTGGACGGGTCTGCCCGGGTCAGGTCCGGACTGATCTGCTCCCAGGATGCTCCGTCGTTAGTGGTCTTCCACACCTTCTGCGTACCGGTGTACAGCACGTTGGGCTCCGTCAACGAGAAGACGATGGGGAACGTCCACTGCACCCGCTCGATGAGATCCTCCGACGACTGCCCCATGGGATTCTCGGGCCAGACGTTCACCTGCCGGGCCTCGCCGTTGGCGTGGTTGTACCGGCTGAGGCTGCCGCCGTAGCAGCCGGCGAAGAACACATCCTTATTGGCGGGGTTGTTGGCCACATACCCGCTCTCGCAGCCGCCCACCGAGAAGAGGAAATTGGGTGAGCCCGCGTTGTTGGAGAGATGGCTCCACCCCTTGCTGGGAATGCATGCCGTGCTGTTGTCTTGCTGCCCGCCGCAGATCATGTAGGGGAAGTGATTCGTCGTGTGGACGCGATAGAACTGTGCGGTGCTGTAATCCTGCGCCGTCCACGTCTGCCCGCCGTTGAACGACACGTTCCCGCCGCCGTCGTTGCCGTTGGCCATACGGTCGGGATCGCTGGGCGCAATCCAGAGATCGTGGTTGTCGCCGTGGGGAACCCGGATGGGACTGAACGTCTCCCCACCGTCCCGCGAGCGGTAGAGTCCGGTGTTCAGCGCGTACATCACATCGGGATCTTGGGGATCGGCGTACACGCGGGAGTAGTAGAATGCCCGCTGCCGTAAGAACCGCTCGTCGTTGACGCGGTCCCACGTGGCGCCCGCGTCATCCGAACGAAACACCCCGCCGTCGTCATTCTCCAACAACACCCACACGCGGTGCGGTGCCGCCGGCGAGAGGGCGACACCGATCTTGCCGATCACGCCCTCTGGGGGAAGTCCCGGATTCCGGGTGATCTCGGTCCAGGTTTCGCCGAAATCCACGCTCTTGAACAGCCCGCTGCCCGGCCCGCCGGAGGACATGCCCCACGACTTGCGCCACGACTCCCACAGGGAGGCGTACATCACCGCCGGGTTGCCGGGATCGATGGTCAGGTCAACAGCGCCGGAGCGCTCGTCCCGGTACAGCACCTTGTTCCACGTGATGCCGCCGTTGATGGACTTGAACACGCCACGTTCGGGGTTCGCCGCAGAGTGTTTACCCAGCGCGGCGACCCACACCGTATTGCAGTTCTGCGGATGGATCCGGATCCGGGAGATGTTCTGGGTTTCTTCCAGACCCATGTGGGTCCAGGTTTGTCCACCATCGGTGGATTTGTACACGCCGTCGCCCTGCTGGATATTGCCGCGGAGTTCCGTCTCGCCCATCCCGATGTAAACGACGTCGGGGTTGGCCTCGCACACTTGCACCGCCCCCACCGACGCGCTGTTGATCTGGCCGTCTGTCACCGGTCGCCATGTGGTGCCGGCGTCCGTCGTCTTCCAGAGTCCGCCGCCTGCCGCGCCGAAGTAGTACTCCAAGGGCCGAGCATCGCTTCCGGCCACGGCCTGCGACCGTCCCCCGCGAGCCGGTCCCACATTGGTCCAGCTCAGCGCATCGTAGAGGTTTTCGGAATACGTCTGTGCCGTGGCGGGGGTCCACAGGCCGGAAAAGGCAGCGGCGGCCAGGACGGTCACGAGTCCACGGATCGTGCAGCGGGGATGCATCGGCTTACCTCTTTGGATGGTCGGGTTGCGGTTCGCTCAGAGAACGGGGGCCTAGTATAGCCATTCCCCTGGCCCCGTGCCAAGCAGCCATCAGGGACAGTGTTGCAGGAGCAGGAGGCCGAACCAGCGGCGCTCGTCGGTAAAGACCTCCTTAACGGTGAAATCGAAACACCGCAAATAGGATTTCATCTTTTCGAGATCGTACTTCCGGCTGATCTCCGTCATCACCATGGTGCCTTCGGGAACGGTGATGGTCCTGTCGAGGGGCTCGAGAAACACCTCCTGACGGGATGCGAAACGGGCATAGATCTCGACCCGCTGCCACTCCGCGTTGTATCGCGCCACGTGTTGAACGGCATCGACGTCGATGCTGGCGCCGAGCTCCCGGTTGATCCGCACAAACAGGTTCTTGGTAAATCGCTCCGTGATTCCCGCCGCGTCGTTGTACGCCGCGTTCAGCAGCGATTCTTCCTTGATGAGGTCGATGCCCACCAAGAGGAAGTCTCGGGGCGACAAGGCGTCGGACAACCCCTGCCAGAAGATGTCGGACTCCCGCTGATCGAAGTTCCCGATGCTGCTTCCCAGAAACAGCACCATGGACGGCGAGAACTTCTTGAACAGCGGGAAGGCGTGTTCGTACGAGTCCGCGACGCCGGTGACGGTGACGGTGGGGTGGCGCGCCGTGATCGCGTCTTTCGCCTGTTGCAGAATGCCTTCGTGCACGTCGATGGGGACGTACCGCACCGAGGGCTCCGCCGCGGCATACGCCGACAGCAGGTAATCCGTTTTGAGCGAATTCCCGGAACCCAACTCGATGAGCGCCACGGGGCCTGTGGCGTCGTGGATTTGGGAGGCGCACCGCTCCAGAATGCTCGCTTCCGTCCGGGTGGGATAGTACTCCGGCTGCTCGCAGATTTCTTCGAACAGCCGGCTGCCGTTGTCGTCGTAGAGGAAATGGGAGTGGAGCCACGGGGGCGTGTCCGACAGCCCCAGGGCCACGGATTTGGCGAACTGCAGCCTGGCCTCGGCGTCGTGACGGGGATCGACAATAACGCTGTCGACATCCGAGTCCGGCGCATCCGGGGCGACGGACTCGACCAACTCGGCTTGACTCAGGCGACGACCAGCGACGGGACCACCCTCGAGAAGAAGAAGACTGAAGGGGTTTTTAAAGTAGCCTGGGTCCGTCCCGTGTCAACAAAAACCCTCTCAAAGGGTGGGCGTGCAACATTCTTGGCCTTCACGGTGTCATACGTCGGAACGGTCGCGCCAGCGATTCAGGTCTACAACAACCGCTTCGCCATTCCCTCTGACACGGCGCTCGGAGGTTCCAATGACGGGGCTGCGGTCCCCTCGTAACAAGAGGTCAACATGATCGAAACCGTCCTCCGGACGCTCCTCATCTCTCCGCGCAAGATCCGCCACAACAGACCGATGGCCATATCCGCGTGTTTCTCGATTGCAGCTACCTCTGTGACCTGGACTTCTTCCGGCGTGAGATCATGTTCGTGGACTACGTCCGGGACCGCCAAGACGCCGACGTGCACGTACTGGTCACCTCTCGCCAGAACGGGAGCGGCGGCCAGGATTACGAAATCAGCTTCATGGGTCTCGGAGACTACGCGGGCGTGGAAGGCGTCCAGCGGTACTCCTCCAGCTCCACCGACACGAGGGACGAAGAGCGGCGCGGCCTGGCGCAACAGGTCACCTTCGGCCTCATGGAGTTCGTCGGGCGGTCGGCGATTGCCGGCCGCATTCATTTCACGCTCCGCCCGTCCGCCGAGGGGGAGCGCACCGGCGCCCAGCCGGAGGACGATCCGTGGAACTTCTGGGTTTTCACCATCCACGGAAGTGGCTCCGTCAACGGCGAGAGCGCCCGGGACGGGTACAGGGTGAGCGGCTCGCTCACCGCCAACCGGGTGACTGAAGACTGGAAGCTCAACCTCCGAGCGAACGGCAGCTACTCGCGGACCGAGTACGAGCTGAGCGATTCGGACCCGTACCTCTACACTTCGAGGAGCTACGGCGCCAACGGCCTCCTAGTGCGGAGCGTGACCGACCACTGGTCCTTGGGCGCGCGAGCGTCGGCCAGCATTTCCACGTACAACAATGAAGACCTGCGGCTCCGGACCGGACCCGCGGTGGAATACAACATCTTTCCGTACGACGAGTCGAGTCGCCGCCAGCTCACTTTCCAGTACTCAGTGGGGATCAACGCCGTCAACTACGAGGAAGAGACGATCTACGAGAAGACCGAGGAAATCCTGTGGGAGCACTCCCTGGCGACGAATCTGAGTTTCGTGCAGCCGTGGGGACAGTCGTCCGTCGTCCTGGAGGGCTCCCAGTTCTTGAACGACTTGAGCAAGAACCGCATCACCCTCTTCGCCTCCACCCGCGTGCGCCTCGTCCGCGGATTGGACTTCAACCTGAGCGGCCACGTTTCGCGGGTGCGGGACCAACTCTCGCTGCCGAGGGAGGGAGCGTCCGACGAGGAGATTCTCCTCCGCCGGAAGCAGTTGGAGACGTCGTACGAGTTCGGCCTCTCCGCCGGATTCAGCTTCCGCTTCGGGTCGATCTACAACAACGTGGTGAACCCCCGGTTCGGCGGGGGCGGCATGCACATCTTCTTCTTCTAGGCCGGCGCCCGGCTCACCGGCGCCGCGGCTCCGGCCGCCCCCCCGGATGCCACTCGGGCTTCTCCCCGTTGGCCAGGAGCTGGGCGGCCTGAATGGACGCCTCGATGACCAAAGTCATGTGCTCGAAGTCCACCAGCTCCACCTCGTCCGACGGGCGATGGTAGTCGGTGTGCAGGTTGAACGACGACAGCGTGTGGGCCGGGATCCCGGCCATGGCAAACGGGATGTTGTCGCTCCGCATGTAGAAGTTCATCTCCGGTCGCGGATCGGGGACGATGGGGTTTCCGGCGTCGCTGAGCATGTCGCCCATCGTGGAGCGCTCGTACCCCGTGAGCCACGCCCGACCCACCCCACCAGCCAGGGAGTCGGGGCGCCCGATCATCTCCACCTGGAGGTCGGCGACGGTCTGATCGAGAGGAACCACCGGATGCTCCATGTACCACCGAGTGCCCACCAGGCCCATCTCCTCGGCGGTGGAGAAGAGGAACACCACGGTGCGCTTAGGGCGGGGTCCGCCGGCCAGGGCCCGGGCGATCTCCAGCACCGCCACGACGCCGGAGGCGTCGTCGTCGGCCCCGTTATATATGGAATCTCCGTCGACGGGCTGTCCCACACCCACGTGGTCGTGGTGGGCCCCGACGATCACCACCTCGTCCCGGAGGTCGGGGTCACCGCCCCGGAGCACTCCCACCACGTTCACGTCGCCCAGGCGCCGCTCCGCGGGCACGGTGTCCAGATCGGCCCACGTCGGCAGCAGGGCCACCCGGCGGCCGCCCTGCGCCGCCCGGGCCATGGGCACCCGCTGGAAATACCCGCTGTCGCCGGCGGCCTCCACGCCGAAGGCCTCGAGTTGGGCCGCGATGAACGCGGCGGCCTTGAACGATCCCGGGGTTCCAGTCCGCCGACCCGTCAAGGAGTCCGCCGCCAGGATGGACAGCTGCCAGCGCACATCGTCGATTTGGGGCCTGGTGGATTCCTGGGCGCAGGCGGGGAGATGGCAGATCGCGACGAGAGCCATCACGGCGACACTGAGGCGACATTTGACGTTCATGAGCACCGGTGCGGGTGTGGGTCGGCCCTATAAATAGCTGCTAGGCTTGGATTTAGCCACGTGCCAAGTTGGGACCCTTGCGGGGGGAACCATTATCTATTAAAAAGGTAATACTAATACCATCTACCGGAGAGCTCGATGAGTATCAGCCTTACCAAGCGGGAACTGGATGTCATGTCGGTGGTGTGGGAAATGGAATCCGCCACGGTGGGCGAGGTTCGTGGCCGCCTGGCGGACGACCTCGCCTACTCCACGGTCCTCACGATCTTCCGGACCCTCGAGTCGAAGGGATTCGTGCGTCACGAGCAGGAGGGCAAGGCGTTCCGGTACTACGCCTTGATCCGGGCCGATGACGCCGGTGACAGCGCTCTGGGACGGCTGTTGAACAAGGTGTACCAAGGGTCCCGGGAGATGCTGGTGACGCGCCTGGTGTCCGACGAAAACGTCTCCCCCGACGAGCTCCGCAACATTCGCAAGCTCCTCGACGAGCGCCTCAAGGAGATGGACCAATGATCGCCACATGGATGCTCTACGCCATCGTCGTCTCCACCCTGGTGGCGCTGGCCGCAATAGCCTGCGAGCGGATGCTGCGCCTCGCCGGCCAACCCGCCCGGTGGGCCTGGGGAGGCGCATTCGTCACGTCGGTGGCCGTGCCCCTCATCGAGCTGGTGCGCCCGGCGGCTCCCGCAGGCGGGGCCATACCCATCGCCGACGGCGGAGCAACGCTCATCGACCCTGCCCTCTTCTTCAGCCTGATGAACGCCCCCGCCGCCTCGCCCACCATCTCGGCCCTGACGGGGGTGGTGGCCGGGGGCTGGGTCGCGGCGTCGGCGCTGCTGGCCGTCGTCCTCCTCGGCAGCCAGGCCCGGGTACGCCGGGAGACCAACCGCTGCCCTGCCGAGATCGTCGACGGGGTGTTGGTGCGCCTCACGCCGACCCTGGGCCCCGCCGTGATCGGGAGCTTCCCCAGCATCATCGTGCTGCCGGCGTGGGTCCAGCGACTCGGGAATGAAGCCCGGCGCATGGTGTTGTCCCACGAGAAGCAACACATCGAGGCCGGAGACATCCGGCTCCTGTCCGCCGGACTCGTCATGGCGGTCCTGATGCCGTGGAACTTTCCCCTATGGTGGCAGCTGCGCCGGCTGCGGGACGCCGTCGAGCTGGATTGCGACGAGCGCGTCCTGAAGACCGGAGCGGACGCCCGCCTCTACAGTGAACTGCTCCTGGAAGTCGCCCGCCACCGCACGGTAAGCGTGTTCCCGGCGCCGGCGCTGTCCAATCCAAAATCCCTCTTAGCGCGGAGAATTCACAAAATGATGCATCCCAGTCCCAGAGCACGAACCCTCCGCGCCGGCCTCGCAGCCGCCGTCGCCACCCTGCTCGTGGGCCTCGCCTGCGAAACCCCCACCCCCGCCGCCGTGGAATTCGACAGCGAGCTGGGCACGGCCACCGGCATGACCGACGTGTACGTCGAGGGAGCGGTGGAGGTGAAACCGACTCGCCGGTCCGGACCCATGCCCCGCTACCCCGAGATGCTCCGCCAGGCAGGGATCGAGGGCATGGTACTCCTGGAGTTCGTCATCGGGGCAGACGGCAGAGTCGACTCCACCAC
>JBDHHA010000185.1:0-7253 GCA_039589615.1 Gemmatimonadota bacterium
CCGAGGGGGTTGCCACCGAACGTCGAGCCGTGGTCGCCGGGGCCGAAGACACCCATGACCTCGTCGTCCGCCAGCATCGCCGACACGGGATAGAACCCGCCGCTCAACGCCTTCCCCACCACCATCACATCGGGTTTCACGTTTTCCCACTCGGAGCAGAACATCTTTCCAGTGCGTCCAAGACCCGACTGGATCTCATCGGCGACGAGGAGGACGTTGTTGTTCTTGCAGATCTCCGCGGCCTGCGCCAGGAACCCTTCCGGCGGGAGGACGACGCCGCCTTCACCTTGGAGCGGCTCCACCAGGAACGCCGCCGTGTTCGGCGTGATGGCGTCTTCCAACGCCTGGGCGTCACCGTAGGGGATCACCTTGAACCCCGGCGTGAACGGCCCGAAGTCCACGTTGTACGAGTGCTCCGTGGAGAACGACACCACCGTCGTCGTGCGTCCGTGGAAGTTGTTCTCGCACACGATGATCTCGGCCTGATCCGACGGGATGCCCTTGACCCGATAGCCCCAGCGTCGCACCGCCTTGATGGCCGTCTCCACGGCTTCGGCACCCGAGTTCATCGGGAGCGCCTTCTCATAGCCCGACAGCTCACACAGCTCCCGGAGGAACGGTCCCATCTGGTCGTTGTGGAATGCACGGGACGTGAGGGTGAGCCGGTCGATCTGCTCCTTGGCCGCCTGCACGATGGCCGGGTGGCGGTGGCCCTGATTGAGGGCCGAGTACGCGGCGAGGCAATCCAAGTACTTGTTGCCGTCAACGTCCCACACCCACGCCCCTTCGCCCCGGGAGAGGATCAAGGGCAGCGGGTGGTAGTTGTGGGCGCTGTAGCGATCGACTTCGGCGAGATAATCGTGCTGGCTCATCGAGACGTTCCTCCGGTTGAAAACTCATTTGAGCGTATGAAAATAGATATTAACTAATAATTATGCAATATCCTGTTTTGTTTGCTGCACCTTTCCTAAACACACCATTGGAGGAGAGTCTATTTATGCGCCAACATGGCGAACTGTCCGGCACGGGCTGTCTCCAAGTTGACTACCGACTTATCAGCCCTGGATACGCCGAGCCACACCATACATGCACGATAACGCCCCTCGGCCGGCCGCTCCCGTGAAAGTCCTTTCATCGTACTGTCTCTCTGGCTCGGTTCGTTGATTATTGAGGGAGGCGGCCAATGACCGATCCAACCGACGGACACCAGTCTGGAATCAGCAGACGAGATTTTGTGCGCCTATCGGCATGTGCAGCCGGCGGTGCGGTGGTCGGGGCCTGCGGAGGACCCACCGAGGCCGGTGAGCCCACGGCGCAGGTGGCCGCTGTGCGCGGTACCGACCTGTACACGATGGCCCGCGACGTGTTGAACGACCTTGGCGGCATCCAGACGGTTGTCCACCAAGACGAGACCGTGTTCATCAAGCCCAACATGGTCACCCTCCCCTGGGCCGCACAGGGAAACCCCTTTGCCGCAGGTGAGTGCACCAAGCCGGAGATCGTCGCCGCCGTGGCGGAGGAATGTCTCCGGGCCGGGGCGTCCGAGGTGATCATCGGCGACGGCTCCCACCAGCTCACTCTGGACTGGGAGCTCGCAAGGACCTTGGACGGCTCCACCAACCTCGTCCGGGAGGCGGAACGTCTCAGCTCGGCCTACAACGGGACGGTGCGCACGGCCTCCCTCGAGGTCGACTCGCCCGAATGGGTGGAGGTCCCTTCGAACACCTCCCTCGGGGTGATTGCGGTCTCGAGTCTCGTCGCCCACGCCGACCGGGTGATCTCGATCCCCGTGGCGAAGACCCACTCCTGGGCCCAACTCACGCTGTCCCTCAAAAACTTCATCGGCATCACGCCGCTGGAGCGCTACGGCGATATCGAGAACGGGATTTTTGACCGCGGCGTTGTGCTGGACCACAGCAGTCCACGGGCCATCGCGGCCATCTATCTCGACATCGTGGAGGGAATCCAACCGGATCTCGCCATCGTGGACTTCTCCATCGGCGTCGAAGGCAATGGCCCGAACCTGGGCCACGGAGGACGCACTGTGGACATGCGGGACCGCCTGGGCTCCTGGCTCCTCCTGGCCAGCACTGATCTGGTGGCCGCCGACGCGACGGCCGCCCGGATCATGGACCACGATCCGGATGAGGTGACGCAGCTCGGCATGGGATACGACAGGGGGATGGGGGAGATCCGGGAAGAGCGCATCGAGTTGCTGGGTGAGCGCCTCGACGACCTCAGGGTCTCCTGGGCCTCGGCGCGGCTACAGAATCAGGCCCCGTCGCGCCACGTGGGATGTCCGGTGCAGACATGCATGGGGGCGCCGAGATACGTCTAGGGGTCCTTCGGTCCCGTCTAATTCCCCATCCTCCGCCGCAACTCCTCGAACCAGTGCTCAACCACGATCAGCTCACCTCCCGCCTCACCGCCTGCGATGACGGCCGGGCCGGCGAACACGAACCGTCGATCGTCGGGAGTGACGTCGTAGTGCCGGGCGTTTGCTCCGCGGAAATACTGAGCCGCCGAGAACAGCGGCCGCCGCTCTCCCACCGAGAACACCGGTGTCGTCACCACCTCTGCCGCCACGAGCTCGGCATTCCCATTCAGGTAGAACAGTTACTGTCCGCTGTGGGCCCACAGCGGCGCGGTCCCGCCGACCCGTGCCAGCAGTGGCATGCGGCGACGGGTTCCTCGTATGTGCCAGTCCAAACTCAGCCGAACTCAGAGAGATTTAGCAATCCGCCGAGTCTTTCCCGGCGGGATCGCATTGAGCTCGTTTACTCGGTGCTGAGCGCCTCCACCGGATCCACCGCTGCGGCGTAGCGGGCAGGGAACCAGCTCGCCAGGCCGGCCACCAGGAGGATGGCCACCACCGACCCAAGGAGAGCCGCAGGATCCGTCACCTCGACCTGGAAGAGATGGGAGTGAAGTAGACGACCGAGTACGAGTGCGCCTCCCAGGCCGAGTCCTGTTCCCATCAAAGCAAGGCGCCATCCACGATAGGTTACGGCTTTCAGGACCGTGCCCGCATCCGCTCCCAACGCCATGCGGATACCGATCTCGCTTGTCCTCTGGCGGACCCCGTAGGCGAGCACGCTGTAGAGGCCCACGCCTGTCAATCCTACTGCCACGGATGCAAACACCCCGAGCAGGAGTAAGACAAACCGGGTCGGACCCAATGCTTCGGAGACGTACTGCTCCATGGGCATCACGTCCACCGGCAAGTCGGGCTCGACTCTTCGGATCGCCTCCCTCAGGGGACCCGCCAGGGAAAGCAGATCCTCCTCGACCCTGAGTGCAAGCGATACTTCGGCGGTGCGATAGAAGGCCCGCGGAAAGTAGAGGGTTGGTTGCACGTGCCGGCGGTCCCACTGGGGTGCATACTCTGCCACCCCTACGATCTCGAAGCGGAGCGTGTCGCCGGGCTCCATGCCCACCACCGTCACTACGTTCCCTAACGGATCCTCTGCAGGCCACGTCTGACGAGCCAGCACCTCGTCCACGACGGATACTGGATACTCCCCACTTTCATCCGCTTCGGTAAATCCACGGCCTAGTGTGATGGAGATCCCGGCAGCATCCAGGTATCCGGAGGAAATGGTGAGGAAGGAGGCATCTCTCCAGGCCCGGGGATCGGCTTCCTCCAGGGCGTCCACATATCGGATCGTGCGCTCGTACACCCCGTTCATGGGAAGCGGGAAAGCGAGTCCAACACCCCGTACGCCAGGAAGAGAGGAGACCTCCCTCAAGAGAGCCGCTTCCGTCGCGTGTCGTTCCTCCGGAGATCGGTAACCCTGCGTGACGGTGGCCGTGAGCACGTCCTCTGGCTCGAAGCCTAGTGGGGCGCTCTGAAGCGCCACCACCGTGCGCACCATGAGTCCCACACCGGTCAATAACGCCACCGATAAGGCGACCTGTGACACCGCCAGGGATGCTGCGAACCGATGATGCCCGCCGATGCCACTTCGCGATCCTAATCTGCTGGAGAAATCCTGGGCCGTCACCCGGATGGAGGGAACAAGGCCTGCGGTGACGGTCGAGACCACGGCCATGACCGCCGCGAAGGCCAACATTCGGGCATCGAGTCGCTCCTCCCTCACGTGCAGGACCTCGATGGCAGACGCCGCAGCGCCCAAGAGATCTACCGCAGCGATGGCCAGTACAACCCCGAGTCCCGCCCCTAGGACACATAGGACGGCGCACTCCACCAGCAACTGGCGCGCGATGCGGTGGCGCCCAGCCCCCAATACAGAGCGCACGGCCAGTTCGGGAGCGCGCCCCGTGCCTCGGACCAGAAGCAAGTTTGCCACGTTCGCGCAGGCGATCATGAGCAGAAGGCTCACCGCCACTACGAAAGCATCCAGCGTTGCCCGGGCTCCCTCGATCACCGAGCCGGTGAGGGATTCCACCCGAAAACGGGTCCCTTGCTCAGCGTTGGCCGCCCTCTGCGACTGGAATCGGACGGCTAGGGCGTCTAGTTCTGCGGCGGCAGCCGGGAGGGTGGTGCCATCCCGAAGCCGGGCCACCACCCGAGCCCACCACCAATTCGGCTGCGTATCCGCATAGCCGGGGGGAAGGGCGGTGTACACGTCCAGGTCGCCAACAGCACCGAAATCCCGCGGCATTCGCAGCATGAAATCCTCCGGGAGGACTCCGGTCACCGTGAAGGGCCGTCCCGAGATTCGCACGCTGCTCCCGACCACCGCGGTATCACAGCCGAAGACTCGCTGCCAGAATCCGTAGCCCAACATCGCCAATCCGGGTATGGTGGTGTCCGCCACCATCTCGGGTACCACCTCAGGTTCGAAGGCGCCTCCCACTACGGCTTCCACTCCCAGCACCTGGAAGAGATCGGCGGACGTCCATGCGCTCATCACGTGCAGCGGCCGGTCGACCTGCGTCATGGGAACGACAAACGGTTCACTGAAGTACCCAACACCGACAAAGGCCCGAGCTTCGCGTCGAATATCCATGATGTCCGACCCGGACATGAACGGCGAGTTGGCCTCCGCCCTGGTGCGATCCCCGCGAATCACCACGAGCCGGTCGGCATTCCTGTAAGGGAACGGTCGCAGGAGGGCAGCGTCCACCAATGTGAAAACCGAAGTCGCGGCTCCGATACCGAGGCCGAGCGTAAGCACAACGACTGCGGTGAAGAGCGGGCGCCGGCGGAGCGAGCGGATGCCCAATTGAATATCCTGCAGTACAGACTCGATGAACCAACGAGATCTGGCACTTCTCCCAAATTCGCTCCGAATTCGGAATCCCACCGACAGGTGCTCACGCGGTACCGACCAAACGAGATCAAGCGCAAACCAAGCCCAGACGCGGAGCTTCTCGAGAATGCTTCCAGATTGCGAGGCGCGTCGAAAACGGCCTTCGAAACCTTCCAGTATCGAAGGCCCGTATTCCCTCCGGAACGACCTGGGGTACAGCTTGAGTGTGGCCTCGACGAACCTCAACGCGAGCGGGCGACGAGGCTCCGTGCTCATCTGGTGTCCCTCTGCAAATGCTTGTCCTGGGCTATTCGCAGAAGCGTGGCAAGACGATCTGTTTCAAGTGATGCCGCACGGCGCCCCAGGCGGGTGAGTCGGTAGTAGCGACGGCGTGGATCGTCCCGGCCACCACCAGGACGTCGTGCTTCGTTGATCAGGCCCGCTTCGAGCAGTCGCTTGATCGTACCATAGAGCGTTCCGGGGCCGGGCATCACCTTCCCGCCGGTGCGCTCCTCCATGTCCCGCATGATGCCGAGGCCGTGACGGTCTTCATCCGCCAGGGCCAACAGGATGTGATACACCGCAGGAGTGAGTGGAAGCAGTCGCCTTGCTTGATCATCGAGCTTCGTCATGGCCTCGTCCATCAAGATATATCTGTAACAGATATATCCGCAACCGATGTTTCACGCAAGGGATGAGGAATTCGTTCATGAATCATGAAGGACGGCCGCCGAAAAAACGTCGCCTGCTCGTCTCCCCGCGACGAGCAGCAATCCCTCAAGTCAAAAGATCACCAAGCCGCCCCCTGTTGTTACCGCCACTGTGACCACCCTCCGGTCATTCCTGTGACCACAAAGCCCCACAGCGTCGTAACACGCTGTGGGGCTTTTAGTTGGCTCGATGGGCGGTGGCGGATTCGAACCGCCGACCTCCGGTATGTGAGACCGGCGCTCTAACCAACTGAGCTAACCACCCCTGTGAGGGCAAAAGCTTAACGACTGTCGGCCGTCACGCAATGCCCGTTCCGGCCAGCCGGGTCCGCTGAGTGCGTTGCCGTTTGTTTCCGAGGGCGGCGGTGGCGAAGCAGACCGGCAGGCCCCTCCGGCGCGCTGCGGTTCGCCTCACATCACATCATCCAGACCAGGCCACCCTTGCGACCCAACGCGCGCCTACGGGACCTACCGGTCTGCTTCGCCCGACCATAAGGCTCCGGCTTGCGCTGATTCGATAACTCCTGGCGGGAGCACCACCCCTAGCTTGGCGCATGTCGCGCACTTGCCCCCTCGGCCGAGGAGAGATGATAGTATGGGTATGCCACGAACCGCCCGCCGGTACACCGTCGAGGAAGTGCTGGCGTTCCCGGCCGACGGGAACCGCTATGAGTTGGCGCACGGGGAGCTGCTGGTGACGCCGGCACCCCGGCTGCGCCATCAGGACGTCGCCGGTGACCTCTACTTCCGGCTGCGGACTTACCTCGGGGATCGGGCCGAGGTTCGCGTGTTCTTCTCTCCAGCCGACATCACCTGGGCGGACGATGTCCTCGTGCAGCCGGACGTGTTCGTGGTCCCTGCCTCCGAAACCGCAGCGCAGGACTGGTCGAGCATCCAGACGCTGCTGCTCGCTGTCGAGGTGGTGTCTCCCAGTTCCGCTCGCTACGACCGCATCGTGAAGCGCCAGCTGTATCAGGAGCACGCCGTATCCACGTATTGGATCGTGGACCCGGATGCCCAGATAGTCGAGGTCTGGCGGCCGGAAGATGAGCGGCCGGAGATCGTGACGGACCTGCTGCGGTGGCGGGTGGGCCCGGAGGATGAGGAGTTGGCGATCGACCTGGGGGAGATTTTTAAGGTCCCGGGCTGAACAAAGGAACGCCCCTGCAGGACTTGACGGGAAGCCGCGAGGGCAAAGCCCGAGCAGCGACCGCAAAGCCGCAGGACCCATGAGGCTCCACTCCGTGGGCCACAGATGCCGTACAGGACTTGACGGGAAGCCGCGAGGGCAAAGCCCGAGCAGCGACCGCAAAGCCGCAGGACCCAT
>JBDHHA010000186.1:0-7216 GCA_039589615.1 Gemmatimonadota bacterium
TGACAACCCGATCTCGGTGTGCTTCAAGAGCTTTGGCACCCCGAGCGAGCTGCCCTTCCTGAACATCCACTTCTTCGGAACGCGGGATCAGGCTTGGAACAGCTGCGAGCCGGGCCTGGCGTTGGCGCTCAACGCCACCGGCCAGTACCCGATGGCCGCCTAGTCGGCTGTCGAACCAGACAGGCGTCGAGGCGGCCACCTGGCCTCTCGACGCCTGTCGTCGTCTTACCGCCGTACTTCTTGAGCGCGAGCTCGCGGTGCGGCCCCGCACAACCCTCCGAGTTCCACCATGCAAAACCAGCCACAGTGCTACATCGACACCGACGGTCGCGTTGCTTGCGACACCGGAGGACACATGCAGAATCCAGCCGCCACTCTCGTCGCCTCTCCGGTCGAGGCATCCGTCGCGCCCCCGTCCTCGACTGCCGCCCCGCAGTCGCCCCAGGCTAGCGGGTTCGTCACGGCCCGACCCGTGCAACCGCCGGCGTGCTGCGTCCACATCCAGACCGAGGACCTCACCGGCGTCTCGGCCTCGAGTCCCCGCGCTGGTCGTCTCGACTGCCCCGACTCTCCCGAGTACCACGAGAAGGACGTCACCGTGATCGCGGTTGAGCCCGACGGGAACAACGGGATGATCGCCACCGTCTTGCTCAAGGCCTACCGTGGCCCCGGGGCCAGCGCTTCGGCCAGCTCCTCGTTCTCCGCCGCCAACCCCATCGCCTCGGCTGTCGCCGCGCGGACCCAGGACGTCTGCTTCGACCTCGACAGGGGCATGATCATCGGTGGCCGCTACCACGGAGTGCAACCGCACCCTGGCGGGTGGAACCTGCTCCCCGACGGCGAGTCGGTCTTCATCGACATCGGCGGGGACAACAACGCGACGATCCCAGTGTGCCCGACGCCGCCGGTCAAGTTCCCGGTGTGCACCGTTGGTCCCCAGGACGACGAGCCCGTGCCCTGCTGCCTGGTCGACAGCGGCCGGGCCGGCGGCGCGCCCGTCGTGGAGTGCGAGGACCCGAGCCATCCGCTCCATGGTCTGTCCGCCGACTCCGACATCGTGAAGCGCCACACGCTCCAACTCTGCCCGCCTCCCCCGGACATTCCTCCCTGTTGTGTGGAACTCGGGAACTTCGACGGGAAGAACGCCCGGCTCGTCTGCGAAGACGAGGCTCACGTCGCGCACCACAAGCCGCTCGACGTCGAGGTCAGCCCCGACGGCATGACCGCCGCGATCAAGGTGGGCGACTACAGCGTCGAGGTCCCGGTCTGCGAGACCACCGACGTTCCCGAGGAGGTTCCGTGCTGCGTCCGTGACGGGTTGCTGTTCTGCCCCGACGCGCCGCAATACCACGGGCGCCCGTACGAGGAGGTTATGAGCACTGGGGTTCAGCTCCTTCCGTGCGAGGACATTCCTCCCCCCACGAACGTCCCCCAGGACTGCTGCGTCCGACTCGAGGGAGGCACCGCCGTCTTCGTTTGCAGCGACACGTCGAGCCCTTGGCACGGCTACGAACTGAACCCCAACGAGTTCCAGTGTGACGAGGCGAGCGGCCAGTGCTCGGTCGCGCTCCAGGTTCCCGGCCAGAGCAACTTGTTCACGGCCGTGTTCCCGCTGTGCCCGCCGGGCGTAGAGGATGTGCCGCCCGACTGCTGCTACGACGTTGCCACCGGAACGCTCGTGTGCACCGACACCGCCAGTGAGTGGCACGGCCTCAAGGTCAGCCTGATCAACATGCAGGGCGGTTCCGTCATGGTGGCGCATCCCAAGTTTGGGAGTGCCCCTGTGCAGTTCCCGATCTGCGAGGTCCCGGTGCCGGAGGACTGCTGCTTTGAACCGGCAGCCGAGCCGGTCGAGGGCGCGACGGGAGTGCTTCGTTGCACCAGCGGCGAACTCGACGGCCGCGATGCGGTGCTGACGGACTACAACACGATGCCCGACGGCAGCGTGATCGTAACGGTCAGCTTCCTCGGCGGCTCCGCTCGGATGCCACTGTGCGCGCAGCCCCCCGAGGACTGCCCGGACTGCCCGCCGCCCTACTTTTGCTGCGTCAACCTGGACACCGGGACCTTCGTGTGCCCGGCGAACAAGGCGCGCCACGGACAACCCGCCAACGTCGCCAACGTCGTCGACGTGGGTGGCGCACCCTGGGCCGTCCTCACCGACGGCCAGCGCGTGCCCGGGTGTGGCAGCGGTTGCCCGTCGCCCGAGCCCTGCAAGCCCCCGGGCCTGGTGCCGCAGCCCGATCCTGGGTGCGAGCCCGAGACCGGCATCCCGCAGACGCCGCCTTCGATCCCGGGGCCGCAGCCTGGGACGCCCCCGCCGTGCCCACAGACGAGCACCGGGGTCCCGCAGACGCCGCCCTCGATGCCAGGGCCGCAGCCTGGAACTCCGCCCCCGTGCCCCGAGCAGGGCAGTGGGGTGCCACAGAACCCGCCCTCGATGCCAGGGCCGCAGCCTGGAACTCCGCCCCCGTGCCCGCAGCAGAGCAGTGGGGTGCCCCAGGGTCCTCCCTCGATGCCGGGACCGCAACCCGGAACGCCACCGCCATGCGCACAGGAGGGCAGCGGTGTTCCTCAAGGTCCGCCTTCGATGCCCGGCCCGCAGCCTGGCACCCCACCACCATGCCCACCCGGAGGCATCCCAACCCCAGGCTCGTTTCTCTAGGGCGGCCAAGGACGTAGGCCGCTGTGGAGATTGGACCCGGTTGTTACACGGTTGCTCCCGCCCGCGCCATAGCGGTGACCGGGCCGGCGTTCCCGTGGAAGCGTGAGTACGTCACAAAGAAGCAGGAACTCGACGTCTCGCCGTCCATCGTTTCCAGTGCGCGCTCCGACGAGTTCGTTGGACGGCGCCTGTTCACCATGGAGCCGGTCAAGACGTCCTCTTGGTTCCAGCTCGACATCGTGCCGCTCGGCACGATCTTCTTTGAGGACGGCGACCCGATCCCGACCGAGGACCAGATCGCGTCGGCGCAGTCGGTGCTCAAGGATTGGACGCCAGCGAAGGTGCGGATCACCTACTACCTGGCGGGCGGCAGCGTTCGTCAGTGCGACATCGACGTGGGGGCGGGGGTCAGCGTTGCCGTCCCTCCCACCAACAAGGTCGACGTGGACATTCTGGTCTGGTCGGACCAAGGGCCGACGCCGGCGCAACTCATCGCCGACAAGTTCGCCCCGGACACGGCAGCCGCCCTGGTCAACACCCGCTTCGCAACCAAGGTGAGCTGCAAGGCTACCTGCGTTCAGTACGCCGACGCGATTCCCAGGATCAAGTGCAGCCAACTCGTGTACCTGGACAGCCTGCCCGGACCCCCGAGTGCCGTGGGAGCGCAGATCAATATCCCGCCGGCGGCGAGTTCCGTGCAGCTCCATGTGTCGAATCTTCTCGGGGTCCCCATTGTCCCCGATCAAATTCGGGCCCAGTTCCGAGCCGAGGACACCACTGTTCCGCAGAACACGACTCCCCCCATGAATCCCGTCAACGTGGGCTGGCCCTCTGAGGACATCGAGATCGTGCCCAACACGGTGGGTGGCGAGAGCGCCAACGTCCCGATCCCCGGTGCCTTCTATAACGTCGTTCGCGTCTCCAACGACCCGACAATCTCCACCTCCGCGAATGTCGTCGTCTCGTTCGACATCGACTGCTGAACCATGGACCTCCACCTCCACCTCTGCGGACCCAAGGGCGACGGCCAGCGACTACTGCTGGACCGAGCCTTGGCGTTGGTGCAGGCGGACAACGAGTTTCTGTTCCAGGCCATGCTGCGTAGCGGCATGCCGATCCCCGAGAAGGTCGAGGACCTGGGCATCCCCTACCGCGACGACACGCTGATCGATCCCAACGGCGGCAGCCAGCACTACTTTGGGTACCGCCAGTTGCTGGAGCACGGCTCGTGGAGTTGCGGGGACGCAGCGGCGCTCGAGGCCGCGGCGCTGGTCGTCAAGTACGGGTTGCCCGCGACCGCGTTCAGTGACCCGCGCGGGGACGGCATTTTCCACGCCCTCTACCGGACCTCCGCCGGCATCGTAGATCCCGTCGCGCGCTACCACGCGGCGCACCGAGGAGGGCTGGCCGTATGATCATCCCACTCCTGATCGGGCTCGGCGTCGGCGGAGTCGGTGCGTACGCAGTCACCAAGGGAAGGTGCGCAGTGCGTCAGATCGAACTGGAGCGCCGCCTCAAGGCTGCGGCGACCAAGGCCCTCGGCCCCGCCGCAGGTGGGACCGTCCCAACCCCGATCCCCCAGGACCCATATCGTCCGCCTGACGCCGGCGCGGTGATCAACGTCCCGGTCGACACGGAGGATTTCGCTCAGTTGGCCGAGGCCTTCTGCGTGTGCTTCACCGAGCTCAAGGCGGAGAGCGGGGCGGATCCGTCGCTCGCCGAACTGCGCGAGTGCTTCCTCCAGGCGCTCTACCCTGATTTTCAGTGGCCGCCGGTGCCTGGCGATCCAGCCACCGCCCACCTTATGTGGATGATCGCCGACCACGAGGCCCGCAAGTTGCTCGCGGACCCGAGCGTCTGTGGTGCGTCGGCCAGCTTCCAGCCGCACGACCAGGAGGGGCAGGGATAGATGCTCGCGCGCCTCCAGAACTCCTGCATGCCGCCCACGGTCTTCCGCGAGCGCGACGTCTCTGGCGTCGTCGGCTCGTACATCGACCAGGGCGAGCGCGACCCGGCACTGATCGCCTGCAACACGGCGCACCGGCTCTTTCGCACGCGCAACTGCAGCGTCTTCCCACCGTCGCCTGGCGCTCCGCTCGCCGTGCGTGCGGCTTGGGACCAGCTCGTCGGGTACGTCGACCACCAGTTCCGCGACCGAGGCTTGAGCCCAGGTGACGCGAGCGTGCCCCTCGGGGGCGTGCAGTGGGCGTCGATCAGCACCGCGGCCGGCAGCGTCGACCTCGAGCTATACCCCTGGCACCAGCCGTCCGTTCACGAGGCGGGCATGGCAACGCCCTCAACCCTTTGGACCGCGGGCCCCGGCGACAATGACCGCTCGCTCGTGCGTGACTACTTGTTCTCCGCTCTGGCGATGGCCGGAGTAGACACGGCCCCGGCGATGGAAGACTCCAAACTCGGACGCCGCCTGCGGCGCGAAGCCAGGGAGACGATCCTTGCCTCTCCCTTCAACGATGCACGCGTGACGAGTCACTCCGCGGCGCTGGCCGGCGGCCGGGACCCAGGAGCCCATGGGCCCAACGACCCGGGCGTCACCTACATGCTCGGGAGCCAGGGGCGTGGGCTTGTGTGGGCCAATCACCACTACGACGATCTGGCACGCCTCGCTGCCGGGCTGCCGGCGAAGCGTGGAGTTGATCTCCAAGGCGCCCCCATTGGCTCAGGGCGCTGCCCCATGACGCTATACCTTCCGGCCGTCAACCTGGCGGCGCTTCGCGGCGCGGCCCCTGTGTTCACGACGGACGGCCTCGCTTGGGTCGACAACGGCAAGGACACCACCCACCCACCTTCGATGGTGGACGCGCTCGGCGTAGACGCGAGCGGAGTTGGAGTCGGACAATGATTGTGCTCGCCCAGAACCCACCTGGCCGGGGCGGCGGCGGCGGACGTGCCGGCGGCGGCGGTCGCATGGGGGGAGGCGGCCGCATGGGGGGCGCGGGCGCTCGCGGCGGTCGTCCCGGACCAGGAGGGGGCATGCGGATCCCGGTGAGCTCGGGCGGGGGAATGATCCCGCGCGGGTTCCGGGGCCCGGGTGGGCCTCGCAGTGGACCTCCGGGCGGGATGCCCGGGCCAGGGCCGGGCGGGCGCAGGGGCATGGGTGGACGGGGCCATCGCCGTCACCACCGCCGTCACCACGGCAGCTTCTACCCGGTCTACCCCTGGTACCCCTACTGGTACTCGCCGTACAGCTACTACTACCCGAACTACGGCGCGTACACGCAGCCCGAGTGGTACCAGCCCGAGACGTGCGCGCCGCCGATCAGCGACGACTGCACGCGGTTGCAGCCGACGGCTCGGTGGGCGACGAGCTGCTTCCTTCCTCGGTTTCGCTACCTCCGCAACGTCTACGGAGACGACTACGAGCGGCTCGCCTCTGCGCTTGCCAGAGAAGAGGCGCCCTGGTGCTCCTTCCCTGCGCGCAGCGGAGCTGCGGCAGAGTACCAACGACGCGTGCAGTTGGCTGTCGCCGTTCTCCTCAACGCCGAGGGCACACCGGTTCGTTATCCGCGGCCCCCTCTTACCCCGCGCCCCGCGAACGCTGACTCGATTCAGCAACCGTGGATGCGGGCTCTCCTGACGGGGTGGACGTGAGCGATCCCAACCAGCCGATTCCGCTGTTCTACTTTGGGGCCCGCAACGCACCGCACCCCAGTACATGGGTCGACCCCAACGCGTTTTGGGGAGCGGGCATGGGCACTGGTGCGCGCTACGTCGTCGACCAGCGGCGCCCGATGCTCGGGCAACTCGACTACCAGTGGGCCGGGACCTACCCCAAGCGGCAGTGGGATCCGATGCGCTACTACCGAGGCTTCCCCGCTGCGCCCGACGTCAACCAGGAGCGCCTGGGCACCTACATGCGTGCGCAGTCGGAGTTCAACGGCCTCGGCTACCAGAACGTCCTCATGCAAGACAACGGTGTGCCGCTCGGAGGCGAGCGAGCCTCGACGCCGCAGTACGTTTTCGCCGGGCCGATCCAGGCCGGGTACACGAGTTTTGTTCGCCCCATCGCTCGCAGGGAGACGATGCCTGCGGTCCTGCCTGACTGGCGGAACATCCCCCTCGCCGAGCGTGCCGCCGAGTACGGCGTCTACGGAGGCGGCCCCTACTCTGACCCGCCGCTTCAACCGCCTGGCTTCAAGACGGTGCAAGGGGCCCTCAACGGGAACTGGCCCCTCTACCAGTACCAGCCGACTCAGCCAGCTCAGTTGCCCCCGGCCGAGGGCGACGATCCCTTCATGGCCAACACGAACCCCGGCAACCCGCCCTGCGTCGAGTGCGACGGTGGAGCTGGCTGCATGTTCTGCACAATCGCGGGGTGCGCGTGCAGACGCCACCCAACGGCGCTCGCGCCGAAAGGTGGAGGCAGGCGTCGGCCCGGGCTGACCCCACGTAGTCGCGCGATGGCGTACGCCAACCCCCCCGTCCATGTAAGATCGAATAACCAGCACGGAGAGAGAAAAATGTACAACCAGTGGACCTCGCCCAACGCCGTCGCTCGAGCGACGATGAACAACCCCCTCTCCAATCCGATGA
>JBDHHA010000187.1:0-7047 GCA_039589615.1 Gemmatimonadota bacterium
GAGCGAGAACTTCGCCCGGGAGTTTTGGGGGGACCCGGCGGCGGCGTTGGGCAAGCGGATCCGACACAACGCCACGGACACGTGGCGGGAGATCGTCGGGGTCGTAGGTGCCGTCCACGACCGTGGCGTGGACGAGGACGCGCCCTCCGTGATGTACTGGCCCATGGCTGTGGAGAACTTCGTCGGTATCGACCTCTGGGTCCGGCGGTCCATGTCCTACGTGATTCGGACCACCCGTCCCAATCCCTCCAGTCTCCTCCCGGCAGTTCGCCAGGCCATCTGGGCGGTCGACCCCAACCTGCCGCTGGCGAACGTACGTACCCTCGACGACCTCGTCGGCGCGTCCATGTCCCGAACGTCTTTCACCCTGATCATGCTGGGGATTGCCGCGACGGTGGCCGTGTTCCTGGGCACGGTGGGCATTTACGGGGTGATCTCGTATATCGTCGCCCAACGCACCAAGGAAATCGGCGTGCGGATGGCGTTGGGGGCGAGACGGCGTGACGTTCGCCGGATGGTGCTGCGCCATGGAGCGATGGTCGGTGTGGGAGGCGTGATCCTCGGGCTCGCGGCCGCCGTGGGCCTCACTCGAGCGATGTCGGCACTGCTCTTCGGTGTGAGTCCAGCCGATCCGGTGACGTATGCTGCGGGAGCAGCCGGCGTTACCGTGGTGTCACTCTTGGCGTGTTACATCCCCGCACGACGGGCCGCGGCCGTGGATCCCCTGGAGGCCCTGCGCTGGGAGTAGGCGCAGCCGGGAAAACCCGGCGCGAGCTACTCGGACGTGGTCCCGTCCCGCCCCGGCGGAGCGGTCACGGAGTCCGCCAGCTCTCCGATCTGCGTGAGGTAGTCGGCGTAGTCGGTTGAGCCCGTCGCTGCGTAGTTGAGGTTCTTGAACAGCCCCGTCAGTCGCGTGAAGAACTCTCGAACCTGTTCCTTGTCGTCCAGCCGGTAATCCCGGGTCACCAGATCGTACAACAGGGCGAATGTCTCTTTCTGGCGCTCGAGGGGTGTGGTGGCGTCCACCTCGTCGAAGGCGTCCTGTTGGAGATAGACCATGTCGACGAGGACAGCCTTTTGATACGTGACGAAGTCCGCCGTCGTCACCCCCTCCTCTCCAGTGACCTGCATCATCTGCTGGATGCCGTCCCCACGCTTGAGCAACTCGATCGTGTCGCTCACTCGATCCGTCCACCCATAGGAGAGCTTGCCCTGGTACCAGGGCTCGAGCTGATCGAGGTAGCGTGACCACGACAACAGCGGATCCACAGCCGGATAGAAGCGCTTATGGGCCCGATCCGCGCTCAATCCCAGAAACGTTTTGACCGTCCCGAGGGTCGACTGGGTGACGGGTTCTTCAAAATTGCCGCCCGCCGGGGAGACCGTCCCGATCATCGTCAGACTCCCGGTCCGGCCGTCGGCGGATTGGATCACACCAGCCCGCTCGTACACCGCCCGAATGGAGGAATCCAGGTAAGCGGGAAACGCCTCTTCGCCCGGGATCTCCTCCATCCTTCCCGACGTCTCCCGCATGGCCTGGGCCCATCGCGAAGTCGAGTCGGCCAGGAGGAGCGTATCGTATCCCATCTGACGGTAGTACTCCCCGAGGGTGATGCCGGTGTAGATGGACGCCTCACGGGCGGCCACCGGCATCGACGACGTGTTGCAGATGATGATGGTCCGGTCCATCAATGAGCCCCCGGACTTCGGATCCACGAGTTCGGGGAACTCCGTAATGGTCTCCACCACCTCGCCTGCCCGCTCGCCACACGCCACCACGATCACGACGTCGACCGACGAGTAGCGCGAGATCAAATGCTGCAGCACCGTCTTCCCCGCACCGAAAGGCCCGGGGATGCACGCCGTGCCCCCTCGGGCGATGGGAAAGAACGTATCGATCAGGCGTTGCGTGGTGACCATGGGTTCAGAGGGATAGAGCCGCTCCGAATGCCCCTGTCGCAGCAGATTCTCCGACAGTGGCCGGCGCACCGGCCAGCGCTGCATCATAGTGATGGAATGCTCACGCTCGAACTCATCTTGAAGGTGCGCGATGGGCGTATCCACCGTAAAGGTCCCTCCCTGAATCCATGTCACCTCCATCGGGCCGATGGTGTCGAGGGGAACCATGATCATGTGATCGAATCGGCCCTCCTGCACGGTTCCCAGCACGTCTCCCGCGTGGACGGTCTGGCCGACCTGCGCTACCGGGGCGAACTGCCACTTGGCATGCATGTCCAGCGGATCGACGGCCACCCCACGCGCCAGGAAGAACCCGTGCTCCTTCGCAATTGACTCCAAGGGGTTCTGGAGTCCGTCGTATACCTGACCGAGGAGACCCGGACCGAGCGTAACCGACAACATCCGGCCCGTTTGCTCCACCGGATCGCCAAATGCCAGGCCGCGTGTCTCCTCGAACACCTGGGCCTCGGCCGTACGGCCGCGGACCCGCAGCACCTCGGCCTTCAGCTTCTCCTGGCTGCCGCTGGGGCACACCAGCACCACTTCGTTCTTCACGAGCGGTACGGTCGCGTCGCCACTGTCGTAGGACTCGATGGTCACCAGCCCCTGTTGCACTTCGATGACCCGGGCCGTCGCACCGGATACAGATGCATCTGTCATTTATGTGTCTCCCCGCGGCATGACTTTCTCATACACGCAGACTGGCTTCATCCGATAGACCGGCAGCAAAGAGATCCTGGTACTCCCCAAGACCGTCCTCGAGCAATCGATTGAACCGCTCCCGGGCCCGCTGGCCATCGTACGCTGTCCACCGGGCGATGACGTCCCACCGCAGCACGTAGAGGGCTATGGCTTCAAAGCTGAAGAAGTTGCGCTGCGCGGCACGGGACATGTACGTCCACGCCACCCCCAGCAACGCGCGCTCGAACCCCCGGCTATCTGCCTCGTCGATCAAGCGGATAAACTCGGGAAGCCAGGGAAGCACGGTGCCGATGCCGAAGTCGGGCACCAGCCAATTCTTCTCGATGTGCCGCACCCAGCGCCCGTAGCCCCACGATTCCTCGGAGGTCGGCGCAGGTTTTCCAAGGGCGCGGCGGCGCAAGGCCGCAACGATGGTACGCAACTCCAGGCGCCACATCGCCACGTTGCGCAACACATCGCTGCGGATCCGAGGAAAGACTTCGTGGGCCCGCCCGAGGATCTCTCGATCCGTCATCTCGAGCGGGAGCAAATCCCAGCGCATCAGCTCCTCGATGTCGGCCAGTTCGGCACGATCCACGGGTTCGAGCATCTCCAGCCTCCGGTCCAGCCGGAGTCGGGAAATCGGTGGATCATCGCTGCTGGTGAACAGCGCCGGCAGCGGCGGCAGACTGGCCATCAGCATGTAGTACCGGGCGGGTCTCGACATCTAACGCAGGGACCTCACCACACGAGGCCTTCCATGACGGCCCGGAATCGCGGCTGCAGATGTTTGAGCAGCAAGTTGGCGATGGCCTGGTCCGTCAGATCGATCTGCAGCTCTTCATCCATGAGCCGGATGCGAATACCCCGTGAACCCGGCTCCAGGATGCCGATGGACACACCCTCCCGCCACGTGGCGCTGGCGATCTCCTTGGCAAACTGACTGAGCCGGCTCTCCAGCTCTCCCGGGTCGCGTTGCAGATCTTCGAGACCGACCACCTCGGCGGGCAACAATACCTCGATGTTCTCCGCCTCTCCGGCTCCGGCGTCCTTTCCGCTGCGCCGGGCCACCTCCACGATCAACTCCCGCAAGAAGTCCTCGTGGACGAGCTGCTTGGCCGCCAAGCGTCTCACTTGCCCCTCGAGACGCTGCCGCAGGGTCTCCCGCATGCGCAGCACGGTGTCCCGCATCGCAATCCGCAAGGCGTCCTCCCCTGACGCCTTGAGCCGTTCGGCGTCCGCCACGGCCTCTTCGACGATCGCCGCAGCCTTCTCCCGGGCCTCCTTGACGATCCGTTCCGCCTCGTCCTCGGCCTCCGCCACGATGGTCACTTTGGCGGTGCGACCGGCTTCCACGCCCTGTTGCCGCAGGCGGTCCAGCAGCGCCTGCACCCCGGACGATGTCGGCCCGTCAGCCGATTTCGACCCGACCGATCCTTCGATATCGCTCATCCGACCCTCTGTCGCGTTATCCGGCGATGCCGCCGGCAAGTACGAGTGCAAAAACGAAGACGAACACTGCGAAGCCCTCGACGATCGCGGCCGGTGCCACGGACAGCCCGAACACTTCGGGTTTGGCCTTGGACGCGCCGATAGCCGATGCGAGCGCCTTGCCCTGGCTGTTCGCCGAGAACATCAAACCGATTCCGGTGAGGATGCCGATGGCCGCCAGCCCGGGCCCGTTGTCCACGGTCACCGGGCGGTTGAGGGCGAACATCACCACGATGCCATAAATCGTCTGCGACGACGGCAGCGCGGTGAGGCCGATGTACCGCCCGTAACCGCTGTCCACCTCGAGTAAGGCCCCGCACGCCGCCTGTCCGGCGATCATGCTCCCCAAGACGCTGCCCACGGCTCCCAGCGCGAGGGGACTGAAGATCCCTGCCCATCCGAGCAGGACGATCAATGTGTCCACGTTATCGTCTCCTTTATGCGAAAGGCACGGAACGGATTGCCCTCGCCTTTGATGCCCCACTTATAGAACTCGATCAAGTTCAACCGCATGCCGTGCACGACACCGCTCATGACGGCGAGTAGAAGATTCAGCATGTGCCCAACGGCGAGGATCGCGAGGCCAAAGAGCCACCCGACCCCGGGGACGCCATCCATCGCCTGGCCAGCCAACCCGTTGAAGGTGATGGCGAGGGAGGCACTCGAGAGTCCCAGGGCAAAGAGCCGCAAATAGCTCAAGACGTCTCCGAACGCCGACGTGACTCCCGTCAACGCCTGCAAGCCTTCGAGGGTGCGCCACACGACGTCGGCCGGACCCTTGACCGTGCGCTCGCTGCTGAACAGCAGAATGGCCAGGCCGCCCGCCACCACCACCACCCACGGGCCCGTGGCCTGGAGATTCCCTCCCAGCAACAGCACCAACCCACCGGCAATGGCGACGACCCATCCCACCGGTGCAAGCGCCACCAGCGACCGCCGCCGGTTCCAGGCAACCATGGCATTCGCCAATACCACGTGGGTCACCCCCACCACGATGGCAAGCCGCATCATGCTGTCGAAATCATTGATGTCGAGCAGCTTGACCGTCGCGAGCACCGAACCGGCTCCGGGCGTCCATCCAAAGTAACTTCCGACCATCACGCCGTACGCCACGGACGCCGTCGCCACAGCCACTCCCAACCGGCGCAACCGTCTCCCCAACGGACTCGTGCTCATCCGCCCCCACGACAGCGCCAGTCCCAATCCCAGCACGGTCGCATATCCCGCGTCGGAGAGGATCATCGCGAAGAACAGCGCAAAGGACACGAACACCACACCCGACGGATCCCAGTCCCGGTACCCCGGAAGCTGGAAGAACCCCACCAGGTCTTCCCCGGCCTCCATGCTCTTCTCGTTCTCCAGCAGGACCGGGGGAGACTCGTCCGGGCCGGGGTCCTCGATCGTGCAGGCGAGTCCCCCACGCTTGGCGAACCGCACCACATCGTCACTGCGCGCGCTGGGCATCCAGCCCTGGACCGCGAACAACTCGCTGGAATCGATGGTCTGCGTCGCTGCGTACTCGAGGGCGGCCCGGTTCTCCGCTCGCGTCAGATCCTTCCGCAGCAATCCAATCCACCGCGTGAGACCCCAACGTTCAGCCAGGACGTTCTTCTCCTCGTCGACGGCAATCTCTTCCCGGCGCTGCAACTCCGAGCGGGAGTGTCGGCCGACCTTGACCCTTTGGCCCGGGATTGTCCCCGCCGGCGGTTCGTCCTCGGCAATGACGACCACATAGGCATTGCCGTGGTCTCTGTTCACGACCTGCCACGTCTGGCCGCTGTGGAGGACCTGCCTGACCTCATGGGGCCGCATCACGTAGAACCAGAGGCGCAAACCGTCCAATTCCTCCGGCGGCGGCAATTCGAAGTCACCCCACGGTTCCAGCTCCCGAATCTTCTGACGCAGTTCATCCAGTTGGTCGCGTACCGTCCGCAAGCGCATCCGATTCCAGAGCGCCTTCTCCACGATGGCTTCGAGCTCGAAGTCCTCCGACTCTGCCACCACGCGGCGGCGGCGCTCGACGGGGCTGTTGATGAGATAGCGGAGGGCGTCATACGTCTCTTTGGGCTGCGCCGACGGCATTTCTTCGTGGTGTGCCGTCGCGCGGCGCAATCCGACCAAGTGGAGGCACCCGAGTTGCTGCAGTCCCTCGAGCACATCATCCTTCTGGTCGAAGACGCCGTACAGGGTCAATCGCTTCAACGGGGCGATGCTCATCCGGCCACCGCGGACGCGGGTCGTGCCTGCTGCTGCTTCCTCTTGGCGATCTTGGCCCGCACGACGGCCGCTCGCTCGCTATCGGACAGATAGATCCGAATCCGTCGGATGCTCTCCCGCGTGCGCGGTACCAACACCTTTTCGAACAGGTTTACGCGCTGGGTGATGCGGCGAACGGCGACTTCGAGGAGCTGGAGCCGCTCCTGTTCGACCTGCATTTGGACCCTCAGCTCCAAGGTCTCCCGCAGTACGCGCACGACCCGGTCCACCCAGTGGGGTCGTCCCAAGAAGCCGTAGTCCCGCACCTCGAGCTCCACCGACTCGAGCGTGGGAAGATGGGTCCCCACGACATTTTCGTCACCCAACGTGACGCGTTCGACACGCACGAGGTCGGTCAGGTCGACCTCGGCGTTGGAAACCATGGGAAGCTGCTCTGCGATGAGCGCGTCGATTGGCTGGAGGGCCTCTTTGGTTCGGGCCAGTGCTGCAGCCGCTTTCGCGCGCTCCGCGAGTAACTGTTTGCGTTTGAGATCCAACGACGGCAAGAACCGCTCGTACGTCTTGAGCTGCTGTGTCTGTCGGCTGAGGGAGGCCTTATTCAGTGCCAGACGTGCCAACGGTCATTTCTCTTGCGGAAAGTACTGCTCGACGAGCGATTGCTTCATCAGGAGCTCGTGTGGCTCGAAACATTCGGCGAGC
>JBDHHA010000188.1:0-8213 GCA_039589615.1 Gemmatimonadota bacterium
TCTACGAGCAGACCATCCCGCTGGCCGATGCCATGTACCTCTCCTACATGAAGGGGGACTTTCAGGGGGACGCGTACTTTCCCGAGTTCGACGCGTCGCTGTGGAACGTGGAGAAGCGGGAGGACCACCCCGAGTTCGAATTCGTGGTGTACCGACGGGCAGTCTAACCCATAAAAGAACACGGGCACCGTCCGAAGGACGGTGCCCGTGTACTGCTACCACTGCGGGAGGGGGGACCTCTCGCGGAAGGAGACTACGGGAGCGCCGCGATCGTGTTCTTGAGCAGCACGCTTACATAACCGCTAACCGAGGGGTTGTGGACGCCGTTGCTCCTGTCCTCGAGCACCATGAGGTAGTTCAGCAGAGCGCCGGCCTGTACCTCCGTCCAGGTACCCGGAACGGCATGGTCGTCGGCGGTCACGATGCCGACGGCCAGCAACTTCGTCTTCAAGGCAGCCAGGTCAGCCAGGACGGCCGTCTGGAAGTTCTTGTAGTCGAAGCCGTCGTAACCCAGGGTCTCCCAGTCGGCCGTGTTGGCGTGGCAACCCGCGGTCGCACAACCGGCCAGGTTGGGTTCGTCGGATCCGTGATACTGATACGCCATGAACATCGTGTGGCCGCCGGCCTGATCGCCGTAGGGGTTCGCCATGTGGCACGTCACGCATCCGTCGGGGTTCGTCGCCACGGCACCATGGATATGGGGTGCGGTGGGGTACGTCAGACCAGTGAACTCATAGCCACCGGCCCCGGCGAGGATGCCTCCCTGCGGGCCGTGGTGCACGCCCCAGTATGCCGACGTGATGGTCACATCGCCGCCACCGACGACGACCGGTGGGCCCGGGGTCCTGGGCTGGTGGCAGTTGGCGCAGAGCGTGCCGTCGCCGAAGTCGACCGTCGTGCCGTCGATCTGGAGGTCGAACGCGGTCGTAAACTGGACGTCAAGATCAGCCTCGGTATACGTATCGTGAATAGCGTGGCAGGTACGGCAATTGGGTGGTGTGGGGTTCGTCACCTCTTCTACCGTGGTCCAGTCGCCCGTGTCCATTCGCTCGATGAACCCTTCGTGCGTGTGGCACGTGGCGCACACATTGTCACCGCGACTCGAGACTCTCTCGAAATTGCCGCCCGTGGCGTGTGTCGAGGCCTCCCACTGAATCTGCCGCGACTTGATTCGCGTGTCGGCGTCGTGGCAATCGACACAGGTCGAGTTGGCGTCGGCTCCGTCGGCTCCGGCGGCTCCGGTGGCTCCGGTGGCTCCCGTCTCGCCTTGGGGACCAGCCGGTCCTTCTGGCCCCTCTACGCATGCCGACAGCATGAATACCGCAAAGAGTGCTGCTGTTGCGGCAGAGGTGAAGCCCGAAAACGATCTCCTCATTTGGGTTGATCTCCTTGAGGTGGGTTTAGGTATGAGGGCCTTCCCGGTGACAGCCCGGGAAGACGCTCATGACGACTCAGTTCCTTTTATGATTAGGAGACGCAGTCTTGGTGAATACGCCCCTCTTTGTCATGAGGGCCTTCATAACACTAGAATCATGAAGGCCTACTCTTAAGGTCGAATGTCGCTCGTACCCTCTGAGTATTCGGTGAAGGAGTAATGAAAGCCTGTAACGTGTTCGCAATCACAACTCTTAGTGCGTCCAGTGCGTCGCATTTTCAAAAGTTTTTTTTAAAAAGATTTTTTCAAATATTCAGTTCGTTCTGTCGGCGTCGGGTCGCTGAGTGTTTCGTGAACGTGCAATGAAGGGCAAGGATACCGTCGGGTAATTTTTTCCGTCTGACGTCGTCGGTGTTTCAGAAATTCTTTAGAAATTTTTCTTGAAGAAATCCACCGCCGCTGCAAAAAAACGAGCACCGTCCCGAAAGAGACGGTGCCCGCTGCTGCGTCAGGGGGCGTCACCCCCAGACGGCTCTCACATCACTCTACTGGCGCAAGAACGGATGCGAGTCGGCCGGACTGGTGTTGTCCAGCAACCGATGGAACCGCCACTGCCCGTCAGAACCGCGCGTACGAACAGCGCTGTACCGACCACGCTGAATGATGGTGTCTTGATCGCTACTGATGGAGGTCCACACGAAGGTGCCCCGGTCGTACGCAGCGGGTCCGTAGACCTCGAGTTCGCTCACGGTCAACGCGAAGACGGCGACTGTGTGTCTCCCAAAGAACTGACGGAGGAACGTGCCGATCGCTTCACGGTTGGGAAGATCCACCATGCCGTTCGACAGCCACACGGCATCTTCGGTAAAAAGCATGGCCACGCGATCGGCATCACCGCTCTGGAAGGCGGAGTCCAGCTCCGCATCGGCCCGCTCGATCAGCAACAGTACGTCGGCTGTCTGGTCTGGAATGGCGCCGTCGTCTGCGGGAGAACACGCCTGAGCCATCACCGCCCCGACCCCGAGTACCAAACCCAAGATGAGTCTCATCGCTTCTCTCCTGTTGAGCGCATAGTGGACGACGCCGTGTAGCACCTGTGAGTGACCCGCCCATCACTAATGGGGTTCGCCACGAATAAAAGCAACAACGCTCTGCCAGCCGCGCGAAAGGTCCCCTGGGGCCCGCGAAAATTCCTGAGCATTGGAACGGACACCTGCCCTCGGAGTGAATTCCGAGAGCCGGTGCCCGTTCAGCGACCAGGGGAGCTACCCCCGGAAGAACACAACTACGGTAGGGCTGCGAGGGTGTTGGTCAGCAGGGCCAAGACATACGGCGGATTGTGTACGCCCAAGCTCCTGTCCTCGAGGACCGTGATGTAGTTCCAGTAGGCGCCTATCACGGCCTCCGTATACGTTCCAGCAATGGCCCCACCAACGTCATGAATACTGGTGAAACCATCGTCCGCCGGATCCACGATGCCGGCGGTGATCAACTTGTCCTGAATTGCCAGGATGAGATTCTCTATGGATGTCTGGTAGTTCTTGTAGTCGAAGCCGTCGTAACCCAAAGTCTCCCAGTCGGCCGTGTTGGCGTGGCAACCCGAGGTCGCACAACCGGCCGTGTTGGGGGTGTCGCTCCCGAAGAAGTTCCACCACATTTCCATCGTGTGTCCGCCGGCCTGATCCCCAAATCCGGGTGCCATGTGGCATGTCACGCAGCCCTTGGTGTTGACCGCCACCTGCCCGTGGAAGTGGGGCGTTGTCGGGTACGAAATCCCGCCGACCTCGTAGCCGGCGTCTCCCTGCAATATTGCGCCCTGCGGGCCGTGGTGCGGACCGAACCGGCTCGAGGTGATCGTGACGTCCCCGCCACCCAAAACGGGTATGTCATACGAAGTTCGAGGCTGGTGGCACTGAGCACAGAGATTGCCGTCACCGAAGTCGACCGTCGTGCCGGTAAGCCACAGGTCGTGGGATTCGTTGTATTGGCGGTCGAAATCGGCCCCGGTGTACGTCGTGTGGATCTTATGACAGGTGCGGCAGTTCGGGGGGGAGGGCGCAGCAAATGTCGAATCCGCAAACTCTAGGCCTGATTCCATCCGGTCGATGAACCCCTCATGGCTGTGACATCCGGCGCAACTCGCCTGGTATCCGGCCAGCTCGGAATGCCCGCCGCTCCCATGTAACGAAGCTTCCCACTGAAGGTGCTTGGTCACGATCCGGGTGTCATCGACGTGACAATCGACGCAGCCGGAGTTGGCGTCGGCGCCGTCGGCTCCGGCGGCTCCTGTGGCGCCCTGCTCGCCTTGGGGACCCGCTGGTCCTTCTGGTCCCTCTACGCACGCCGACAGCATGAACACCGCCAAGAGTGATGCTGTCGCGGCAGAGGTGAATGCCGAGAACGATCTCCTCATGTGGCCGATCTCCTTAGGGGTTGGGTTTGCGTATTAGAGTGCTCGTTGTAGTCGAAGTTTCTTCATAAAACATAAATCATGAAGATGAACTTCAATTATGAAATTACGATGGCCTTCTAAGGATTCAGTGAAGGTGATATGAAAAACACCGACCCTTTGCGACGACCACCAGCTCCCCGTTCCTGACGGATTTCCACTGAACGGGGTCTTGGAAAGGCGTAGAGCGGTATTTCTCGGCGGCGGTTGTCCAAGACCTTGCGCCGGATCGTCGAAAGTGCTCTTCAAAAGCCCCCAAGCAGGGTGTAATTCTAAAGGGGTGTTCATATTAAATTGAATCGGCGTTGTCAAGCACGCCGAGCTCGGGGAGGGGACATGTTTCGAGGTGTCGGTGGCACGTTGAAGGTTGGACTGCTGGTGCTGGTCTGGTGGAGCTGCGCGAGGCACGGCGCTAGGGAGTTCCGGGGGGAGCTGGTGGGATCGGGGGTGATCTCCACCGACGCCCGTGGGGAGACGTTCCCCATGGTAAGCGCCGACGGGGCCACCCTCTACTTCTCCCATGTGAAGGACGGCCAGGGTTGGGCCAACCAGGTGCTGGTGGCCTCCGAGCTGCACGAGGGAAGCTGGGGCGAGCCCACGGTGATGGGGTTTTCCGGGACGGAATACAGCGACCGGGCGCCGCGGCTGTCCCACGACGAGGGCACGTTGTTCTTCACGTCGAATCGTCCCCGCTCGGGAGGGACCTTCGATCCGGCGGACTACAACATCTGGCAGGTGCGGCGCATGGCCGGGGGCGGGTGGTCCGATCCCCAGCCCCTCTCCGCCGCCGTCAACTCCCCCAGCCCGGAGATCCACTCCTCGGTGACGGAGGACGGCACGCTGTACTTCGCATCGGCCCGGCCCGGCGGGGCGGGGCGCAGCGACCTCTATCGATCGGCGCTCAGTGACGGCGTGTACGGTGCGGCGGAGAATGTGGGATCACCCCTCAACACCGCCGAGAGCCAGCCCGACCTGTACGTGGCCCCCGACGGCTCCCTCATGATCCTGGCCATCACGGATCATCCCGACGGGTTTGGTGGTGACGATCTCTACGTGAGCTTCTTGCGTGATGGCGCGTGGACCACGCCTGAGAACCTGGGACCGGCGGTGAACACCACCGCCTACGAGTACGGCCCGGCCATCCATGGGGAGCATCTCTACTTCACCAGCCACCAGGGTGGGACCGCGGACATCTATCGCGTGAGGCTGAGGGCGTTGCCGCCGCTCAACGACTGACGGGCCCGGACGCGAACTTGCGACGCTCCTTCAGGTGGGCCTTCACGTCGACGGTCGACTTGAGGGCCACGAGGAGCACCAGCCCCATCACGGGCGACCCCAGGGACAGGATGACGAACCCGCCCGCGATGATTGTGATGTGGAGGACGATCACCCGGTTGTAGGGTTGGTGCATCAGCGCCTCCAGGGTGGCCCGTCGATACTCCCGCCGGCCCAGGTAATTCCACGCAAATGAGAAGCCGTGACTGAGCACCAGCGCCCCGGCGAGGAGGACGACGCCGTGCTCGGTCATTGCCTGCCACACCATCGCCGTGGTGGGGAAGAAGCTCTCGACGTAGCCCGGGCCACCGAAGAGGGCGAAGACGAACACGCCATGGATGGCGGTGAACATGCCGTAGTGGAACACGAAGAACGGAATCAGGAAGAGCTTCCCGATCCACCTGCCGATGTCGTCCGGCCGCGCCCACACCATCCGCAAGACGTTGAAGGCGCCCACCACGACGTTTTCCAGCCAGTAGAGGAGGACGACGGGAAACACGTCCCATCCCATCCACAGCACGGCGATCAACGGGAGCGCGTTGGCGGCGATGAGGGCCGCCGCCGACGGGGTGAGCCAATCGGGATGGCGGCCCGGTGTGGTGGAATCGGTCATGTCGCTGGCCGGTGGTGTCAGGGTGAGAGCCGGACGGGCAGTCGCTGCGATCCCCACGTTCCCGGAGGGCCGTCGAACACGCCGGCGCAGGGTGCGCCACACGCCTCGCATCGTCCGTCGTTGGACAGGTGCCACTCCTTCAGGACGTACCAGTCCCGGGCGATGATCACGGCGCCGCACTCGTGGCAGTGCGTGCTGTCGCCGGCCTCGTCGTGGACGTTGCCGGTGTACGCGTAGCGCACGCCGTTTTCGATGGCGATCTCACGCGCTCGTGTGAGCGTGGACGGCGGCGTGGACGGCCGGTCATGCATCTTCCAGTCGGGATGAAACGCGCTGAAATGCAGCGGCACGTCGGGACCGAGGTGCTCCACCACCCACGACGTCAACTCGTGGAACTCCCGGTCGGAATCGTTCGCACCCGGGATGACGAGGGTGGTGATCTCGAACCACACGTCGGTTTCGTGCTTGAGGTACAGCAAGGTGTCCAGCACCGGCTGCAAGTGCCCTTTGGTGATCTTCCAGTAGAACTGCTCGGTGAACGCCTTGAGGTCCACGTTGGCCGCGTCCATGAAGCGGTAGAACTCCCGCCGCGGTTCGTCGTTGACGTATCCCGCCGTCACGGCCACCGACTTGATGCCCGCCTCGCGACACGCCTGGGCGACGTCGATGGCGTACTCGTGGAAGATGACCGGATCGTTGTAGGTGAAGGCGACGCTGCGGCAGCCGAGGCGTTGGGCCGCCTGCGCCAAGGCTTCGGGAGATGCGGCGTCGGCCAGGGTGTCGGTCTCACGGGATTTGCTGATGTCCCAGTTCTGGCAGAAAGTGCACGCCAGATTGCAGCCCGCCGTCCCAAACGAGAGAATCGGCGTCCCCGGGAGGAAGTGGTTCAGCGGCTTCTTCTCGACGGGGTCCACACAGAAACCGCTGGACCGCCCGTACGTGGTCAGCATGATCTGCCCGTCCTCGCACGCCCGCACGAAGCACAGGCCACGCTGCCCGTCCCGGAGCCTGCATTCTCGGGGGCAGAGGTCGCACTGAATCCGGCCGTCGTCCAGCTCGTGCCAGTACTTGGTGGGAACGGTGGAGTCCAAGATGCCCCCCGTGAGGTCCACCATAATTATAGACGAAACGGCCGCCAGTGTGGGGCTATGAGCGACGATCAACGTGCCGAATTCCTGAATCGGATCTCATCCGTCGGGTGGGGCTCCCGGGACAACGTGCAAAAGCACCTCGGGGGCATCGTCACCGCGATTCGAGAGCAGGTGGCGGAGGGGGGCTTCGAAGAGGGCGAGATGGACCGGGTGGTGGCGTTTCACGACGCCACTGAAGAATTCTGGCGGGACACGATGTCGACCAACCCGCCCATGCCGCCCCGGCAGTTGATCGACGGCCTCCGCAAGCTCCGGGAACAGTGCGTTGGCCCTCTGGCGGGATTCATGGTGCAGGTGGACGCGGCCCTCGAGCAAGCGGAGTTATTCGATCAGTTGAAGCGCCACCGCGACTCGATGGCGGGAGAGCTGGGCCAGCAGGAATGACGGGCCAAGCCGCGTTCCAGCGGTGGCGCCGGGCCGACCAGTAGTCCTTATCCGAACAAGAACACGATCGCGAGGTACTTGGCTGTCAGTCCGGCGGTGCTGATGGCGACCGTCCGGCCGACGGGGAATCGCGTGATGCCGGCGACGAGGAGCATGTTGGGGGAGGACAAAGGGAACAGGTTGAAGACGAAGATGGCCCAACCACCCCACCTCTCGATCTTGGGCCGGAGCCGGTTGTACTTCCGCTCTCCCAGTAGCCTGATCACTCGCTCACTGAGGAGCCGGCCGATGCCGTAGTCGATGAGCTGGGCGGCGACCGCCGTGCCGATGCTGAGCCCCACGAGGACCATCGCCGGGTGGCCCTCGAGCTGGTAGTAGGGCACCAGGACCTCGACGGGCATGAGGAGAAAGAAGAGATACCCGGCGAAGTGGATGATGGAGAACGACCAGAGTCCGGGCTGTTTCCCGGACATGATCTCGCGTCCCAGGGTCGATGACACCACGAGGGTGATGGCGGTGAGCATGAGGAGGCCACCGATGATCTTCCCCATCGTCGCTCTCATGGGTGGTGAGCCTCCATGGTGTCGTGTCCGGTCTGGGTGGAGTTGCGAGAACCTAACGGCGCTTCGGAGCGGGGACAACGGTACCGCAGAAACGATTGGCGTCTCGTTCCACTGGCAGCGAAGTCGAGCGAAGATGATCACCGATCCCCTAGCCATATTCCTCGTCCTGGCCGGCGTCGTCTTCCTCGCCATCGAACTGGAGGAGCGGGTCAAGGTCTTCCGGTCCCTCGGCGCCGCGCTGGTGGGCATCCTGATCGGCATGGTGCTCTCCAACATCGGTCTCATCCCCGGCAACTCTCCCACCTACGACTTTCTCATGGGTACGGGCGTGAACCTGGCCATCGCCCTCATCCTCCTGAGCGTGGATTTGCGCTCGGTGATGAAGGCCGGCCCCCGGATGCTG
>JBDHHA010000189.1:0-6810 GCA_039589615.1 Gemmatimonadota bacterium
GAAGGCCGTCCGGAGATCACCAGCACGAAACAGCACGACGCTCTGGCCAAGGCGATGGGCATGAAGACGGGCCGGGACGGATGCGGACACGTTGACGAGCACGGCCAGTTCCAGAACAGCGGTAGACTACGGAATGACGAGATACAGGAGGGTCGCGGCAGGGTCCGTAGGGCGATCCAGGAATTGGAGTCGATGCCCGAAGACATGCCGTCCGGCGCCGTGATGGACGCGCTTGGCGAGTACGATATTTGCCCGACAGAGGAGAACACGGGGTAATTTGACACAGGAAGGGCTGCGCAGCGATGCGCAGCCTGAACGGACCAGGCAACCTCCGATTTGATCCCGGGGGCGTCGGATTCCCGTTCCAGCGACGGCCTCTCAACGGGAGGGCTGTGCAACTGCACGGCCCTTCCGTTTTTTTTGTGAGGCTAACGCAATGTCGACCGATACAGACATCCCTTCCCCCACCACAGAGAGCCCGACGTCGCTGAACGCGCAGAATTTCAGCGAAAGCGACGACGAGATCCTGGACAACTTCGCGGACGGCCCCGGCCAGAACGACGACGGTACACCGTTGGGACTGGGTGGCGAGAAGGGGAAGCAGTCGGAACCGGCGAGTTCCACGTTGGAATCCGACTTGGTAAACGGTACACCGAAACAACCCGACGATGGAACCCCGTCGTCGGAGGAGACCGCAGGCGAGCCCGAACCGGTTCAGGAGCCCGCAGGCGAGACAGGCACGGAGACGAGTCCCGAGCCGAAGACCGAAGAACCGGAAACCCCTGAATTCCCGCCAGCGTTGCTGCAAATGGCGGGATTGGCTGACGCTACGGCGGCGCAGGCAGCCGGGTTTCAGAACCCGGACGCCCTGTTTGCAGCCATCAAGTGGCGTAGCCAACTGCTGACTCCTGGCGCTCAACCTGCCCAGCCTTCCGGACAGGGACTCTACCGACGCCCTGGGGACACGCCGCCCACTCCGGCACCACCTGCGCCGGAACCGGTCGCCGAACCTGAAGGCGAATTTAAGCCGTTCGAGTTGCCGGACGAAAAGCTGATGGGCCTGGACGAGGACTTGCAGGAAGTGATTCGTCAGATGAACGATCACTACCAGGGCCAGGGCGCGAGTCAACAGAAAGAGTTGCAGTCTCTTCGTGCCGAACTGAAGCAGCGCGAGGACTCCCTTGCGATGCAGCAGGGGCAGGACGAAGAGGCGCAATTCGACCGAGCGTTGAATGATCTCGGCAAGGAATGGCAGGACGTGTTCGGTGAGGGTAGCGGAACGGAGTTGGCCCGTGCTGGCCACAACGATCCCGTTGCGATGACCAACTTCAACCACCGAGCACTGCTATTCGAGGCCGTGGAAGCGGTCCGTGAAGTCAACGCCAAGCAGGGGTACAAGCCCATGACCCTCGAACAAGAGATGCAATGGGCGCTGATGCAGCGCTACCCTGACAAGTTTCAACAATCCATCTCCGGAAACTCCAACTCTTCCGGCCCGAGGCGCGGCGTAACCGCCAGTCGTCCGACTCAGCGGAACACTCCACCCAGCGCCAAGGACAAGCTGTTGAATGACTTGCACAAGAAGTATCCGAGTGCGGGCTTCACACAGCAAGACGACGACGAGTTTGAAGGAGAAATATAGGAGGAATCCTTAGATGGCAACCATCCAGGCGAGCGACATTCCCGATGTCGTGACCACAACCAGAGTGACGGAGGGTCGGCTGCGCTTTCAGCAGATCGCGCAGAACCTGCCCTTCTACGAAGTCTTCTCCCGCTGGTTCAAGCGGGACAAGGTCATGTTCTCCAGCGGCTACAAGATTCAGCGGACGCTGATGACCAAGCTGAATCGCGCCGCCGCGAAGCACGTCGGCTTCTTGCAGCCCGACGCCGTCAACATCATGGACGTCCTGACGACCATGTCCGTCGAATGGGTTCACGCCCAGACCGACTGGGGCATCGTCTACCAGACGGACGTGCTGATGAACAGCGGCAAGGACCTGATCCTCAACATCATCAAGCCGCGGCGAATTGCTTCGCTGTTGGGCTTGGTGGAAGAGATTGAGGAGTTGGGGTTCGGTGCTGCGCCGGGCGTGTCCGACAACATCAACCCGTGGGCGCTCAAGTATTGGGTCGTCTGGAACGGGACCGATGGGTTCACTGGTGGTGTTCCGTCTGGCCACAGCACGAAGGGCGGAGTAAACCCGACGGACGTGCCGAAGTTCAAGAATTACTCGCTCACGTACAGCGACGTCGGCGACAACGATCTGGTGAAGAGTTTGCGGACGATGTTCCGCAAGTGCCGGTTCGTAAGCCCGATCTCGCATCCGGACTACCGGGGCCAGATCCGGGACCGCTATCGCCTGTACTGCAACGAGGAGACGATCACCGCGTTCGAGGACGTGGTCCGGAGCCACAACTCGAACCTCGGCAAAGACCTGGCGATGTTCGATGGTGCCGCGTATATCGCGGGCTACCCCATCATCTACATCCCGCAGCTCGACGACGATTCGACGAGCGACCCGGTCTACGCCGTGGATCACTCGACGTTCTACCCGGTGTGCCTGAAGGGCGATTACCTTCGGGAAAGCGGCCCGAGCCCGGGCGAGTCCCACAATACGTGGAACTGCTTCACCGACCTGACTTACAACTTCCTCAACGTGGACCCGCGTCGTTCCGGCGTGGCGGCCAAGTCCGACCCGGCGTAAGGGAGCGGAAGCGTGAGGAAGACTGACTAAACCAACCACTGAAACAGGAGTGTAATAATCATGGGTGGAACTGTAAGACTTTCCGCCGAAGGAACTGTCAATCGCGGGCTGAGCCCCGAGATTTGGCAGGCATACGGCTTCATCGGCACGACCAATGATCCGTCGAGGAAGCCGTTCTTCTTCGATGACTTCGCCGGCGGTCCGGTGTTGGCCAGCGCTACGGCGCAAGCGGCGTATAAAACGCTGCAAGAAGGGGGATCTCTCATTCAGCAGTACACGGTCGTCGACAACGCCCAGGAAGAATTCGGCGTCCTGGTGTTCGACACCAACGATGCTGACAACGAGGAGACCCACCTTGAGTTGGGTGGAGGCGTAGCCGGCCTGGTTCGCCTCGACGACACTGCTGGCTCCCGTTCCGTCGTGGCCTGGGAGGCTCGCATCAGGCGGACCACTGTGCTCGACAACGAACTGGTGTTCGCTGTCGGTCTTGGCGAGCCGGGTTTCGCGGCTACCAACGCACTTGTGGACGACACGGGCGCAATGGTCGCCGCCGGCAAGGATTTCGTCGGCTTCCAAACCCTTGCAGCGTCGAACGAGGAAATCGACGCGATCTACACCATCGGTGGGACCGCCACGGTCAATCAGGTGAAGGACAACGCGGGCACTGCCGTGGCTGCGACCTACAACAAGCTGGGATGCGTGTTTGACCCGCTGCAAGCCGACGGTGAGAAACTGCGCTACTACATCGACGGCGCAGAGATCACCTACGGCACGAAAGTGACGGACGCGGTGATTGCGGCGGGCACAGCCTTCCCGACTGATGAGGAAATGACGCTGGTGCTGCTTTCCAAGAATACGGATGGTACGCCTGCGGAACACAACCTGTTCATAGACTGGTGGGCTGTGGGATCGTATCTCGTGGACGGGTAAACCTCCCACCTCGCGTGGGCCTCGCGCCCCCGGCGGCCCGTAGCGGTCGCCGGGGGCAATACAAGGACGCCGGTTTCCACGGCCGAAGACGCGGCCGGGCAACTTCGCCAACCGGACCATCACCCCCGATGTAAAAGGGTCTTTCAATGAGTTCTGCAAACATTCTGCGACTGCTTCGCGATGCGCTTGCCCTCAACAACGAGCGCCTGGATCTGGTTTCCGGTGACGTGCTCAAGGTTCGCCCGAACACGGACGACACCGGCTCGGTCAACATCGGCGACGGTACCTATGACATGGATGTGAAGGTGTTTCTCGGCAGCACGACCGAATACGCGCTGTTCGACGTTGGCAACAGTCAGCTTGATCTCCAGTGCCCATTGGCGATCACGGGTGATTTGACAGTCACGGGTGCTACGGCATTCACGGATACGGTGGTAGCGGCGGAACATGGCATAGGGGCTATTGGCACCGCTCTCGCTCCAGCCACCTCCCGCCGAACGGTGAACGGCACGATCATCACCGAGATCAAGATCGACTTGACTGGCCTGACCAGCGTGGCCACGGCCAACGATATTATCGGCTTGACAGGCGGTTCCAAACCTGCCTATATCGGTCGCAACGTGGTCGCTACTAACGGTATCATCTACAAGATCGAGATGTGCTGCCTGGAGGTGCCGGCAACTGGTGACACCGACATAGATTTGGTGTCGGGATCGGCGGCTGACGACGAGTACGACGGTGCGGTGACAAATGCAGCGATTGACATCAACGGCGGCACCTGGGCGGCTGGCACAACGGTGGAGCAACTCCTACCGGCCGTGACCACCAACTACTACTGGTACCTCACAACTGGTGCGGGTGCCACTGCGGCCACCTATACGGCGGGTCAATTCCTCATCCGCTTCTATGGGCACGCGCTTCTGGCATAAACCATTGGCGTTGGGCGGCCCCAGCGCCGCCCGATGCCCTTTTTGAAGGAGAACGCCAATGGCCTTCGATCCGACTTCTGACGACAAGTTTGGCATGGTTGCCCTAAACGCGACCACCGAAGTCGAGCTTGCGCTTGATGTCAGGTATCAGTACAAGCTGATCCACACGGGAGACGACGTGTCGGGCAACGACGATGCCGCGTCTGCATTGTCTGCATGGATATCGACCCTGTCTGGCACGATCACGGCAGACGGGTCAGTCGAAGACGAAAAGTACGAACTGCTGACAGACACGTCGGAAACCTTTGGACCGGGTATCAGCATACTCTACATCGTGTCCACGGCCACCGCCGACGCTGTGTTGAAGGTTGTCCGTATTGGCAGCCCGACCACGTCCTATTAAGGAATGACGAATGGGCGTCCAGCAAAGGTATTTCCAGGTGTTTGCGGATGACGGCGATGTTGAAGCCGCGACCGCCCTTGGCGCGGAAGGCGAAAACATTGCGTGTGCGCCTGCTACATCGCTCCGCGTTCGCGAGCAGATGCTTGGGACGGCAGGAGGGTACGCCAACTTTTTCACGCTGTTCTGTGATCTGAACGGAGGAACGGCTCAGCAAGTTACCACGACTTCCAGCATTGTGAAGCTGGTCACTGGCACACCCACGGATGACGCTACTACCGCGCAGTTGCTCACGGGCGCTGAGGCTTTCGTAGCTGGACGGTACGACGAAGACGGCACGATGACTGCGATTACCATTGCAGAGAACGAGATTACTGAGTGCGAGTGGTGCGTCCAGATCGTGTCCGGGGATGTGAGTGCTGGTGACGTGGTGAAATTCTATGTCCGCGACAATGCCGGGGCTTCCTTCACTAACAGCGATCCGCCGGAAGTTACCGTGTCGGCAATATCCTTCGACATCACTTCCGACAAGGTTGGCATGGTGGCCCTGTGCATGGACACCGAAATGTCGCTGACGCTCGATCCACGGTATCGGTACAAGATCGTTCACACGGGTGTTGATGCGAACGGAAATGGCGATACCGAATCACAATTGTCCGCGTGGCTATCGACCTTGTCCGGAACGATCACGGCGGACGGGTCAGTGGAAGACGAGAAGTACGAACTATTGACCTCCACCAACGAAACCTTCGGGCCAGGCATCAGCGCGCTCTATGCGGTTTCCACGGCCGCAGCCGCGGACGCCGTACTGAGAGTCGTTCGCATTGGCACCCCCACACAATCCTACTGAGGCACCCCATGAAGTCCCGTATGCCCGACGATTACCAGATTCCCGATGACCCCGACGATGGCCGAATGGATGCGGCATACCTCCGGTCCTGCCTTGGCCTACGGGGCAAGCCAGGCGATACCCCGCCGGAATTGCCGCCCGCGGTACGCCGGGCGCACTATGACATGGCTCGGTCGCTCTCAATCCTGGGCGCGACCGGGCCCACGGGAATGGACCCCACCCAACTGGCGATGGTGGTGGGCTTGGCATTTCGGGAGGGGGTGCAGGCGGAAGACGAGGAACCGGACTATTCGTTCCCTGCCTATGAAGCCACGCCGGGAGAAAAGGTGGTGATTCACTGGCGGAAGAAGGACCGTCCGGCGCATTTCCTTGGCATTCACAACGACCGGATACGCGTGCTGTACGACGGGAACGAAGTGAAGATGCGGCCCGATCTCGTGCGATTTCCGGAAGAGGGTGAATTCCCTGACGTGGCCGAGAACATCAACGAACCCGCAGAGGCGTAGTCATGGCGTCGATCCAGCTCTATCAGTTCTTCGCGGTGGATGTCGACGAGCGATCGGTCACGGGTGGGTCGCTGTCTCGCGCCAAGAGCATCACCCTCGCGGACAACGAGGTGTCCGACCAGACCTTCAAAGTCGGCCCGGCGGCGGCCGTGAAGATATGGGACAAGACCGAGAACGAGGCGATGGGAGACTTCGATTTCCTGTGGCTGGAGTCGGACTTGGACGTGCTGATCCAATTCACCACGGACGCCGGGACTTCAGACGCCTACGACGTGAAGGAACTGAAGGGATCGGGTACGGCGGGGCAGATGGGGCCCGCCGTTGTGCTGGGTTCAGACGACACGCAAGTGCTGGATGGCTCGATCGACACGTTCGACGGGACCGCAGACACGATCGATGAGATTTGGGCGTACAACGAAGATGACACGGATACCGCGCGAGTACGGAGGGTCGTGGCAACATGAGCGAAACCACCGACTACGATCTTGTC
>JBDHHA010000190.1:0-6775 GCA_039589615.1 Gemmatimonadota bacterium
ATCGGTTGAAATCGAAGTTGATCGTCTCGGCGATCACGCCTCGCTGCCGCGCTTCCTCCGCTGCCTGCGCTCGAGCGGCCGCCGCCTGGGCGGCGCTATCCGGTTGCGCTTGGGCGGCGGGCGGGGTCTCCTCGGCCGGTTCGTCTCCACCACCGCAGGCGTTTGCCGCCAGCACCGCCGCCACGAGAATTGCTGCGTGCTTCGTTGGTATCATGGCCAGGCCTTCCGTTCTTGAGGGGGGTGACACCTGTAACCAAACCTGGTGCGCCCACAGAGTCGAGGGGTGCCGAGTCCCCCGCGGGGGACTACGGGCCGGTGGAAAGGGGGCGGGCCCTGAGGAGCCGGCCGCAGTTGCTGCAGCCGAGGTGGCCCGGCGGGCGCCAGCGTCCCGAGCAGTCGAATTCCTGCTCGCGGCCGCAATCCGGGCAGGTCCCGTGGACCGCCCCGGTGGCTTCCCTAGCGCGCATTCGCTTCACGAAGACCACCACGCCTGCCACGGCGAACCCCGGAACCAGGAGGAAATGGGCCACCGGAATGAACGCGCCGGCCAGTGCGGCGCCCCACGCCAGGGCCAGCCCCTTCCCCGCCCGCGCCAGGCGATCGGCGCGCTGGAAGGAGGTCACGGTTGCCGTGCCCCTCGTGGTGTTCTCGCCGTAGCCGTCGAGCAGGAAGGGTTCGATGCGGGTTGCGGACACGGGTGCCTAGGGGTCTCCGGACTAGTCAAAGAAAACGCCGACGTGTGTCGGCGTTTTCACAGGAGCGGGCGACCGGACTCGAACCGGCGACGTCCAGCTTGGGAAGCTGACATTCTACCACTGAATTACGCCCGCAAACCACCACATTTCAACAACTTACGGCGTCGTGGCTAAGGACAAAAATAGCCCGAATCACGTCGGTCGCAAGGGTTTCTGCCGCTTTTTGACAGCCGCTTCGTGCTTCGTCGTCCCCATTCTCATCACGAGTGACCAGCGACACACCCACAGGGTCCTCCAAGTTGTATCTTCGCCGAACCAGCTTCAAAACCGGAAGTTCGTGATCAAATGAGACTCTCGATTCTTGCAGCAGGCATCTTGCTCGCAGTCCAATGTGGGTGCAAGGACAATTCTGGGATCTGGGATGATGCTCGTCCGCCACTCGTGAGCGTGACGGTGGAGGATCCATCGATTGCCACGGACCAAGACCTCCATTTCGTGGTCCAGGCCAGTGACGACGTCTCGTTACGGACAATCAGGTGGAGCGTGACCGGTCCTGTGGTGAAAGACACGCTGATTGAATTCACCGTCACCACCCCACGGTTCCACCAGTTGTTCACGGTTACAGACGACCTCACACCGGGTTTGCTTCTGATCGTTGCAATGGCGACGGACGGTTCGGGCAACGAAGCCATTCCCGACTCCACTTTGGTCCTCGTGGTTACGAACTGACCGCCGGAGCCGCTCTTGGAGATTCCTGCAGTTCCCGGCTGATCCGTTCGCCTCCATATTGACCAATCCCCAACCCGCCCCCGAGGCCCCGATGAAGCAAAGTCGCAGAGAGTTCATGAAGCTTGCCGGCCTGGGCGGCCTCGCCCTCACCGGCGTGGCATCGTGCAGGCCGTCGGGCGCACCCCGTGTCACCATGGGGTCCGGGCGGTGGCATGTTGCAGCATCCGAGTTGGACGAGATCACGGTGGACCGCCTGCAGGCGGGTCTCGCGTCGGGCCAGTGGACCGCCGAGGAAATCACACGAAACTATCTCCGGCGCATCGAGGCCCTCGACCGCAGTGGCCCCACCCTGCGTGCCGTCATCGAGACCAACCCCGACGCCATTGCCCTGGCTCGTGAGTTGGACGAGGAGCGAGCCGGGGGACGGGTTCGGGGACCCCTCCACGGGATCCCCGTGCTGGTGAAGGACAACGTGGGCACCGCGGACCGGATGACCACCACGGCGGGCTCCCTGGCGCTGGAGGGATCCATTCCTCGGTCGGACTCGTTCGTGGCCCGGCGCCTGCGGGAGAACGGCGCCATCATCCTCGGCAAGGCCAACCTCTCCGAGTGGGCCAACTTCCGGTCCACCAACGCCTCCAGCGGGTGGAGCGGCCGCGGGGGCCAGTGTCGCAACCCCTATGCCCTGCACCGCAACCCCTGCGGCTCGAGCTCGGGATCGGGCGCCGCCGTGTCGGCCAATCTCACTCCGCTGGCCATCGGCACGGAGACGAACGGCTCCATCGTGTGCCCGTCTTCCGCATGCGGCGTCGTGGGCATCAAACCCACAGTGGGGCTCTGGAGTCGCTCCGTGATCATCCCCATCTCCCACACGCAGGATACCGCAGGACCGATGACGAGAACCGTGAGGGACGGCGCCATCCTCCTGGGAGCGTTGACGGGAGTCGATTCCCGGGATCCCGCCACCGCCGCCAGCCGGGGCAACGCGCACAGCGACTACACCCAGTTCCTCGATCCGAACGGGTTGCAGGGAGCGCGCATCGGGGTGGTGCGCGACCTGTTCGGTTTCTCCGACAAGGTGGACGCGCTGATGGAGGACGCACTCCAGGCCATGCGAGACGCCGGCGCGACGATCGTGGACGAGGTCGCGATCCCCAACCAGGATCGCATCGGCCCCCGAGGGTTCGACGTCATGCTCTACGAGTTCAAGGCGGATCTCAACGCGTATCTCGCCGCCCTCGGTCCCACCGCGCCGATCAAGACCCTCGAGGACGCCATCCGCTTCAACGAAGAGCACCGCGACCGGGAGATGCGCTACTTCGGGCAAGAGATCTTCGAGCTGGCTCAGGAAAAGGGCCCGCTCACGGAGCAGGCGTACATAGACGCCGTCGACGCGGCGCAGCGGTTCTCCGGTCCCGAGGGAATCGACGCGGCCATGGATCAACACGCCGTCGATGCCTTGGTCGCGCCCACCGGAGGGCCCGCGTGGACCACCGACCTGGTGAACGGCGATCACTACGGGGGCGGAAGCTCCAGCCCAGCGGCGCGCTCCGGGTATCCCAACATCACCGTGCCCGCCGGCTACGTGATGGGGCTCCCGGTAGGCATGTCGTTCTTCGGACGCCGGTGGAGCGAGCCGGTGCTGTTGCGGCTGACGTACGCCTTCGAGCAGGCGACGCACCACCGAACCACGCCGGAATTTCGCACCGTGGATCTCTAGGGCTCAGGAGGGAGGTCTCTCATCAGTCTGCAATCGCAACGGCTTCCCCGCATCGCCCTCACGGTGGCGCTGGCCGTGTACGGGCTGATCTCGCTCAGGAACCCGGGCGCATACCGCTTGCTCGACAACGTGGATCTGGCCATCCACGAATCCGGGCACCTGTTCTTCGGCTTCTTCGGTGCGTTCATAGCGGCGTTGGGTGGCACGCTGATGCAACTGATCGTCCCCACCGCATTCGTGGTGTACTTCATCCGTCACGGGGACAGGCACGCCGCGTCCGTCACACTGTGGTGGGTGGCGCAGAACTTCTGGAACATCTCTGTCTACGTTCGGGACGCCCAGGCCCAACTCCTGCCCCTGGTGGGTGGAGGCGAACACGACTGGGCGTACCTGCTGTGGCGGTTGGGAGTCCTGGAACACGACCAGGGAATCGGCCAGACGGTGCACGCCATCGGCGTGGTGATCTTCGTCATCTCGGTGTGGTGGGGCATCGTCGCAGCCCGAGCCGGACCGACATCGAAGCTACCATGAACCTGGAAGAGTCATCGTGACCCATTCCCCCGAGAATATTCTCGCGGACGGCAGTGCGCCGGCCACGCCCCAAGATTTGTTCCACCGCCTCGAAGAACTGGATGCGGTGTTTCGCACGGTCCAACATCCTCCCGTGTTCACCGTCGAGGAAGCGAAGGCGCTACGGGGCAACATCGCCGGCTGCCACACCAAGAACCTCTTTCTCCGGAACAAGAAAGGGGCCATGTGGCTGCTGGTGTGCTTGGAGGATCGCGACGTAGACCTCAAGGACCTCGCAGGGCGGCTGGAGGCGGGACGCCTCTCCTTCGGGAGCGCGGAGCGGCTGATGAAATACTTGGGGGTGGCCCCCGGGGCCGTGAGCCCGTTTGCGGTGATCAACGACAAGGGGGGTGCGGTGCGCGTCGCCCTCGACCGCAAGGTTTTGGACCGCGAGCCACTGAACTTTCATCCCCTCGACAACGCGATGACGACCTCCATCGACGTGAAGGGTTTCACGAGCTTCCTCGAGGCATTGGGGCACGCACCGGACCTCATCGATTTCACTACGTAACTTGGTTGCCCTGCCCCAGCGCCCTATATTGCCCCGTTCCGCGAGTGACCCCTTGATCGGATAGCACGCGTCCCTTGCCGACGTCCATCGCATTTCTCCTCGGTCTCATCCTCGGGGCAGCCGCCATCGCGCTGCTCAAACGGAGCAGTTCGGCTCCGACGGCGAAGCTCCCCCCCGTGGGCGTTCCCGAGGGGCATGTCGCGCAATTCAAGAGCGCAGCGAGTAGCTGCTGGTGGTGCGGTGATTACGAGTGCATCGATGCGCCCGACGATTCCGGATTCAGTGTCGGCGACAAACAGCGTATCTGCGGTCCGTCGTCGAACCCGCGGTGGGCTGGAAGTTGTCCGTCCACGACGACGCTCGGAGACGGTTCGAGTTGGCAATTCAAGGGAAACTGCGATTGCGACGGGTAGTCTGACCCAGTCGAGGGCTCTTAGTTTCTCACTACTTCCACGACCTGCCCTAACAACACCTCGAGCAGCTCTGCGTTGATCGGAGCCCGGGCGCGCACTTCGTAATTCCCCACACGTGCGGTCCCCTCCGCCGTGCCGTCGGCAAGCGTAGACACGCTCACCTGGCCCAGGGGCATACCGCTCCGCATTGCTCGGGGAATCGGAAAGACGGTGAGGGTGAGACGTTCGCCGCTATCGAGGACCTGAATGACCCGCGATCCGGTTTCGCCGGGTGTGAGCAGCGCCCGCACCGTCTCGATGGGAAGTCGGTCCACACCGACGATGGGCACATCGAGTGCCGCACCGGGCAGGCTGTCCGCCATCATCTGGGCCTGCAGCGCTCCCAGGTCAACCTCGATGGAGTCCATCACCGAATCGAACAGCGAAATCTGCTGGAGTGCGAAGCTGTCGGCGGGTTGCGCCTGGGCCGGCGGCGGGCGGAAACCCTGTGCTGCAACCGCAGCGCTGTCCGCAGACGAATCGGCGGGCGTCACGACATCAGGCTGGCTTGCTCCGCCATACGGAACGATCCTCGTCAAGACGACACCGATGGCGATGGCGGCGACGCCCAGCCCCACGTTGCGCAGAAAGTGGGGCTCTTTGGGTTGCGGTTTTCCGCGTCCTCGGCCTTGGCCTCGGTGCGATGCCGACGGCCGGCGATGACCTGTGGAGGGTCGAGGGTGCGCCGCGGACGCGCGGGCACTGCCCGACGGCCGAGCCGGCGAAGGGTGTGGCATGGACGGTCTCATCGAACCGCTGTCCGAGAACCGATCCACCCTCAGGCCAGCGGACGCATCGGCTACGCCACCAACCTCCACTATGTCCAGGCCTCTCGCCACATCGAGCGGCTTGTCGGGCGTGTGCACATCGAGGGCCGGGACGTCTCCCGAATCCCTCCCAGCCGTCGGAGGAGGAGCGTCTGCCACGGGGGTTACCGGTCCGTGCACTTCCGCGCTCTCTTCGGCGCTGACTTCGCTGACTTCATCGGGAACCAGATCAGAGTCGGGTACGGACGCCTGCTCGATGTCATACCCCTCCCCCGACTTGACGATGAGACTCTCCGATTCGGCCGCGGAGTCCTCTGCGGCAGCGGCGTCCGCCTCGTCGACGTCGGAGGCAATGTCTCCCGTGACGATGCTCGTCCGCTGGATCGGACGCTCCTCGAGCATGTCGGTCATGCCCCGGGCAATCTCGATGTCTTCCTTCCCGGGAATCATGGGCTGGGCGATGTCCGGCTGCGCCACATCGGCCTGCATGTCGATGGGCTCCAGGGTATCCAGCGCGGTTGCCTCCGCCTCAACCTCTGGTGCGGCTTCGGTCTCTTCCGGCTCTTCTTCCAGCTCGACGAGCACGGATGACTCACCCGCGGCCACGGGCTCCGCCGCAGCTTCTTCTTCCTCACCCCACGCGGCCATCTCGAGCACCATCTCGAGCATCGGCGCCATTTCTTCGTCAGACTTGCCTTCCATCACCTTGAGGGCCTGCTGCGCCCTGGGCAATTCAAAGGCTTCTGCGTAGTTCACGAGAACCTTACGGGCCTCGCCGACATGCCCTCCCTCTATGAGCAAACGAGCGTAGTGGATGTGGGTGTGCGTACCTTCGGGAAGGACCTTGAGGATCTTGCCGCACACGGCGATGACGCTCTTGCCGGATCCATGCTTCGCATAGAGCCGACCGGCTTTGTCGTACATCGCCAACGCGGTCTTGGTGTCGCTCTGCTTGAGATACAGGTCGCCCACCTTGACCAGGAGCGGGAGTTCACGGAGCATGGCCTGGCTGCCCTCGAGATGATCGAGGATCTCCCGATAGACCGCGAGGGCCTTCGCCGTGTCGCCCTTCTCTTCGAGGGCGCGCGCCTCCTGTTTGCTCGCCTTGACGTTCACCGTTTCCGCTGCTCCGTTGTGCCTGCGCCGGACCGCCCGGTCACTACCCTTCCTTAATAAAGGTGTTCAGCGAAGCCCGCAGTGCCCAACCTCACACCCCGGGGACGGGGACCCCGGCCAGTGTGGCCGTCTGATGCCGGTGGCGCGACGAAAGTGGATGGTGTTGGTGACCTACCTCACATTCACCCGGTAGCGCCCTAAGATAGCACTTTTTG
>JBDHHA010000191.1:0-7108 GCA_039589615.1 Gemmatimonadota bacterium
CGTCACCCTGGCCGTCCTTGGCACCGGCGCGTTGGTGAGACTGGCGCCCCCGATCCCGCGGCTGGATCAGGTTGGGGTGAACGGTGCGGTGCTCCTCTTCGCAGCCTCCGTCGGCGCCGTCACGGGGCTCCTGTTCGGTATGGCGCCGGCCTGGAACGTCGTCCGCGGCAAGATCCATGACAGTCTCAGCAGCGGCGGGCGAATCCGTGGCAGCCGCGGCTTGCCGTTCCAGCTCTGCATCATCTCGGCGGAGATTGCGCTTACGGTCTTGCTGCTCGTCTCAGGCGGACTCTTGGTGCGAAGCCTCACCACCCTCTTGGACGTGGACCCCGGGTTCAACCGGGAGGGAGTGCTGCAGGTGTCGGTCCGGCTTCCCACCGGACGCTACGGCAATTCCGAAGAGCGCGTTGCCGTGTTCAACCGGATGATTGAGGAGATGGATGCCCTCCCCGGTGTGCAATCGGTGAGAGGGGCAACCGGAACCCGAGGGAGGTTCACGCCACACCAGTCAGAGAAGCGTGCTTCCAGGGTATTTCGACACCATGGGGATCCCTGTCCTGGCTGGACGCACAATCGAGGACGCGGATCGAGAAGGGACGGCCGCAGTTGCGGTCATCAGTGAGTCGATGGCGCGGCGATTCTGGCCCGGGGAATCGGCCTTGGGAGCCCGGATCTTGTTCGGCGACACGTTGACCGTCGTGGGGATCGTGGGTGACGTGCGTCATGAGGCCATGGACGCCGAGTTTCTGCCCACGCTCTACGTTCCCAATGCCCAAGATCCCATACGCCGCTTGAGCCTCGTCGTGCGTTCGGCTGCGGAGCCTACATCGCTCTTGGCACCGCTGCGACAGGCCGTCTGGTCGGTTGACGCCGACGCCCCCATAACCAGCATGGGAACTCTTGTCTCGCTCATAGGCCGATCGGCTCGCGCGGAGAGGTTTCGCACGGTGCTGATAATGGTGTTCGCCGTCTGCGCGGCGCTGTTGGCCGGTGCCGGCGTGTTTGGGGTGACGGCACGGAGCGTGGCCCGGCAAAGGCGCGAGATGGGAATCCGTTTGGCATTGGGGGCGCCGGGAGGGCAGCTCGTGGCGCTTGCCCTCGGGGGGACGCTCAAGTCCGGCGCGGTGGGCATCGCTGTGGGCCTGCTGGGAGCGCTCTGGGTCAGTCGCCTCTTCGCCCGGTTCCTGTTCGGCGTCGAGAGTTGGGACCCCGTAACCTACGGAGCCGCCGCTGCGGCCCTACTTGGTCTCAGCATCTTGGCCAGCTACCTGCCGGCGCGCAGGGCCTTGTCTGTCGATCCGGTGGACGCGCTACGCACGCAGTAGGGTGAGGTGGGAGGATGACTGTCAGGTGACTGCGACACTTGGGCACGTAGTCTACGGCAGCACCTCCCGCACCACACGAAACCCCAGGATATAATGGCTTGCGAACGGCCTGGCTCCATGTCGATGCGCACTCTCCGAACCGCTTGGAGCATCCCGAAAACTTCCGCTGCGCGCCACGCGAACGCCATACTCTTCGTTGGTCCTGGGATTCCTATAAAAGTACTCTTCGTCATTGATGGGATTCTCATAATCTGATCTTTGGTAATACCCAGGATCCCACCAGTCTTGGCACCACTCCCGTACGTTGCCGGCCATGTCGTACAAGCCCCACGCATTTGGCTTCTTCAGGCCTACGGGCTGCGTCGTTCCCAGTGAATCAGCTCCATACCAGGCATACTCACTCAGCTTCGACGTGTCGTTTCCAAAATGGAAATTCGTCGTACTTCCAGCCCTGGCGGCATACTCCCACTCCGCTTCCGTCGGAAGACGGTATCGCTTGCCGGTGTTCTCCGACAGTCGCCCAACGAACAGCTGTGCGTCATCCCAACTCACATTTTCTACAGGGTGCTCTTCTCCAACGAACTCCGACGGATTGTCCCCCATCACCGCCGTCCACTCCCTTTGCGTGATGACGAATTTGCCGATGTAGAAACCATCCAAACGCACTTCATGAGCAGGCTTCTCGTCGTCTGCATTGCTCGAGCCCATGATGAACGATCCGGCGGGAATGTAGACCATCTCGATGTTGTTGGGAGGGTCCTTGATCACACTCCCGGCAAGGCCGGATTCCGATTCCTCTCTTCCATCATTTTGAGAACACGACAAGACAAGGCACAGGAGTATCAGTACAAGACGATCGATAGTCCGTTTCACTTCCTCCACCTCTCTCGATATGTTGTCTTGGTTACTTGGGGACATACCCGGCGCATTCAACCAAGAGACATCCAGATGGACCTTGTGGCACCCACCGCGTTGGACGTCGTTCTCCTCGCACTCGGCCTGGCCCTCCTGGCCGGATTCGCCGCCGCCGCGTGGACATCGCTCAAGGAGCACGAGCCCCGGGCCGCGGCCATCATGTTCATACTCGCACTACTGGCGCCCGTTCCGCTCTTCCTGGTGGGGCTGTTTGACTTTGTGGCCCAGCCACAAGTGGCAGCCGCCCTCCTGGTCCTATTCGCAATTACCGGCGCGTACCTCCTCTTTCCCGGCGGCACGCCACGACTAAAGGATGACGACACGCCGCGTGTCAGAATCGACGAACGGGACATCATGTTCTCCCGGAATCTGTACGAGCCGGGCACCGCACGATTCGAGGAGTACTACGCCGCCAACCCGGAGAAGAAGCCCCTCGACGACGCCTTCCGCGCACAACCCGGCCTCCTCGCCGAAGGAACCTCGGCGCACCACCCCTTGGCGTTTCCCGCCGCCGAGGCGAGCTTCACCACCATCGAACACCTGCGGCCGTTCGTCGACGGTGAGCCCGCCGCTCCTCCCGTCGAGGTGGACCCGGCCACGGCGACGAAATTCGTCAAACAGTGGACCCGCAAGCTCGGCGCGGTGTCCGTGGGCGTCACGGAATTGCGGGACTACCACCTCTACACCACCGTGGGACGCGGCGCCGACTACGGCAAGCCGGTGACCCTCGAACACAAGTACGCGGTCGCCCTCACGGTGGAGATGGACAAGGTGGCCCTCGACAGCGCACCGCTGGCGCCCACGGCGATGGAGTCGGCGCAACAATACGTGGCATCCGGCGTCATCGCGGTGCAACTGGCCGAATTCATTCGCAGCATCGGGTATCCGGCGCGGGCCCACATCGACGGGAACTACCGGGTGGTCTGCCCGCTGGTGGCTCGGGACGCGGGCCTCGGCGAGATCGGCCGCATGGGTCTGCTCATGACCCCCGAGCTGGGCCCCCGGGTGCGCCTCGCCGTGGTGACGACGGATCTCCCCCTCGTCTCCGACGAGCGCCGGCGAGACACGACGATGATCGACTTCTGCGCGCACTGTCGGAAGTGCGCCGACGTGTGCCCCAGCGACGCCATTCCGTTGGGGGATCGGGTGGAGATCGGCGGCGTGCGGCGGTGGCAAATCGACTCCGAGGCGTGCTTCACCCTGTGGTGCACCATCGGCACCGACTGCGCACGGTGCATGAAGGCGTGTCCCTACTCGCATCCCGACAATTGGATGCACAATCTGGTGCGCCGGGGCGTGCGCGCGTCGGGCCGGGTGCGCCGGTTGGCGATCTGGGGAGACGACTTGTTCTACGGCCGCCGTCCCCCACCCCGAGCGCTGCCGGAGTGGATGCAGTAGCAGTAAAGAATTCTTCACGGCGAATTCCGCGTCAGAGGCTCTCTCTCTCGGTAGAATTGGCATGTTGTGGAGTATGCCCTTTTCCCATCTGCACTCATTGGAAAGCGACGTGTTCAACATGAAGAACCGGCTGGCAATTTCGACGTCAGTCCTCGCCCTGGTGGTCGCTCTGGCATGCAATTCCCAGACGATCGAGTACACGAGCTACGGCGACGCCCTTACCCTCAGCGATACCACACTCGTGTCACAGATCCTGGCGGCACCCGACTCGTATATCGGTGAGCGAGTCCTCATCACGGGGACGATCGTCGAGGTGTGCGAGATGAAGGGTTGCTGGCTGGAGGTTGCCAGTGACGCCGAGTTCGAGAAGATCCGCGTGAAGGTGGACGACGGCGTGATCGTGTTCCCGCTGAGCGCCAGAGGACACACGGCGATCGTCGAAGGTGTCGTGGAGCTCCTGGAGCTCACCGAGGAACAGGCGATCGAGCAGGCGAAACATCACGCCGAGGAGCAGGGCGTGGAGTTCGACCCCTCGACGGTAACCGGCCCCCAAACGAGCTATCAGATCCGAGGCCTCGGCGCGTTGATCGCAGAATAGGCCGGCACCGTGTCGACCAAGAAAAAATTCAAGTGGCGTAAGTGGAACAACATCATCCACCGCGACTTGGGATACATCTGCGTGGGGCTGACGGTGATCTATGCCGTCTCCGGCGTGGCGGTGAACCACGTGGCCGACTGGAATCCCAACTACCGGGTCCAGACCGTCGAGACGAGTGTCCCCGCCGGGCTGTTGGGTGATCCCTCCTCCCCGGCCACGATCCAGGATATCTTGACCGCGATCGCCGTGAACGGCACCCCACGGGCCACGTTTCGTCCCGACCTCGAGACCCTGCAGATCTTCGTGGACGACGGCACGACGGTGTACGTGAATCTGGAGACGGGAGCGGTGCTGAGCGAGATGGTGCGAGACCGTCGCATCCTCCGGGAGGCCAACTTTCTCCACCTCAATCACCCCAAGAAGCTCTGGACTTACTTCGCCGACGCCTACGCCGTGGCGTTGGCGCTGCTGGCGGTGACGGGGGTGTTCGTGCTGAAGGGCAAGAAGGGCATCACGGGGCGAGGCGCGTGGCTGACGGGCGCCGGCGTCGTCATTCCGGTGGTGTTCCTGTGGCTCTATCTCTGAGGGCGCCATCGCCGGCCAGCCTAGCGGCGTGACCGGATTCTAGGTGGGGGTCGCGGGCTTCCGCGACCAACCTCAAAACGGGAAGGACGCCTCCAAACCGAATCGGCCGAGACCCCGTGGCCCCGCTCCGAGCTGGGCATACCCGAGGTCCATTTCCACCCACCGATCCGGCGTCATCATCTTCCCGATCAGCGCACCGATCCCCGCGCCGACCGCCAGGCCTATTCCGGCCCCGATGAGTGCGCCACCCGCATCGCAGTTGCCGGAATCCTCGACACCGCAGCCAGACGTGCTCGGACCATCCGTGATGAAACCAGTGACCCCGCCCACAACCACGCCTGCGATCACCCCAATGCCTGCCATCACACCCACCTTGTTTTCCTGCGGCCCGCGATCCAGTTCGTAGCGAGACACCGACGCCAACGCCAGTCGGTGCGTCCCCGACGCACCGTCGGGCCGCACGACCATCGAGTCCGACGTGAACGCGATGACGGTACCGACAACCCGCTGGCAGTCCGTGACGCATCCAAACGTCACCCGCACCCGGGGATCTCCCTGTTGGGCCTGCGCAGTAGCGTGCACCCCGAAGACCAGAAGGGCAATCAGGGCGGCGACAAAACGGGGCATGAACGGCTCCGGGTCTGGAGGATCAAAGGAAGTTTGGATAATAGCACATCCGCCGTCACCGGGCAGGAGCACCAGTCTGGATCGTAATCCGCACGTCATGTTCCACCGCCCTGTCCCGCGCCGGCGCCTGGATCGTAATGAGGTGTTCACCGGCGGTCAGACTCTCTGCCGCAATCTCGAACTCCAGGTCGTCACGGTTGATCACGCCGTCGAGAGTACTGGTCCACGTGAGCCCCACTCCGGTGGGATTGGTGCGATCCAACGTGGCCAACTGGGCCTGGAACACGACGACGTCGACGCCTTGAACGAACGTATCGCCGTCCGCCGGTATGACGATTCGCACGTTCTCCTGAGGGTCGGTATAACAACCACTACTCGCCGGAACCGCCAGTAGCGCCACAAGCATCCACTGGTTCGCCCACCTGCGTGAGCATGTCAAACCTTGCAGGTTCATATACAGATCCCTGTTGCATCTGGATTGTCTAATCTCACACCCCCACCTGCTCTCCCCCCCCGGTGTATGACGCCTGGCACGCCCAAGATGTTCCCGGCTGCGGCTGCGGTCCCGTGAAGGATAGCCGGTCGGAGACTGGGGCGGGAGGATTCGAACCTCCAACCTCTCAACCTGGCGGGGGTGTTGGCGGGTCCTGTCGGGCCCTTCTGGATAGCGTGGCGAGAGAATCGTATCTTGGCGGTGCGGCGCACAGTCATTTCCACTGCATGGGGCAAGACATGAACGCGCCACACCTCTCCCCTCTCGTCGCTGCGGTCTTCGGTATCAGCGCCCTTGCTTGCGGAGGCGAGACGGTCACAGACCCGCCACCAGATGACGTACCCATCGATGCCGTCGTGGTCTCCCCACCGGGCGCAACCGTGTCCGGCATTGGTGCCACCCAGCAGTTCACGGCCGAGGTGCAGGACCTCACCGGCCTCCTGCAGCAGGCCGAGGCGGTCACGTGGACCAGTCTCAATCCGGAAGTGGCAACGATCGACGCCGCCGGCATGGCCACCGTGGTGGCAAGCGGTCAAGTCACCGTTGCCGCCGAAGCGAATGATTTGGTTGGGTATGCGTTGCTGACGGCGTCGGTCCCTGAAGCCACACCGGTTGCTTCCTGGAGCGCGAGCACGAGTGGGACGAGCCAAGACCTGTATGATATTTGGGGCACCTCGTCGAGCGATATATATGCAGTGGGGCAAAGTGGCACGATCTTGCACTACGACGGGACCGTCTGGAGTGCGATGACGAGCGGGACGACCGATGAACTCTACGGAGTGTGGGGCAGTACCTCCAGTGACATATATGCAGTGGGCAGATTCGGTACGATCCTGCATTACGATGGAACCGACTGGGATAGGATGACAAGCGCGACGAGCGATGTCCTTCTCGGCGTGTGGGGCACCTCATCAGAAGATGTTTTCGCCGTGAGTGGGATAGGATGACAAGCGCGACGAGCGATGTCCTTCTCGGCGTGTGGGGCACCTCATCAGAAGATGTTTTCGCCGTGAGTTCGGGGGTTCCATCCAAGATTCTCCACTACGACGGAAATGGTTGGCGGTTGATGTCGGAATCTACGATAGGCCGATTCTACAATGGCGTGTGGGGCACGTCATCGAGCAACGTCTACGTGGTGGGCGGCGCGGGCACGATTATGCACTATGA
>JBDHHA010000192.1:0-6476 GCA_039589615.1 Gemmatimonadota bacterium
CCGCGGGGCAGCCGCTTCACGTCGCCCTTCGGCGTGAAGACGAAGATCTCGTCCTGGTAGAGGTCGATCTTGAGAAACTCGAGGAATTCCTCCGGCGTGTGGGCGGCTTGCTGCAGATCGATGAGCTGACGAAACCACCCGAGTCGCCTGTCCAACTCGTCGTGCTGTTGCCCTTCCTTATATACCCAGTGTGCGGCAATGCCGAACTCGGCCGTGCGGTGCATCTCTTCGGTGCGGATCTGGATCTCGTACAGCTCACCGCCCGGACCGAAGATCGTCGTGTGCAGCGATTGATAACCGTTCGATTTGGGTGATGCGATGTAGTCCTTGATCCGCTCCTGTAGCGGCGTCCACTGGTGATGGATGATGCCCAGGGCGTGATAGCAGTCCGGCACCTCCTTCACCAACACGCGGATGGCCATCAGGTCGTAGATCTCTTCGAGAGGTTTGTCCCGAGCCTTCATCTTCCGGTAGATGGACCAAAGGTGCTTGGGGCGTCCCGTGACCTCGAAGTCGTCGATGCCCGACTCGGTGAGGGCCTCCACCAGCGGCGCCCGGAGCCGGTTGATCATCTCATCCCGTTGCCCCCGCTTGGCCCGGAGCTTCCTGGTGATGGCCTTGTGGTCTTCCGGCTCGAGGAACTTGAACGCCAGGTCTTCCAACTCCGCCTTGATCCCCGCCATGCCGAACCGGTGGGCCAACGGCGCGTACAACTCCTGGGTCTCACGGGCGATGCGCTCTCGGCGGTCCGCCGACAGGTGCTCGAGTGTGCGCATGTTGTGGAGCCTGTCGGCCAGCTTCACGATGATGACCCGCGCATCCTTGGCGATGGACAACAGCAGCTTGCGGTAGTTCTCGACCTGCTGCTCCGTAGTCGATTGGAAGTTGAGGCTGGAGATCTTGGTGAGTCCGTCCACGATCTCACCAACCTCAACGCCGAACTGCTTGCTGATCTCCTCGAGGGATAAGTTGGAATCTTCGACCGTGTCGTGTAGCAGCGCGGACGCGATGCTCACCGAGTCCATGTGGTGGTCTGTGAGTATGCGGGCAACCGCCACCGAGTGAGAGATGAACGCCTCGCCGGAGAGACGTTTCTGTCCGCGATGGGCCTCGACGCTCAACTTGTAGGCGCGGTCGATCAGGTCCAGGTCGAGACGGTCGGTCTGGTCGCCCAGCGCTTTGGCCAACCGGGAGTCGATGTTCGCCCGCGTGGTGGTCACAACAGCCCTGCCTCCGCAAAGCTGAAGTAGCGGTCGCCCCCAACGATGACGTGGTCGTACACCGGCATGTCCAACAACCTCCCTGCGTCTACGAGCTGCGCGGTCACCGCCTTGTCCTCTGCCGAGGGCGACGGGTTCCCGCTGGGATGGTTGTGCACGACGATGATGCCCGCCGCAGCCTCGGCGATGGCGGCACGGAACACTTCCCTCGGGTGGACCAGCGAGCTGTTCAGAATACCTCTCGTGATGAGGGTCTGACGCGTCACGCGGTTCTGTGCATCCAGCGTGAGCAGGTGAAACTCCTCGACCATCAAGTCACGCAACGACGGGCCGTACCACCGATGGACGTCAGCCGGCGACCGAATGTCCGCTCCCGGGTCCCGTTGCTCCCGGTCCAGCCGGCGGGCGATCTCCAACGCTGCGGCGATCCGAGCGGCTTTTGCCCGCCCCACTCCCGGAACCGACGCCAGTGCACCAGGAGGTTTTCGCGCCAACTGATGCACGGTCCCGCCGGCCGACGCCAACAAATCGCCCGCGACGGCGAGGGCGTCGGAGCGTGCCGTGCCCGTCCCTAACAGAATCGCCAGGAGTTCGACGGCCGTCAACGCCGACGGCCCCAGGGACAAGAGGCGCTCCCGGGGACGCTCGGCAGCGGCTGTATCGGCGACGCGGAGCGTGTTCATCCGGGCAATGTGGCGGGCGCCACGCTGTCCCGGGGTGTCGGATTAGCGCGCGACGGAGCGGAATGTTGCTGGGAAGCAGGACGGGAGGATTCCCGTCCCTATTGAGCCCCCCCGTGGCACTTCTTGTACTTCTTGCCGCTCCCGCAGGGGCATGGATCGTTGCGCCCCACCTTCGGGACGGAGCGCTGCCGGGTTTTCTGTGGTCCCGACCCCTCTGGAGCGCTGGTCACGGCGCGGTTCAGCTGGGCCTTGGCCTTGGCGACTCCGGGAAGGAGCAAATCGATATCGGAGGATTCGGTGACCTTCGGCCCCGCCGGCGGCTGGGGCGCCATGGGAGGACGGGTGGCCGTGGCTCCCGGCTGCGGCCCCTGCACCTGGAGTCGGAAGAACCGCTCGGTAAACACCTGGTTGATGTCGCTCACCAGGTCCTCGAACAGGTCGAACGCCTCGCGTTTGTACTCGATGAGCGGGTCCTTCTGTCCCCACGCACGGTATTGAATCGCGTTGCGCAGCTGGTCCAGGTCGTACAGGTGGTCTTTCCACTTCTCGTCCAACACCTGCAACATGAAGTTGGAGAGCAGCCGCTCCGTGAGATTCTCGGCCCCGTAGCGTTTCTCGAATTCGTCCCACGAGGCGAGCTTGGCCTTGAAGGCGTCCCGCCCCGCACGCTTGAGGGTTTCCTTGAGCGCATCGAGATCCGGGACCTTTTCGGCATCCTCGACGTCGGGCGCCGAGACGAGAAAGCGCATCAGGAGATCGGCGGTGATGAACTTGCGATCCCAATCGTCGGGACTATCAGCGGCGAACTCGCCGGCGAAGTGCTCCAGCGCTCCGTCGATCATGCGCTGAACTTCCGCCTTGAGCTCTTCCCCACCCTCCAAGGCGAAGAGACGCAGCGAGTAGATCACCTCCCGCTGCTGGTTCATCACGTCGTCGTAATCCAGGAGGCGCTTCCGGGCCTGGAAGTTCTGCAGCTCGACCCGTTTCTGCGCGTTGCCGATGGCCCTGGTCACCAGAGGATGGGTGATGACCTCCCCTTCTTCCGCACCGGTCTTCTCCATCCAGCGGGCGATGCGGTCCGACGCGAAGAGCCGCATCAGGTTGTCTTCCAGCGACAGGAAGAAGCGGCTCTGGCCCGGATCCCCCTGCCGACCCGATCGCCCCCGAAGCTGTCGATCGATGCGCCGCGACTCGTGCCGCTCGGTGCCGACGATGACCAACCCGCCGATGGACTCCACGGGACTCCCCTGGGCTTCGACGGACTTCCCGACGTCCGTCACGCCCGGTCCCAGCTTGATGTCGGTCCCGCGGCCGGCCATGTTCGTGGCGATGGTGATGGACCCCATGCGTCCCGCCTGGGCGACGATCTCGGCTTCCCGCTGGTGGTGCTTGGCGTTCAGCACCTCGTGCTTGAGGCCCTTGCGCTTGAGCATGCGGGACATGGTCTCGGACACCTCAACGGTTACCGTTCCCACCAGCACGGGCTGGCCGATGCGGTTGAACTCGGCGATCTCGTCGACGATGGCGTTGTACTTCTCGCGCCGGGTCTTGTAGATCACGTCGTCGTCATCCCGGCGACAGACCGGCTCGTTGGTGGGAATGACCGACACCTCGAGCTTGTAGATCTCGTAGAACTCCCGCTCCTCCGTCTCCGCCGTGCCCGTCATGCCGGAGAGCTTGTCGTACATCCGGAAGTAGTTCTGGATGGTGATGGTCGCGAAGGTCTGCGTCTCGCCGCGGACGGTGACGCTTTCCTTCGCCTCCACCGCCTGGTGCAGCCCGTCGGACCAGCGCCGGCCCGGCATCGTGCGACCGGTGAACTCGTCGACGATGAGGATCTGGCCATCCTGCACGACGTACTCCACGTCCTTCTCGTACAGCGAATGCGCCTGGAGCAACTTGTGGATGATGTGGATCTTCTCGGACTTGGCCGCGTACTCCGCCTCCAGCGTGCGCTTGCGCTGGACCTTTTCCTCGGCGGAGAGTTCCTCATCGTGCTCGATCTTGCCGAACTCTTCCGAGATGTCCGGCACGACGAAGAGGTTGGGATCGCTGGGGCTCATCTCCTCGAGGCCCCGGTCCGTCAAGTGGACGGCGCGGCCCCGCTCGTCCAGCACGTAGTACAGGTCGTCATCGACGCTCCGGAAACGCTGGTCCCGGGACGGCAGCTTGCGGTCGGCGATGTAGTCCAGCTCGACGCGCTGCACGGCCTGCTGGACCTTCGGCTCCTGGAGCAGCTTCATGAGCTTCTTGTTCTTCGGCATGCCCCGCTGCGCCTTGAACAACCCGACGGCCCCTTCGTAGTCCACCTCCTCGGCATCCACCAACGGCTCGGCCGTCGCCACCTCCTCACTCACGATGGCCGCCTGCTTCTTGACGAGCCGCACCACCCGGCTGTTGAACTCGGCGTACTTCTCGTCGCCCTCGTGTCCCGCGGGTCCGGAGATGATCAACGGCGTGCGCGCCTCGTCGATGAGAATGCTGTCCACCTCGTCAATGATGGCGTAGTTGTGCCCCCGTTGGACGCGCTGCTCGAGGTTGAACACCATGTTGTCACGCAGGTAGTCGAATCCGAAATCATGGTTCGTGCCGTAGGTGATGTCCGCCTGATACGCCGCACGCCGCTCCGGACTCTGGGGCTGCGTGTCGTCGAGACAGGACACCGTCAGCCCGAGATACTCGTACACATGCCCCATCCACTGGGAGTCGCGGCGGGCGAGGTAGTCGTTGACCGTCACCAGGTGGACCCCGTACCCCGGTAGGGCGTTCAGATACATCGGGAGCGTCGCCACCAACGTCTTCCCCTCGCCGGTCGCCATCTCCGCGATGCGGGATTGGTGCAACACGAGGCCGCCGATGAGCTGGACGTCGTAGGGCACCATGTCCCACTCCTGCTCGTGGCCGGTGACTACGACCGTGGTGCCCAGCAGGCGGCGACACGCTTCCCTCACGGTGGCGAACGCCTCGGGCAAGATGTCGTTCAGCGCCGCCTGGACGTCGTCCTTGAGCTGGTCCTCCAGACGATGGACTTCCCTTTCGAGGTCGTCCCGCTCGGTGGGATCGGCACACCCGTGCTTGGCGGCCTTCGTCTCGGCGAGTTCTTCCTCGAGGGCGCCATAGCGCTCCTTGAGCATGGCCCGGAGCTTCGCCGTCTGGCTCTTGATCTCGTCTTCCGACAACGCCGCAAGCCGCTTCTCGTGCTCGTGGATCTCGTCGAGAATCGGCTGGATTTTCTTGAGCTCGCGATTGAACCGCGTCCCGAAGACCTTCTGCAGTAGTTTCTTCATTCAGTCGTCGCTACGTACAGCTTGTGATTCCGGATGTACTCGGCCACGGCGTCGGGGACGAGATTCCGAAGCGATCTGCCCTCCCGCACCGCCTGCCTCGCGGCAGTGGACGAGATGTCGAGAGATGGCACCGTGATCGACTGCGCAATGTGCGGAGACGCCGGCCCAGATGACCCCGCCCGCGACATAGCCACGACCTGGGCCAGTTCGCCTATCCGGGACGCCTCGCGCCACTCGGGGAGTTCCCGGGCAGCGTCGGCGCCAATCAGCAAAAATAACTCATCGTCGGGCAAATCGAGTCGCAAGCTCCTCAGCGTGTCGATGGTGTAGGACTGCCCCCCGCGTCGGACTTCCCGCTCGTCCAGCACGAAGGTTCCATGACCCCGAAGCGCCAGATCGAGCATGGCCACCCGATGCACCGCCGCGGCGTGATGCCCCGCTGGCTTGAAGGGCTGTTCCGCCGCCGGCACGAAGCGCAGCTGGTCGAGGCGAAGTTCCTCGGCGGCAGCCTCGGCAACGATCAGGTGCGCAAGATGAACGGGATCGAAAGAACCACCCAGAACGCCGATCCGCACGAGTCTACGGCAGTCCCCCCTCAACGGGGCAAACGTCGTCCAATCGGGGAGCGGTGGGATAGAAACGGCGGAGATTGGAGCAAGTCTCGACCTTCTCCTCTTCGTAATTGAGTCGTGTGTACGCCTCGACGAGCCTGATGAGGGCCAGGGGCGCCCAGGAGGTCGCTCCGTAGTCCATCACCACCGTCTTGTAATACAGGATGGCCGAGGAGTTGGCCTTGTGACGGTAGTAGTAGTTGCCGTTCTGGTACTCCTTCTCGGCGAAAAGCTCCGCCAGGGCCGTGAGCTTGAGACCCGCCCGCCGGGCCACCGACGTCCGGGGGTACCGGGCGATGACCTCTTGATAGGTGACCCTTGCCGCCTCGCCGTAGGTGGGATCCAACTCCGGGGCAGTCCACAACTGGGCCTGGGAGTCGCCGGACCGAAGGAGCGCACTCTGGGCCAGCGGATGGGTGGGGGCCTCGTTGGCCACCCGGCGGAACTGCCTCGCCGCCTCGAGATACTCCCCAGCCGAGAAATGGCACTCCGCCAACAGGAAGCGCGCCCGAACCGAGAGGCTGTCCCGCACCGGGAGCTGAGTGGTCACGTAGCGGAACCCCAGGGCGGCGTCGCCGCAGTTCCCGTTGCGGAACTGGTCTTCCGACACGGCAAGCAACTCCTGCGGAGACGAATAATTCCGCGGTTGGAACCCCGCGGTGCAGCCCACGATGC
>JBDHHA010000193.1:0-6463 GCA_039589615.1 Gemmatimonadota bacterium
ACCAAATCTTTGAGGGTGAGGAAGCGGTCCGCGTCGCCACGACGTTGTTGCCGGCCGTCAACTTCGCCGGCGCCTCCAAGAAATCCGTCAAGGCAGCGGTAGAGCGACTGGAAAACTTCAATGGCTCGGAGGGTTACCTGGATGCACTCTGGGCCGGACGGGCAGATACGTTGACGAAGACCACCCGAAAGGGTGTCAAACCCAAAGCACTCCAGTCGCTGGCCGGCCCGACACGGATCACGCTGGAAATGGCCCTCCACGAAGAACAGGAGCGGCGCGCGATCCGCGGTGAGTTACGTCTGCTGGAGACTGCCTGGCGCGAAGCAGAGGAAATTGCCAACATCGCCGACAACATGTTCGTGCCGGAGGAAACCGAAGCCCAGTTGGACGCCATGCGGCGCGAGGCAAAGCAGTCAGCCGGTTGATCCGGAGTTGAGGGGCTTCGCTGGTTCGTAAAACTGGATGTCGTCCATCGGATAGTGCTTCCGATTCACCGTCCAAAGTCGGAGATCCGAAGTCGTCGCAGCGGAAGCAATCAACGCATCCGCGATCTCAACGCCGTGGGATCGCGCATAGCGCGCCAAATACGTTCCCGCCCGTTGTCCGATCTCAGCATCCAACACCACCTCACCGCGAACTCCGAAGAACGCTCGGGTGACTTCCTCTTCACCCGGCCGAATCCCGGCGAACACCTCCGCGACCGATATCGGAGTGCAGTAGGTGGGCGTTGCCGAGGCTTCGAGAGCATGCACCGCGGCGATGACATCGGCGCGGCCGCGCAACACCTCGATGATGATGTCGCTGTCGAGGATGACGCCGGTCAGCGGCGCGGTTTCATGCGATGCGTATCGGCCCGCGTGCGCCTCACGTACTCGTGGGCGTCCCCGACCGCTTCGTGATCTTGCCATATGCCCTCGACCGCTTTCAGGGTCTCCAACCGCTCTTCCACCCCGACGGGGGCGTAGACCCGCGCTACCGCTTCGCGCACGAGATCGGAAACGGTGCGACCCTGTTTGCGTGCCAGTGTTTTGAGACGCTGGTGCAGGTCTTCGTCGATATACAGTTGGGTTCGAACCATGACGATGTATATACATCATCATATATACATTGTCAATCTAGCGTCCGATTATCCCGGCAGCTCTGTGGCTGGCGGAGCGTTCGCTCACATGGCAGAATCCATCAGAATGCCATCGCCACCCTTCTTCTTAAACCCCTCCATCTCGGTGATACGCATGCCATTTCCAACGAGACTCTACGGTATCCGTCGTATAGCAGCCCTGGCCTCGGTCGGGGCCCTGGCGGTGATCGTTTCCACAACCGCGCGGGCGCAGGAGCCAGCGCGCACCCTCCCGGCGTTCGTCGACGGACAGGCCCAGGTCGTCCCGGGCTTCCAGGACTCCACGCAGTGGATCAGCCAGGAACTGTGGGTCGAAACCGAGTTCGACACCGACGGTGACGGCAAACCCGACCGGGTGCACGTCGCCGTCGTCCGGCCGGGCCAGACCGACACGGAGGGGCTCAAGGTGCCGGTGGTGTACGAGTCCAGTCCGTACTTCGCCGGGACGGCGCCGTCGGGGATGGAATACCGCTGGAACGTGAGGCAGGAAGTTGGCGTGACGCCACCAGCGCGCACGCTGCCGCCCCCGGTGCGCACGCGGATCAGGCCCTACATATCGAACTCGATGGTCAACGCCTGGGTGCCCCGGGGTTTCGCGGTCGTCCACTCCGAGGCGCCGGGGACCGGACTCTCATTGGGCTGCCCCACGGTTGGCGGTCCTCCCGAGCAGCTCGCGCCGAAGGCCGTCATCGACTGGTTGAACGGAAGAGCCCGTGGCTTCACGTCGCCGGATGGCAACGAAGCGGTCATGGCGGACTGGTCCACCGGCAAGGTCGGGATGACGGGCACGTCCTACAACGGAACGATTCCCCTCGCCGCAGCCACCACGGGGGTGGACGGACTCGAGGTCGTCATCCCCGTGTCGGCGAACACGTCTTACTTCCGGTACTACCGTGCCAACGGTCTCGTCCGGCACCCCGGCGGTTGGCTCGGCGAGGACATCGATTTCCTGTACGACTTCATCAACAGCGGAAACCCCGATCGCCGCGATTACTGCAACGCCACGATCCGCGATGGGGAGATGGCCGCGGGCCGGGATCGGCGCACCGGCGACTACAACCAATTCTGGGCCGGACGCGACCTGCAGAAAGAGTTGGACGGGGTCAAGGCCGCAACGCTCATGGCCCACGGGTTGAGCGACTGGAACGTCATGCCCGACCACAGTACCCGGGTCTACGAGGCGCTCCGGACCCGAGGCGTGCCGGTCGGTCTGTACCTCCACCAGGGCGGGCACGGCGGGCCTCCACCCATGGAGATGATGAACCGATGGTTCACCCGCTATCTGTACGGGATCGAAAACGGGGTGGAGAACGGCCCCCGATCTTGGATCGTCCGGGAGGGTGCCGAGCGAACGGACCCGACCGCTTACGCAGACTACCCCAACCCTGAAGCCTCCCCTGTCAGACTTTACCTTGGGCGGGGCGGCGAGCAGATGGGTGAGTTGACCACGTCGGCTGCCCCGGGCACGAGAATGGAGACGCTGGTGGACAACTTCTCGTTCAGCGGAGCCGTCCTCGCCCGATCCGAGTGGACGAACCATCGGCTGTTGTACGCGACCCCGGAGCTGACCGATTCGGTGCACCTGTCCGGAACGCCGCGGATCACCGTTCGGCTCGCATCGAGCAAGCCCGCGGCAAACTTGACCGTCTGGCTGGTCTCGCTGCCGTGGACGGAGGAAAGGCGCCGTGGCAGCATGGTCATGCCGGGGCGGGGCGGTCTGATCACGCGGGCCTGGGCGGACCCGCAGAACCGCGGCTCCCTCACGAGCAGTGAGCCGCTGGTGCCCGGCGAGTTCTACGAACTGACCTTCGACCTGCAACCCGACGACCAGATCATTCCCCCGGGGCAGCGCATCGGTCTCATGATCATGTCGAGTGATCGGGAGTTCACACTGTGGCCGGCACCCGGCACCGAGCTGACTGTGGATCTGGGTGGCACGTCCATTGAGTTGCCGGTGGTGGGTGGCGCCGCCGCGCTCGAGCAGGCGCTCGGCAACGGAGGGACTCGATGATCAGCCTTCGTGCAGCCCTGAGACGAGGAGGGCTGACCGCCCTCCTGCTGCTTCTCACTGCCGGCTCGGTCACGGCACAGCATTTCCCCACCGAGTCGGAACTGCGCGCCGTGATCACGGAGCGTGTAGACGCCGGGCGCAGCGTCGGCATAGTGGTGGGTGTGGTCGAGGCCACCGGGTCCAGAACCATTGTGGCTTACGGCGAATCCGGACCGGGCGCCCGGCCCCTGGGACCCGAGAGCGTATTCGAGATCGGATCGATCACCAAGGTGTTTACGTCCATCTTGCTCGCTGACATGGCGGCCCGCGGTGAGGTGGCCCTCGACGACGCCGTGCAGCAATATCTCCCGCCTGGAGTTTCCATGCCCGGCAGGGATGGCCAGACGATTACGTTCACACGCCTCGCCACGCATCGCTCGGGCCTGCCGCGAATGCCCACCAACTTCTCACCCGCCGATCGCTCAAACCCATTCGCGGACTACACGCCCGAATTGCTTTGGGAGTTTCTGTCGGGTTACACGCTGACACGTGATGTCGGGGCTCAGTACGAGTACTCCAACGTGGGCGCCGGGCTGTTGGGTTTCGTGCTGGCTAGTCATGTCGGAAAGGATTACGAAGCGTTGGTCCAAGAACGAATTCTTGGCCCTCTGGGGATGGACATGAGCGGCATCGAGCTCAACGGATCCATGCGTGAATGGTTGGCATTGGGCCACAACCAAAACGGCGACGTGGTTCCTAACTGGGACATCCCCACTCTGGCCGGTGCCGGAGCCATCCGCTCCAACGTCGAAGACATGCTCACCTTCCTGGAAGCCAACATGGGAGAGCCCACCACCGATCTCCAGCGGGCCATGCGGGTGAGCCACGAGTCCCGCGAAGAGGCGGGCACCAACATGACCATCGGTCTCGGCTGGCACATCCTGCACATTGGGGACGATGCGGTGGTGTGGCACAACGGGGGGACTGGGGGCTACCGCACGTTTGCGGGCTTCGACCCCGCGAGACGGGTGGGAGCTGTCGTCCTCACCAATTCCGCGCGCGGTGCGGATGATATCGGTTTCCACCTGATCAACCGGTCCGTACCACTGGCGGCTCCCCGCGAACCTGTCGAGGAGCGGACTGACGTGGGGGTCAACCCGGAGATCATGGCCGACTATGTGGGTGTGTATGAGCTGATGCCCGGCTTCGAGATCACGGTGACCCTCGAGGACGGCCAACTCCAATTGCAGGCGACGGGGCAGCCCAAGTTCCCCCTATTCGCCGAATCCGAGACCGAGTTTTTCCTGAAGGTGGTGGACGCCCAAATCACATTCGTGCGAGACGACTCGGGCGACGTGACGCAGCTCGTCCTTCACCAGGCCGGCCAGAACCAACCCGGAAGGAAGATCCGCTGAGCTGGGACTCCACGTAAGGTCCTCGGACTAGCGAGCAGTTCACCGAGCATGGGCCGCCCTGGATCGTGGCCTCGGCAGTTCGGCTGTTCGGCGCCGCCACGCTTGTGAAACCCGCGACCCCGGCGCTATAAGTGGGTGGGGAAGACCACCAATCCTAAGCCATTCGGACTCGTATCCCTGTACCTTCGATCCAGGAAGCGGAAACCGCCGCGGTGAAGCGGCGCGTTCCCAATGTCTCTTGGAATGCGGAAGAACGGCGCCTCCGGGCGCTGTGGCGCCTCACGCTGCAGGCGGTGATCTGGATTGCCTTCGGCATCCTACTCGGGGTGGCGAGTGCGCCGTTCGCGGGGGGGTGGGAAGAACTTGCTTCGGGTGATTTCGAGCCGGGGGTGATCCCTGTGGGCCTGGCGACGGTGGCGTCGGTGTGGGTGAGCGGCCGGCTGCTGGATCATCGGCGCTTCGCGGATTATGGATTCCATCTCACGCGGGCCTGGTTCATCAACCTGGCGTTTGGGCTGTTCCTCGGCGCGGCGCTCATGACGTTGGTCTTTGGGGTGGAGCTCGCGGTGGGGTGGGTGTCGGTCACGGACACGATGGTGACCGCAGCCCCCGATGACCCGTTTGCCCTTGCCGTGCTGATCCCCCTCTTGACGTTCGTCGTCGTGGGAATCAGCGAGGAGGTCCTCTCCCGCGGATACCACCTGACCAACCTGGCCGAGGGCCTGAACCTGGGACGCGTCGGTCCCCGCGGGGCCATTCTCCTCAGCGTTCTAATCTCGTCAACCGTGTTCGGCCTTCTGCATCTGGGGAACTCCGGGGCGAGCGCGATCAGCACTCTCGGGATCTTGGCCACGGGGGTGTTCCTCGCCGCGGGGTTCGTGCTCACCGGCGAGTTGGCGATCCCCATCGGGGTTCACATCACCTGGAATTTCTTCCAGGGCAACGTGTTCGGGTTTCCTGTGAGCGGGACGGATGCCGGTCCCGCCAGCTTCCTCGCGGTGGAGCAGCACGGACCCGCCCTGTGGGTGGGGGGCGCCTTCGGGCCGGAAGCCGGACTGCTCGCCATCGGCGCAGCGGCGGCCGGCGTGGTGGCCATCATGCTCTGGGTGCGGTTCCGCCACGGCCCCGCCACCCTCCAAAGGTCCATCGCCGCGGCGCCGAGCTTCCCGAATCGGGGCGAAAGACGCTGATCCCGCGCCGTGGCGTTCCTCAATCTCACGGTGACGCGGCATCGGGAGTGACAGGAAGAGCGCCGCATCGCGGCGAAGCCCGAGTGGCCCATCTTGCCGCTTGCCGACCGCCGCACGTCGTTTGCATTCTTCGAGGCCGCCATTTATCTGGGCGCGCCCGCCAGCGTCAACCAATCCCTCCCCCCGGGACCTCGACCGCCGATCCGCCGACGTTTCATCGTGGTCCCGGCCCTGCTGGTGGTCGTCGCGCTCGTTGCCTCGTTCATTCCGGCCAGGCGAATGACCAAGGTCGATCCGGCGGCGGGGCTGCGGAGTGATTGACCGGGTTGTCCACGTAGCCATCCCGGTTCAGGACGAGGTCGAGCACCTTCCCGGCTGCATCGACGCACTTCGGCAACAAGACGGGGTGCAATTCGTCACTTGGGCTTGCGTCAACCAGCCGGAGGCCTGGCAACACGACCCCGATCGACGCACCGTTTGCGAGGCGAACCAGGCCTGTCTCCAGCTGCTCTCCGACGTCACGGACCTCGATCTCCGCATCATCGACCGCGCCTCGCCGGGCCGGGGCTGGCCGCCGAAGCGGGGCGGAGTCGGCCACGCCCGGAAGGAACTGATGGATGCGATCTGTGCTCCTGCCGCCCCCCAAGATCTCATCGTCAGCCTGGACGCCGACACCCTGACGCCCCCGGGCTACCTGCGGGTGCTCGTCGCCGCATTCGCCCGGCATCCGGCTGCCTGCGGCATCGCCGCA
>JBDHHA010000194.1:0-6181 GCA_039589615.1 Gemmatimonadota bacterium
GTGGTGATCATGCCGGTGGTGTTCGGGCTGCTGCCGGGGATCGAGTTGAACGCCCAGACGGCGCTCATCCCGGTCTTGAATGTGTCACTGGCCACCAAGGAAGTGATCGCCGGAACGATCAATCCGCTGCATCTGGTGATGTCGTACGTGTCACTGTTCGCGTTGGCGGCGGCGAGCCTTTGGTTCTGTGTGGTGTGGTTTAATCGGGAGGAGACGCTGTTCAGGAGTTGACGGTACATAAAAAGCGGCGTCGAGGGAGGGGCACGGTCCGCATGCAGCGGAGCACGCCATTTGCCCCTTCCGCGCGCTGCGGTTTGCCTCAGTGCGAAGTTGGCGGGATAGGTGGGCTGGCAAACCAACGCGCGCTACAGTGGCAAACGGCGCGCTCCGCTGCACAAGCACTCACGGTTCACTCGCTCATCTCGCCTGCCTCCTGCTCACGACGACAACCACCGCGCCGGCACAGAGGACCACCAGCAAACCGGCCTTGAGCCACAATCCGAACGGGACAGTCACGGTGGGACGTGTGGGGCCCGACCCCTGTTGCGGACTTGCCGCGGCGCGGAACCACTCCGCGACGGATTTCTGAACGTGGCGCTCGAACGAGAGAGGCACGGGATCCGGATCCGTCCAGAACTCTTCAAACCGTCGCGGGCCTATTGAATCGAGCACAGCGGTGAGAAACCGCCTGTCGGCGGCGTTGAACCGCGGCAGCCGTCCGACGATACCGACGCCGAGAATGCTGAATTTTTGGGGTCCGTACGGGGACAGCGCTGTTTGGTCGGACCGGACAAGAAGCAACTCGCACGCTCGATCGTCGCCGGTGATGCAGCGCGATTGAAGCGCAGTGTGAGGCTCGATCGCGCCGCGACGCATCCAATCGTCGACGGAAGAGGAGGGTACCCCGAACGCCTCCACGAAGTCACACGGCCCGAAGAGGGAACCCGCAGTGTACGGAGCGCTGACGGCTTCCGTGCGCGTGCTGTCGATGATGGATCGAAGCGTGGTGGGCCCGATGGTCGACACGGTCAGACAGGTCACACCATCCGTAGCAGCGGGTAGGAGGTGGCGGTTTCTCGGTCCGTAGATCGGCGGAGGCGTGTAGATGCCGTGCCGACTGCGTACCGTATCGAGGAACACGGCCGCTGCCGCGCGGACCCCCTCGATGTGGCGGCCGAACGGCGGGTCGCCTGCGGCATGCTCGCGCAGAGCCGAGTCGAGGGCAGGCGGGAGCGCCTGGTCGACGTACAACCAGCGGCCGTTGCCCATCTGCTCCAGGTCCTGCAGCGCCGAATCCCTCCACTCGAGAAGCGCCAACGCTTGGAGTTCCGAACGCAGCGTCCCCTCGATTCGCCTGGCGAAGTTCCGTTCCGACGAGAAGGAATCCCACCACGAGAACCGGAAGCGACCCGGCGCCGGCGGGAGGTAGGCTACTGCGACACCGGCGCATGCCACGGCGAGTCCCAATAGCAGGTGCCTGGTTCTCACCTCCATCGCGTATTCCTCATCGCCATCCCGAACAAGCCGACGATCCACAAGACGGCCAGCAATGCCGATCGGAGTCGCAGCGTGATTTGTTCGGGGCGGGCGTTGATGGCAGCCGCACGCCATTCGCTCAACAGCGTATCGATGGGCACGCCGGCGGCGGCGGCGACCACGTGGGGAACCATCGTGCTGTCCGCCAGATTGCGCGCGGCGTCGAATATCGTTCCGTACGCACCATCACCACCGCGCTGTAAGGCGAAGCGAACCAAACTGGCACGTGCCGCGTAGGACAGCGGTGGTGGAGGTCCGGAGGGGAGTCCTTGTAGGATCGCGATGCATACATCGTCCCATCCTCGGTCGAGGCATACCTCTGCCGCCTCGGGATCTTGCCGGATCAAGCCCGGCAACCCTCGGATCAGCTGCTCCCGACCGTCCTCGTCATACCACTCACGGATTCGATCCGTCACGTTGATGAACACGAACGCTAGATGGCATGCGGTCAAGTCACCATTGCGACACTCACGGACCAAGGGCGATGGAGCGGTGACGAGCTCGATGTACAACTCCTCCAGGTCGGGGGTCGCTCTCGAGATGGGGATCGGTCCGTGCAGCCACGTGTCGAAGATGGAATCAACTGACGCGCTGAGGGTTCCCTCTACATGTCCCAGCAGCTGGCGTCGCAGAATGTCGGGCCGGGTTGCCATGGTCCGCACCACCTGGGTGGCGCGCCCGTCCGCGATCGGTCCGGCAGCCCACGACCGGCTCCGCTCCGGGAAATAGAACACCACTCCGTCCAGCAATACCGTGTCGCTTCCCAAGGTCTTTGCCAGTTCCCTCCAGGCCGACCGCGCTGCCCAACGAGCACCCAGTGCGCGTTCGGGGTGGGCCAAGACGAGGAGGGTGCCGAAACGGATCCTCTCGACGTCCATGGCTTCGCGGAGTACTTGGTCCGCGCTATCGGCAAGAACGCGAGCCTCCGACCAGACATCCAACAATCGCCTCGTGCGGTCTCGGTACTGCTCCACCGTCTGGGCATCGGCGGATCCGATAAGCGCTACGGAAAGCGCTAGGACAATCCATGTCCGCTCGAGGAAGCACATCGCCGAGCCCGGTCTCAGAAGTCGATCAGCAGCCATCGCCCGCCGAATACCTCGAGGGGGCCCGGCCAGCTGGTGAAGGCATCCACAATGGGCCCGATGAAGTCCACGCCCACGCCGAACAGCTGGAGGAAGAGCTGAGCGACGACGACGACCGCCACGACTCCGAGCAACATTCCCGCAGTTCGGGACGTGCCGGACGCAATGGCGAAGAAGACGGCGAATGACATGACCGAGGCGATGAGGAACCTGCCAGCCAATGCATTGGGATAGGTCTGCAGCGTCATCGGAACGACCGCCGCCGCACTGGCAACAAGCGCCCCAAGCCACACCGTGACGACGGGCACAGCCAACAACAGCAACCCCGCTCCCAAGCGTATCAGCGTGAACTGCCAGCGGGGCAAGGGAAGCGACAGAGCATACACGTGGCGTACGCGATGGTCGGCACTCCAGGCCGTCAGGCCGAGTAGCAGGCCCATGGCCGCGGCCAAGATGGGGTACGCTGGCGACCATTCATCTAACTGGTTCAAGAGGAACGAAACCCACGCGCCGGAAAGCTCGGGGTCGTTGAACGGTTGAACGGAGAGAACAGGAACGGCAAATCCGATGAGCGCTGCGGGCAGCAGCCCCACGCGAGCCCAGAGCCATTGGGTGAACAAAATGCGTTTGAACATCGGTCCGATGGGCTGCATCACGCGTCTCCCCGTCGGAAGGACCTCAACAGTTCGACAAACCCGTTCTCGAGATCCACGTCAGCGATCTCTGTGACGGTGGCATCCGTTCCGTCGAAGTACGATTCCATGCCCGGCCGCCACCCTCGCACGGTCCACCGCACGGCGCCGTGCTCTTCGCCATCCGTGTCTCCATCTCGTCGTAGCACACTGAACGGTGGGTCCCTTGGCTCGGGGGGGACGCCGCGAAGGTGAAGCACCTTGATCTCGTTTCTGAAATCCGTCATCGGCAGTTCGACGACCAGGGTGCCACGATCCATCACCGCGATCCAGTCGCAGATCAGCTCGATTTCGTGTACCAGATGACTCGACATGAACACCGTCGCGTCACCCCTTTTCACCGCGTCGTTGAGGGCGTCCAGGATGTCCCGGCGTACCACAGGATCCAGCCCGTCGGTGGGCTCGTCGAGCACCAGGAGTCGGGGACGCTGGGCCAACGCCAGCAACATCATCAGCTTGCCCGTCTCGCCCTTCGAGAGCGAGCTGACCCGTTGCCGAGGCGGGAGGTAGAACCGTTCCCGAAGTCGTTCTGCCAGTTCAGCGTCCCAGTGTTCGTAGAAACCGCAGTGGTAGTCGATGGCCTGGGCGACCTGAAGTGATCGGTAGAGGTGTGGGGCCTCAGGCACGTATCCGGTCTCGGCGAGCACCTCGGCCACCCGGCGGGGAACCTCCCGGCCAAGGACGGTGATCGACCCGCGCTGTGGGCGCAGCAATCCCAGGAGGAGCTTGATGGTGGTGGTCTTTCCCGACCCGTTGGGACCCAGAAAGCCGTAGACCGAACCCTCCGGCACAGAGATGGAGAGGTCCCCCAGCTCAAACCCCTTCCCAGGTCGGTAATAGAGGGATTGGGTTTCGATGGCAGTGGACATGGCGTGCCGCCGTAAAGTGTATTACTGTTATAATACAGTGATCGTTTGACTGGGGTTTGTCAAGCAAATGGCCTCCACCAGACCATTAATCCTCACCCTCGCATTGGCGCTGACCGGCTGTTCCAGCCGGGTGGAACCGCCGTCCCGGTCCATTCGGATCGACCTGCCGGAGTGGCGCTTCTCGGCCGAGCCCACGCTGAGCATAGGTGTGGTGGAGGGCGACCCCAATTACCAGTTTTTCCGGGCCGCGTCGGCGGTGCGTCTGCCCGACGAGTCCATCGTGGTGGCCAACACGGGGACGGGCCATCTGCGGTTCTACAACCCCCAAGGCCGGTACCAGACACGGGTGGGGGGCCGCGGTGGCGGCCCCGGGGAGTTCAGGGCACTCAGGAGTGTTCACATCGCCGGGCCGGATTCCCTGTTGGCGTATGATCTGGCGCTCCGAATATCGTATTTCCACCGCTCAGGCAGTTTCCTGGGGTCCGTCAATATTCCACCGCCGGGAGAGACCGAGTTCCCGTTGGACGTGTGGTTGTATCGCCGGAACTGGGTTGATGGCGTGCCCGATGACGGTCGCCGCGTCACCGTTGCCCGGGCGCTCGACAGATTGCCCGCCCCCGTGGAAGAGCTTGGCTATTCCTACGTCAAGGTGGACCAGGAGGGCAACCTCTGGGTCTCTGACGGTGCGACAGCGAGCGGGGAGCGGGCTCACTGGACCATCCATGACACAACGGGAACGCCCATCGCTCGCGCGTCCCTGCCGCCGCGGTTTGAGATGTTCGAGATCACCCGTGAGGACGTGCTCGGGCGTTGGCGCGACGAGCTGGAGGTGGAGCACATTCGGATCTACTCGCTGCAACAGTCGGGCACTTCAGCTGTTGCTACCCCCCCACAGACAGCGGTTGTTCATGAGTCGCTGCTTTCCCAGGAAGAGCTTGACCGGATCGCACGCGATATGCGGTCGATTCTACGCAACACGGTGAGGATGCAGGAACGTCACTTTGGCAAGCACCGGGAATACGTGACGGACGCCCGCGAGCTGGATTGGGAATTTCCCGAGGGCTTCTCCCTCGACTTCGTGGTCGCCCGTCGCCGCAACTGGTTGGCCGTGGTGGCACACGTGGATTCACCGGTGATTTGCGGCATGGCCGTGAACATGGCTCCCGCTGGGTGGCTCGAGGGCGTGCCGAAGTGTTCACAGATGTCGGTGCAGTAGCGCCCTTTCGCGCCCTCTCACCCCGCCTTACGGTTCTCCGCCACGTACGCTCCGGCAAACACCCCGAGGCCCGCGAACAGGGCCACCACGAGTATTCCGCTGAAACCAACGCCGGGGCCGAAGTGGGACTCGCCGACGCGGCTGGTGATCCACTCGGCAGTCCACTCGCCGATATCCTTCCCAACGACGGACGCGAAGGCCTGCTCCACGGGGAGGTCCGACGTCCAGAACTCCTCGAAGCGCTCGGGACCCACGTCACTCACGACGTCCGACAAGAAATGATTGGTGGCGGGGCCAAACACGTTCGAATATGCCTCGCCGTACAGCCAGCCGGCGTCCTGCATGGCGTTCAACCGACCGCTCTGGTAGGAGTTCTTCGCCGGTTCGCCCATGAGGGCCTGACGACACCGGTCCGGGCGACCAGCGGCGCACCCCAGAGCGTTCAATCCGTACCAGCGAGCCAACCCGGTAAAGGGATCCCGCAACTCCCGGTCGAGAACCTCCTCGCGCTGGGCTCGATCCCAATCCGCCAGGTATGCGAAGGTGAAGTGCTGCTGTTCCAGCCATGCCTCGACATGCGGTCCGGGGAGACCGAATCGCGCGAAGAAGGCACACGGGCCGCGGGCCAACGGTGGGCCGTTCGATCTCCAGCCGGGCCGCAACGTGTGGTCCACCACCGCCTGCGGCGTGGCCCCGTCGTCGAGGAGCGCAATGGCCGCGGGACCCAAATCGTACATTGTGACGCACGTCCGGCCGTCGATGGCGCGAGGGAGTAGATGCAGT
>JBDHHA010000195.1:0-11160 GCA_039589615.1 Gemmatimonadota bacterium
CTTCACGACCGCCTCCGCCCTGGCAGTGAGAGATGGTCGGTTCATCTACGTGGGGGATGATGCTGGAGTCCAGGCCCATGTTGGCCCCACCACTCTTGTGTTCGACCTGGAAGGGAAGACGGTCATCCCGGGCCTGCATGATGCCCATGTTCACATCAGGTACGGGGAGAGGGAGCTCTACCCCCGAACGCCGGACATCCGAGCGGAGCTTGGTGAGTGGGCCTCAGTGGAGCGGATGCAGCAAGTGATCAGGCATGCCCTGGCAACAGGGGAAGGGATGCGTCCCGGGCCCGAGCCCCGTTGGGTGGTATTGAGGGGTTGGATGTCGGATGTCTGGGATCCGCCGGTGTTTCGAAAAGAGCTCATCGATGCGGTCGCCCCGAACAATCCCGTGTTCATAAGCCGATACACCCATGGCAGCGGCGCGAACAGCAAGGCTCTGGAACTGGCCGGCATCACACGGGACACCCCCGATCCCGAGGGGGGCCACATCAAGAAGGACGAGAATGGTGAGCCCACCGGGGAATTCGTCGAAAGGGCTCCGCCACAACTGACCAGGCTGATCCCGGACCTGCCGCCTGTGACAGACTATGAACGAAGCCGGAACCTCGTTGAAGGGACGCAGTTGGCCGTGGCCAGCGGACTCACCACGCTCCACGGAGCCAGCAGGACGGGGTTTGCCGAGGTCCAGAGACGGGTCAATCTCTACGAGGTGGGCCTGCTGAGGATCCGAATCAACGAGATGGTCAATGAGAGTGCGGCGAGGAGGCTGGGTGAGCCGCTGAACCTCGACAACAAGTACTTCGTCCAATCCGTCAAATCATTTGCAGACGGAGCGTTGGGCTCGAGGGGTGCCCTTTTCCTCCATGAGTACAGCGACTATCCGGGCTTTTTCGGGGAACCGGTACGGAGCGAAGGCGAGCTGGCGCTGCTAGCCACCGAGCTGCTGCAAAGGGGCTTCAACCTGAGGGTCCACACCATCGGTGATGGTGGTAATCACGTCGCTATCAACGCCTTCGAGAGGGCCTTGGAGGCGACGGGGATCGACGGCAGGGATGCCCGCTTCGCTCTGGAGCATGCGCAAATGTTCACTCCAGACGACCTTCCCCGACTGGTCGAGCTGGGGATCGTCGCTTCCATGCAGCCGCTGCATGCCACCGAGGATATGCACTTCGCCGAATCTAGGATGGGATCGGAGCGCCTGAAGTATGCCTACATCTGGAGTGATCTGTTGGACCTCGGCGTTCCGTTCGCAACCGGGACGGACTACTCCGTATCACCCTACAATCCGTTCTATACACTCCACGCCGCGATAACCAGACAGGACCGGAGCAACAACCCTCCGGGCGGCTGGATACCCGAGCAAGCCTTGACTCGGGAAGAGGCGTTGCGTGCCGCGACCATGGGTGGCGCGTACGCCATGCATGCGGAAGACATCCTTGGCTCCATCGAGGTGGGGAAGCTTGCTGACTTCGTGGTCATCCCTGTGGACTACATGACCGTCCCGTCTGCTGACATCTGGAAGATCGAGCCAGACATGACCGTCATCGGAGGTGAGGTGGTTTACACCAGGCCGGTAGGGGCGGGGAACTGAGCTGAGGCCTGCTGCGTCGACGTTGCCTCACTGGCGAGAACAAGGGACCCCTCCACCGTAACAGGGGCGTCGGCCACCTGTCCCCAAGGGCATAACGGGCTGAAGCATGATGCGTGAGGCGCGAGGGCCAAAGGCGGCAACCGCCGCTCAGATCACGAGTGTTCCCTGAGGTCGATCAGAAAGCGCAAAGAGCGGCTAAACGGCACGAAGAACTGTCGTACTCGACCGTGGCGCTCGAGCCGTGCGACCCACCATACGCGGGGTCGCACGGTCAGGTGCAAATTCCCGCCGTGGGGCGATGGATGGTGAGCCGGTGTTGGGCAGACGCTCAAGAACAAGAAGTCGCTGCATACTCGTGCCATCTCGGTGAGCGACGATTCAACGAGTTCCTCCGGAACATGCTCGATGACGTCGTTGCAGAAGCCGATCTGAAACGCCCCCGTTTCGATCATCGAAAGGTTGTCGAGACTGGCGTGGTAAACCGTGCGTCCGAGATCCCGTTGCCGTTGCACCGCGTAGGAGCTGATTTCCGTACCAGCGACGGAGAAACCGCGGCGTTCGAAGAACTCCATGGCCGCGCCCCGCCCGAAGCCGAAGTCGATGAGTGAGCTGTGCGTCGTGTCGCGTGCTGTGTACTTCAGCAGGCGCCTGGCGAGCCGCCCCCAGCGGGCGTCCTTGTAGTCACCGCGCCACAACTCGCTGTACTTGCGGTCTTCCGCATCGAATTGCTGTGCGTCCATATGCCTGAATAGGGCAGTCGGTGGGGGCCTACGCTCCACGCCGGGGGCGAGCCCGCATCCCGTCCAACACCGTCCGCGTGGTCTGCCGGATGAGCCCGTCAATGTCATCGGTGGCCAGGATGTGTCCCTCGATCCACAGTGATGCCAGCCCGTGCACCGCGCTCCAGGCCACGTAGGCCTGCGCTCGGGGATCCTGCCGTTTGATCGCGCCGCTGCGCTGGTGAGCCTGGATCACGCCGACCAATTGTTCGAACAGGGCAATCGCGGCCTCCCGCAACTCGGGTTGGTCTTCCCGAGTCAGCGCCTCCTTGCCATACATCAGGCGGTAGTGGGCCGGATTCTCGAGGGCGAAGCGCACGTACTCCTCACCCATGCGCCGGAGCCGCTCCACGCTGGATCGCGGGGCGCCCGCTTCCGTGGTTTGCAGGCGGCTTCGGAGACGGTCGAACCCGGCTGCCGCCACGGCAACCAGCAGGGCGGTCTTATCCGCAAAGTGGCGATAGGGTGCAGCCCGCGACACGCCGAGGCGTCGGCCGATCTCCCGCATCGTCACGCTCGCGACGCCGCCCTTGGCAATCATGGCGGCGGCTTCGGTGAGGAGCGCCGCCCGCAGGTCCCCATGATGATATCCGCCTGCCTGGTTGGTCATGCCCTAAGATGTCCAATACTGTTGACAACGTCAACATCTGGGTGTATGTTGACTTCGTCAACACCGGTTACCCGGATAGATTTTGGGAGAGGGACGGATGGCCGGTCGGACCGGCAATCCCTCGACCAGCCTCCCGATGCCTGAGGGGATAGACCGTCTTCCGTGAGGCCCACATGGCTGAGAATCAAGATCTAGACACCTTCGTCCGTGACGCATTGACCACCGGCGCTTCGCGAGGGGAGGTCAGCGAGGCGCTGACCCAGGCGGGGTGGTCTGGGGCGGATATCGCGGCGGCGCTGCGTGGCTACGCCGAGATCGATTTCCCGCTTCCCGTCCCGCGGCCGCGGCCATCCCTGTCGGCTCGCGATGCCTTTCAGTATCTCGTGTTGTTTGGGACACTGTACGTCAGCGCTTTCAGCCTCGGCCAACTGCTGTATCAGTTGATCAACGTGGCGTTCCCGGATCCTGCATGGAACGAGATGCAGGTGAACGCCATTTCAGACATCATCCGGTGGTCCATTGCGGCGTTGGTGGTGAGCACCCCCATTTTCGTTTTCACGGCGCGGGCCAATGCGGCGGCGGTGCAGCGGTTCCCGGCGATGCGTAGTTCCCCGATAAGGCGATGGTTTACGTATCTGACGTTGGCCATCGCGGCCAGCATCTTGATCGGCGACTCCATCACGGCGCTCTATCGGCTGCTCAGCGGGGAATTGACGGTGCGCTTTCTGCTGAAAGCCGGTGCGCTCGGGGGCATCGCGGGCGCGATCTTCTACTACTACCTCGGGGATTTGCGGCGAGACGAAGTGGAGGAAAAGCCATGAAGTTCTCGAGGGGGAACGTGCTGCTTGGGGTGGGCATCACCGCCGGCATCGCCGCGATCGTCGCCGGCGTGATGGTTGCCGGGACGCCGGCAGAGGGACGCATGCAGCGGCTCGACCGAGTTCGTGCGGGTGATCTCCGGGCGATCGCGACGTCGATCGACGCGTTTTGGCAGCGACAGGAACGTCTGCCCGACTCGTTGGGTGAACTGGTGGCGGATCCGCGCGCGCAGGTGTCCGTCGACGACCCGGATACCGAACAGGAATACGAGTATCGGATCCTGGGTGAAGACTCCTACGAGCTGTGCGCGGTGTTCGCCCTGGCGTCGATCCCCAACAACCGGGCACCTGACGCCTTTTGGTTGCATAGCGCGGGCAGGCATTGTTTTTCGCTGGTCGCCTCGGCGGGTGGACCCCTCGAGCGAGATCCCGCCGAGTAGCAAGCCGCGTCACCGGGTTCTTCATGCTTCCACCATGGCAGGCCACGGGCCGGCGGGGGGGATTGGCCTCTCCGACGGGGGAGACTATTCTTGGTCATCGTTTCATTTGGCCGACCTTGAATTCTCCTCGGGAGTCCCGCGATGCGACCGACAGTGAAGTTTCTTACAGACGACCTCTTGGGCAGAATCGTCGACGAGGCCATGGAGATCCTCTGTACGTTGGGTGTCGAGTTACACAACCCCGACGTGTTGTCGATGCTGTCGGATCATGGCGCAGAGATCGATATGGACCGGCGCCACGTCGTGTTCACGCGGGGGATCATCGAGAAGGCTCTCCAAACAGTGCGGGGCTCCTTCGAGCTCTATGACACCCACGGCGAGCAGACGCACTCCCTGGGCGGCACCAACGTGCACTTCACGCCGGGGTCCGCCGCACTCAATATCCTCGACTACGAGACCAAGGAGCTGCGCAAGCCGACGACCGGCGACTACGTCGATTATGTGAAGGTGATCAGCCAGCTCGAGCACATCGCCTCGCAAAGCACTGCCTTCATTCCCGCCGACGTCCACGAGCAGATCTCCGACAGCTACCGGTTGTTCCTGGGCCTCCTGTACGGGCACAAACCCGTGGTCACCGGGACGTTCACGATCGACTCGTTCGAAGTGATGAAGAATCTCCAGGTCGCCGTGCGCGGCTCCGAAGAGGCGCTCGCCGGGAAACCGTTGGCGATCTTCTCGGCCTGCCCAACATCGCCCTTGAAGTGGAGCGACGTCACCTCGCAGAACGTCGTCGACTGCGCCCGCTACTCCATTCCCGTCGAGTTCATTTCGATGCCGCTGTCGGGGTTCATGGCGCCGGTGACGCTGATCGGATCTGTCGTGGCGCACGCCGCCGAGACGCTCAGCGGTGTCGTCATCAGCCAACTCGCCAAACCGGGTGCACCGATGCTGTACGGGGGCTCGCCGGCCATCTTTGATGTGCGCTACGAGACGACGCCGATGGGTGCCATCGAGACGATGATGATCGACTGCGCGAACAATGAAATCGGCAAGCACCTGGGGATGCCGACTCAGGCCTACATCTCGCTGAGCGATGCCAAGCAGCTCGACGCCCAGGCGGGGTTGGAGAGCGCGATGGGGGCAACGCTGGCGGCGTTGTCGGGCATCAACAACATCTCGGGCCCCGGCATGCTCGACTTCGAGAGCTGCCAGTCGCTCGAAAAGCTCGTGGTGGACAACGAAATCTGCGGCATGATGGCGCGTATGCTGCGGGGCATGACCCCCAAGGACGACTTTCCGGCCCTGCCGATCTTCGAGGAGCTGCTCCGCGAGGGGCACTTGCTCATCGCCGATCACTCGCGCCGCTACCTGCGCGAGGAGCACTTCTTCCCCGGTCCGGTGATCGACCGTGCCAACCGCGAGCGCTGGCGGGCCGAGGGCTCATTGACGCTCGGCGAGCGAGCCCACGCGCAGGTCGAGGCGCTGCGTGCCAGTTACGAGCCGTCCGGCCTCGCCGACGCGGCCAAGGGGGAGCTCATCGCCTTGATGGAGGCTGAGGCACGCCGCTACGGCCAGGATGAGCTGCCGGAGAGGCCGGAGTGAGGCGAAGGATCCAGTTCGAACTCGAAGAGATCAAGGCCGACAGGGAGGTGGTGCTCGCCCACCAGGGTATTCCGGAGCATGCCGACGTGCCGCAGCGGATCTTGGCCTTGTACGAGGAGGCGGCATCGCTGTTCGCCGCCCGTGCGCGACCCCGCGGCCTCATCGCCGAGATCAGCGCTGAGGAGTTCGGCGAGGTCTTTGCGGGAGACGGGAACAACGCCGACGATGCCGTCGTTGCGAACGTCTACCCGAAGGCCGATCGGCTGGCGCTCTTTGCGGCCACCATGGGTTGCGGCCACCATGGGTCGCGAGGTGAGCCAAGCGATCGCCGACCTGTTCGATAGCAATGACTTCGCGCTCGGCATGATGCTGGATGCGGTGGCCTCCATGACGGCCGACAAAACCTCGGAAGTCATCGCGGACCACTATCACGCCTACCTCACCACCGAGGAGGAGGCGACGCCGGCCCCATTCGTGCTCGGATACAGTCCGGGGTACTGTGGCTGGCACATCACCGGACAACGCAAGCTCTTCGCCCATTTGACGCCGGATGAAATTGGCATGGTGCTCAATGATAGTTGCCTCATGAGCCCGCTGAAATCGGTGAGTGGAGTACTGATTTCCGGTAGGTAGGAGGGACGTGCACATCTTCAAGCCCGGGTATGGCTACTGCCCGCAGTGCAAGAGCCACTCCTGCCTTGCCCGCATGAAACGACTGATGGCTTCGGAGCGAATCAACGCCTGAAAGGAGGATCGATGGATCTGCTACGCGAGATATCGGAAGCGCTGCAAAAGGGAGACGATGCCAAAGTCGGTGAGCTCACGCAGCAAGCGATCGACGAGGGCATGCAGCCCAAGGTAGTGCTCGATGACGGTTTGATCGCCGGGATGGATGTCATCGGCAAGAGATTCAGAAACCATGAGATCTTTCTGCCAGACGTTCTGCTCTCCGCTCGAGCCATGTACGCGGGCATGGATCTGCTGAAGCCGTTGTTCTTGCAGGACGAGGTGCCGAGTATCGGCAAGGTCGTGCTCGGTACCGTGCAGGGTGACCTGCACGACATCGGCAAAAACCTCGTCGGCATCATGCTCAAAGGGGCCGGCTTCGAGATCGTTGACCTTGGCAAGGATGTCCCTCCGGAGGCTTTCGTCGACACCGCCGAGAAGGAAGAGGCCGGCATCATCGGCATGTCCACGCTGTTGACCACGACCGCTCCGGCGATGATCCGGGTCATCGAGATCCTCAAGGAGCGCGGCCTCGACGGGAAGATACGGACCATCGTCGGCGGCGCCCCGGTGTCACAGGACATGGCCAAAGAGATCGGCGCCGACGCCTATGGATACGATGCGGCTAACGCCGTCGACTCCGTCAAGGAAATGGTCGGGTCTTGAAGCCACTTCTCGAGCGCTTGCATGCCGGTGAGGTCCTGGTGGGCGACGGTGCCATCGGCAGCATGCTCATTGCTCACGGTCTGCAGCCGGGCCAATGTCCGGACCTGATCACCCTCGAGGAGCCCGACGTACTCGCGGCGATCGGCCGCCAGTACGTGGACGCGGGGGCGGAGCTGCTGACCACCAACACCTTCGGCGCGTCGCCGCTGAAGCTGGCGGACTACGGTTTGGAGGATAAGACCGAAGAGATCTCCCGGGAGGCGGTCGCGATACTGCGCGGAGTTGCCGGGGATCGTGCCTACGTGACGGCGTCCTGTGGGCCGTCGGGGCGCATTCTCGAGCCCTACGGGGACACATCCGAGGAGGAGCTCTCCGCCAGCTTCGAGCGGCAGATGGGCGCCTTCGCCGAGGCCGACGTGATCTGCGTGGAGACCATGTCCGATCTCAGGGAGGCCACCCTCGCGGTGCGCGCCGCGAAGGCCGTGCTTCCATCCACACCCGTCATGGCCACGATGACGTTCGACGAGACACCCCGGGGCTTTTTCACGATCATGGGCACGAACGTCGCCGATGCCGCTGCGGGCCTCCTGGATGCCGGCGCCGACGTCGTCGGCTCCAACTGCGGCAACGGTCTCGAGAAGATGATCAAGATCGCCGGCGATTTTCGCGCCGCTACCTCGTCACCGATCCTCATCCAGTCCAATGCCGGCCAACCTATCATCGAGAAGGGGGTTGTCCGCTATCCGGAAGGCCCCGAATTCTTCGCCGACCACACGCCCGACATGATTGCCGCCGGCGCATCGATCATCGGGGGTTGCTGCGGTACGACTCCCGACCACATCATGGCCCTGCGCAAGGTGGTGCAATAGCCGTACGACCACCTTCCCGGGCTCTTGCCGTCCGCGGCCGGACAAGCGTATCGTGTACCACATGGTCAGGCAACTTCTCTCTTGCACCATTCTTGCTCTGGCGGCCCTCACCCAGGCAGCTTCCGCGCCGGACAATCGTCTCCCGAACATCTTGTGGATCATTGCCGAGGATATCGGACCCGAACTTGGCATCCACGGGACGCCGGAGGTTCGCACACCGAATCTGGATAACCTCGCCGCACACGGCATGCTGTTCACGCAGACCTTCGCCACGAGTCCGGTGTGCTCGCCGAGCCGATCGGCGTTGAACACGGGCATGTACCAGACCACCATTGGCGCGCACAACCACCGTTCGCACCGTCCCGAAGACCCGTCCGAGTATCCCTTCCCGTTGCCCGACGGCGTACGAATCGTGTCGGACTGGTTGCGCGACGTCGGCTATTTCACGGCCAACATCAGGCATTTTCCGGAAGGCGTCGCTTTCCAGGGTACGGGCAAGACCGACTGGAATTTCACGGTCGATAGGGAGCCCTTCGACACGGACCGGTGGGAGGACCTCAAAGCCCGCCAGCCGTTTTACGCTCAGGTTAACTTCCCTGAAACGCATCGGGGCGGACACTGGGACACTGCGCACGAGCGAATAGCACGGCCTGCAGACCCCGACAAGATCGTCCTCCCACCCTATTACCCCGATCATCCGGCGGTTCGAGCGGACTGGGCTCAGTATCTCAACACGGTGATGTCACTGGACGACAAGGTCGGCGTGGTGCTGCAGCTCCTCGAGAAGGACGGCCTCGCCGACAACACGGTCGTTATCTTCATGGGCGACCACGGTCGGGCCATGGTACGTGGCAAGCAATGGCCGTACGACAGTGGACTACACGTCCCGCTCATCGTCTACTGGCCCGCAGCCCTCTCACCACCGATACCGTATGAGCCCGCGAGTGTCAGCAATCAGTTGATAAGTCTGATCGATGTGGCCGCAACCACACTGGCCATCGGGGGCGTGCCCGAGCCGGCGCTCATGCAGGGCCGCGTGTTTCTTGGCCCCAACGTAGATCCACCGCGGCTCCATGTGTTTGGCGGACGGGACCGAGGTGATGAAACGGTGGATCGTATCCGCACGGTTCGCACACAGCGATATCGCTATGTGCGCAACTTGATGCCCGAACGGCCTTTTCTGCAGACCAACCGCTACAAGGAAGCTACCTACCCAACGATTTGGGTACTGCGCATGCTCAACTCGGAGGGTGGACTCACACCGCCCCAGGCGAGGCTTCTCGCACCATCTCGCCCTCGAGAAGAGCTATATGACGTGATGGCGGACCCGTACGAGATCGAGAACCTGGCCACTTCACCGAGCCACCAGGGAGTGTTGGATCGACTACGTAGGGATCTCGACGTATGGACCGTTGAGAGCAACGACCAGGGTCGAATCCCGGAAGACCCTTCGGTTGCCAGCTACTACGAGCAGAGGATGAAGGACCTCTACGACGAGCGGATCGCGGCGCTGCGACGGCGGTGGGGCGTGCCCAAGCGCTGATGACCAAGGTGAAACAGGAGACTCTTTGTGGAATTCAACGGCGCAGTCGCGATTGTCACTGGTGGAAGTGAGGGTATCGGCAGGGCCATTGCTGAGGCTCTCAAGACTGAGGGATGTCTCGTCACGATCACTGGCCGGCGCGAGGACGTTCTGCGAGCTGCCGCCGACGAGATGGACGTGGAGTGGATCGCGGGGGACGTGGGTCTAGAGGCAGATGCGGTGCGAACTGTCGCCGAGGTGATCGGGAAGCACGGCCGTCTCGACATACTAGTCAACAACGCCGGCTACGGAGTCTTCAAGCCCCTGGTCGAAATGGAGATGGGAGAGCTGGAGGGGGTGTACCGCACAAACGTCTTTGGCGCATTTCTGATGGCCCGAGAAGCAGCGCGACAGTTTGTAGAGCAGGGAAGCGGCGAGTTGATCAACATCTCCTCAACGTCGGGACTCAAGGGAGGTCGCGGCAGCACGGCGTACAGCTCATCCAAGTTTGCTCTGAGGGGTATGACGGAGTGTTGGCGCGACGAGCTGAGGCGTCATGATGTGCGCGTCATGTTGGTGAATCCCAGCGAAGTGTTGACCGAGTTTGCGGCGAAGGTTGGTGGCAAGCAGGAATTCTCTGATAAGAAGCTGCGTTCCCAGGAGATTGCCGACGCGATCATCGGGGCGTTGAAGGTCGACAATCGTGGCTTCATTCCGGAGTTCTCGGTGTTTGCCACAAATCCTTTTTAAGCTGCCGGCTGCGACTCTCGGGCAATACCCCAACCACCAACCGTCCCGAAACGCAAACCAACCGAGGCGCTCAATGAGACCTCAGACGCTCTTCAAAGCACTGCTCGCCGCCACCGCCCTGATCGGATGCGCCGCGCAGCAAGACTCCACGGCACCCCGTTCCGGACTCACCACGCGCTGGGCAGGTGCGGTTACGTCCGAGCGGGTGCACCCGGAGTATCCCCGACCTCAAATGGTTCGCTCGGAGTGGCAGAATCTGAACGGTGAGTGGGACTATGCCATCCGGGATCGTGACGACGCACGCCCGGTGGAGTTTGACGGCAAGATCCTCGTCCCGTTCCCGGTGGAGTCGCAGTTGAGCGGTGTGGCCCGCTCGGTCACCCCTGATCAGCGGTTGTGGTACCGACGCTCCTTAGAGATCGAAGCCGCGCCCGATGGCCGCCGTTGGCTGTTGCATTTCGGGGCGGTCGACTGGCATGCATCCGTCCATGTGAACGGTGCACTCGTTGGCGAGCATCGTGGAGGATACGATCCGTTCTTCGTGGATATCACCGATGCACTGCACGCAGGGGCCGAGCAGGAACTGGTCATAAGCGTGTGGGATCCGACCGATCAGGGCGACCAACCGCGCGGTAAGCAGGTACTCGAGCCGCGGGGGATTTGGTACACCGCAGTGACCGGGATCTGGCAGACCGTTTGGCTGGAGCCGGTGCCTGCCAGCCACATCACCTCGCTCAGGATCGTCCCTAACGTGGATGCGGGTGCGGTTTCCCTGCACGTGAGC
>JBDHHA010000196.1:0-6077 GCA_039589615.1 Gemmatimonadota bacterium
GCGGCTAGCGCAAGCTCAGGCAAGATCTGTGATACAGGTTATTGCCTAGACACACGATTGCCCGGCCTTCATATTCGCAGCACATTCGCTTTCTACCCATCACTGTGCGAGATCCTATCATGAAAAAGCCAGCTACGCTCTTCACGGTTCTGTTCGCCCTGTTCTTCGCCGCCTCTGTGTCGGCGCAGCAGACATCCATCAACGAAGCGAGCCTGTCCGGCCTCTCGTTTCGGGAAATCGGCCCGGCGCTGAACAGCGGCCGGATCGCCGACATCGATATCCACCCACACGACGAGAGCGTCATGTACGTGGCGGTGGGCTCCGGCGGTGTCTGGAAGACAAAGAACGCCGGGACCACGTGGGAGCCGATCTTCGACGGGGAGACGTCGTACAGCATAGGCTCGGTGGCCATCGACCCGAGCGCCCCGGACATCGTCTGGGTCGGCACGGGCGAGAACGTGGGCGGCCGCCACGTCGGGTTCGGTGACGGGATCTATAGGAGCACCGACGGTGGCCGGACGTGGCAGAACATGGGCCTCGAGGAATCGCAGCACCTGTCCACCATCATAGTGCATCCCGAGAATTCGGACGTGGTATGGGTGGCGGCACAGGGCCCGCTCTGGACGCCCGGCGACCAGCGGGGGCTGTACAAAACCACGGACGGTGGTGAGACGTGGCGGAAGGTGCTGGGTAACGACGTGTGGACGGGCGTCACCGACATCGTTTTCGACCCTCGCGACCCGGACCGGCTCTACGCCGCCACCTGGGACCGGCACCGGACGGTAGCGGCCTACATGGGCGGCGGCCCCGGTTCGGGCGTCTGGAAGAGCGAGGACGGCGGCGAGACCTGGAAGCGGCTCGAGACCGGGCTGCCCGGCGGTTCCCTAGGCAAGATAGGGTTGGCGGTTTCGCCGCAGAAACCGGACATCGTCTATGCGGTCATCGAGACGATCCGCAGGGAGGGCGGCGTCTGGATGTCGGAAGACCGCGGCGAGTCGTGGCGGAAGATGTCCGACGCGATGTCGGGGGGCACCGGCCCCCACTACTACCAGGAACTCTACGCCTCGCCACACAAGTTCGGGCGGCTCTTTATTGTGAGTGCCACCACCCTGGTCAGCGACGACCACTTCGCCACCTACGAAGGGCTCAACAACGAAGACAAGCATGGCGACGACCACGCCATCGCGTTCAGGAAGAGCGACCCTGACTACATCATGGTCGGGTCCGACGGCGGGCTGTACGAGAGTTACGACGACATGGAGACGTGGCGGTACATGGCCAACTTGCCGGTCATGCAGTACTACAAGATCGCCGTGGATGACTCGGGTCCGTTCTACAACGTGTACGGCGGGACCCAGGACAACGGCTCCAACGCGGGTCCCATCCGCACCCCCAACGACTACGGGATTCGTAACATGGACTGGTTCGCGACACTGGGGGCCGATGGCCAGGACCAGGCCGTGGAGCCCGGCAACCCGAACATACACTACGGCGAATTTCAGCAGGGCGTGATGTGGCGGACCGACCGGATTACGGGTGAGGCGGTGTACATCCAACCCCAGGCTCGGGAGGGCGAGCCGTTCGAGCGGTTCAACTGGGACACGCCCATCGAGGTGAGCTTCCACCTGCCGACGCGGATCTTCACCGCGTCGTACCGGGTCTGGCGCAGCGACAACCGGGGCGATAGCTGGACGCCCATCTCCCCTGACCTGACACGGAGCCAAGAGCGGATAGAGCTGCCCATCATGGGGCGCGTCCAGAGCTGGGACGCCGCATGGGACGTGGGCGCCATGTCCAACTACAACACCGTCACCTCCATCGGCGAGAGCCCGCTTGACGAGAACCTGATCTACGCCGGCACCGATGACGGCCTGTTCTGGGTGACGGAGGACGGCGGTGAGAACTGGCGCCGGGTCGAGGCGGGCGAGATGGCGAACGTGCCGGACATGGCGTTCGTGAACGACGTGAAGGCCAGCCACCACGATCCGAACACCGTGTACGTTGCGCTCGACAATCACAAGAACGGCGACTTCTCGCCCTACCTGGTGAAGAGCACGGACCGAGGCCGGACATGGACGTCCATCAACGGCGACATTCCGGACCGCCACCTGGTCTGGCGGGTGGTGCAGGACCACGTGGACCCGGACCTCCTCTTCGCCGCCACCGAGTTCGGCGTCTTCTTCACCGTGAACGGCGGAGTAGCGTGGACCAACCTCCCCGGGACGCCGACGATCTCATTCCGCGATATCGTGATCCAACGCGAGCAAGAGGATGTGGTGGCCGCATCGTTCGGGCGCGGGATCTTCGTGCTCGACGACTACACGCCGCTCCGGGAGGGGGCCGACGGGCTCGCCGGCGAAGCGATGCTATTCGATACGCGTCCGGCGCTCTGGTACGTGCCGAAGGATGTCCAGTTCTCCCAGGGAGCGGACCAGTGGACGGCCGAGAACCCGCCGTTCGGTGCCGTGTTCACCTACTGGCTTCGGGATTCCTACGAGTCGCTGGAGGACGAGCGGAAGGCAAGGGAGGGGGAGGTGCCGGAGGGCCAGGACGTTCCGTTCCCCGGCTGGGACGCTCTGGAGGCGGAGCTGCGTGAGCAGGGCCCAACGGTACAGGTCGTGATTCACGACCGGAACGGTACGGTCGTGAACCGCGTGGACGGCACGGCGTCGGCTGGAGTGCACCGGGTTGCCTGGGAATTCGAGTACTCGTCCAATGCTTTGATCAGCCTCGAGGACGGTGGCGGTTTCGGTGGCGACTTCTGGGCGCTGCCCGATACCTACACGGCCACGCTGATCAAGGTCGAGGAGGGTGAGGTAACCGAGCTGGCCGGGCCGATGGAGTTCGAGGTCGTGCCGGCCTTCGAGGGCGCGCTGGAACGGGTCCCGGCCAATGTCGTGGCCGCGTTCCGGGAAGAGGTCGAGTCGTTCGCACAGGAATTGACCGAGACATCGAACCTGCTCGAGGAGCAGATCCAGCTGGTCGAGGCAATGCAGACGGCGCTGAGCCGCGCCGACTCGGTGGCTCCCGACCTGAACAACCAGCTCTACCAGACCCGGCTCGAGCTGCTGGAGCTACGCGAGCAGATGCGGGGCAGCGAGGCGAAGGGCGAGATCGGTGAGCGGAGCCCGCCGTCGCCGTCCAGCCGGCTGTCCGTGGGCTACAACGGACTGAGCGGCACGTACGGTCCAACTGAAATGCACAGGCAGTCGGTCCAGGTCGGCCGAGCTGAGTTTGCCCCCATCCGGGCGGAGATCCAGCGCTACGCCGAGGATGTCGTGCCCGCCCTCGAGCGAGCCGTAGAGGCCACGGGCGCCCCGCCCATTGAGAGGAGGCGCGGCGGCTAAGGCAGCGCATAACCAGGTTCTTTACGATGATGTCCGCTGGCGCGTAGATCCGCACCCGCACACAAAATTCCGGTACCGTCGCTGACGTTGCCGCGTCCCAGACTACCTGCTTCCACCTGGAGGCGCCGGGTTTTTGGGAGCGGCAGCGGGTACAGCGCAGAAGACACAGCCTCGGCGCGCTACTACCCCGGACGCCACACCCCGATAAGGCCTATCCCGGAAGCCACCAGAAGCCCTGGATGTCGAGGTTGGTCAATCCCAGTTGTCTGGCCCGGTCGACGACCGATTTGTACTCTTCTCCGGTGATGCGCCGGGACAACTCGGGATAGTCATACGCCCTGAAGAGAGGATTGTACTGGGCCATGATGTTGACGTAGGTGTCATTGGGTAAGGAGCCGGCAATCCATTGCATTACCTCTTCGGAGCCGGCGGTATTATTGGGCATCACGAGATGCCTGATCATCAATCCCCGCCTCATGATCCCGTCTTCAGCGGGTTTGGCCACGCCGACTTGGCGGTTCATTTCAGAGATTGCCGCCATTGCCGTCGTGGGATAATCCTCCGCCCGTGAGGAGTACTTATCCGCCATCCCGCTGTCCCAATATTTGAAATCCGGCAGATAAATATCGACGATACCGTCAAGGAGCCTGACGATCTCGGTACGCTCGTAACCACTGGTGTTGTAGACGATCGGCAGGCGGAGCCCCTGGCCCGCCGCTAGGTCAATGGCCTTGAGGATCGGCGCCGAATAATGCGTCGGGGTAACCAGGTTGATATTGTGGCATCCGTTTCGCTGGAGCCGCAACATCATCTCGGCCAGGTCCTCGATACTCCGCTCAGCGCCGAGTCCCTGTTGGCTGATCTCCCAGTTCTGGCAGAACACGCAGCGTAAATTGCAGTGGGTCAGAAATATGGTGCCGGAGCCACCGCGGCCGACAAGAGGCCGCTCCTCGCCGAAATGCGGATGAAAGGATGAGATCACCAGTTGCGCCCCCGGCGCATTGCAGATCCCCCGCCGCCCTGCCAGGCGATTCACGCCGCACTGTCTGGGGCATAGCCGGCACTCTTCCATAATGCCCCAGAGCGCATCGGCCCGCCTTCCGAGTTCACCCGAATGGTGCAGCTTCACATACGCTGGCTCGAAATCGGATAACCCGCCACCTGCAGGGTACGGCCCCGGCGGCCTTGGTACACGGATCGCCTCTACCACCAGGCCGTCGAACAGGCGGTCGAAAAGGATGACCCCGGTCCCGACGGCGAGACTCCAATGGGCCGTCTTCTTCAGCAGCTGTCTTCTGGTGCATTCCTCAGGAAAGAAGTCTGCCATGGTTCCCTCCACCAAGAGTCCGCTGGATCTGGACGGTCAGGACGATCAAGCCGGCGACCTTGACCATGCCGATGGCGGCTCCGGTACTGGCAATGCCGAGAATGGGCAGCAGGACCACCGCTCCCACGATGCCCCCGAACCAGCCGCCTAAGAGGTCGGATGCGTAAAGCAATCCGGCCGTCCGTGTGAAATCCGTGCCGTTTTTTGGGTAGATCCGGTTCGCCAGGGGAAATTGAGCGCCGGTCAACGTGCCGCAGATGAAAGAGATGAGGAGAAACAGCGTTCTGGCGAAAGGATCGGCCCCAAGACCACCGATCGCGCCGTGAGCGGTTATGAGTATGTAAGGGCATCCGACTGCAAAACACGCGATGGCCGCGTCGATCCCGACAAAGGCCTTGAGACATCCACTGGGCCTAAAATCCGCCCTGGTGGTGAGCAGCGCACCGACGGCGGCCCCTGCCATGAATGTGGCCACCAGGAGCCCGATCCAGGAAAAGACATAGCCATATATCGATTGAAACGCGAAGATGATCATCAGGTCAAAGTACATGCCGGCGAAACCGGTCGTGAAGATGGCCAACGTAATGCCTGACCGCCGGGTGCCGGCCCCTTTCCCACGGAAAACTACATACAGCAGAAGCGCCAGCCCCAAGGCCCCAGCGATGACCTGCAGATCGATGCGCTCCAATTGGGCAAAAATGCCGCTGAACGTGGGGGCAAAGCGCTCATTCCAGTGTGAGAGGCTGTAAAACAGCCCCACCGGCTGGAAATCGCGGTTGATCTTTTCGCTGCCGCCCTCTAAAAAATCTGCATACCACTGCTGCCATCCGCGATGCAGTTTGTTCTCTATGCGCCAGGGCATGACTGCTTGCGCACTGATTCCCCGGCGCATCATGCGGCGGACGATACCGACCCTGTCAGCGGTCGATACGCCGGGGGCATCGGACGAGAGGAGCAGGTGACTGCCGTCACCCGGGATGACCCTAATATGGGAGAATACCGTCTCCAGCGTATGGTAGATGCAACTGTTCAGGTCCCTCATGGCGTCGCTGTGGTAGGTCAGCGAACCGGGCAGCCCGATAACGAGAATCCCGCCGGGCTTCAACATATTCCTTGCCAGTCGAAAGAACTCTTGCGTGAAAAACCGGTTGGTTTGGAGATTGGATGGGTCCAGAATCCCAAGAAAGATCACGTCGTAGGTGTCGTCTGTCGTCTTGAGCAGGCGGCGTCCGTCCGTATTGGTTATCGACACCCGCTTGTCGTTCAATTCGGCCGCCGTCAGCGGTGTGGGGAACTTTTCGAAGAGCGCCAGCAGAAGCGGATCGAGTTCGGCATAGGTGATGGCGGTCACCGTCGGATGCTTCAGGGCTTCATTGATCATGCCCCCCGCCCCACCGCTGATG
>JBDHHA010000197.1:0-6764 GCA_039589615.1 Gemmatimonadota bacterium
CACACTCCATAATCTTGACTGCCTGATGCCCCATCTGAGGCGCTTCGTGCCTCAATAGAGGCCTAACCGAGCCGGGTCTCAATGCGCATCTTTACGCCAATCCGTCGAACCGCCTGTGGCCTCGACGGCCCCGCTGCCAGAGCGACGCCCTCCATCTGGACGCCACACCGACAACGAGACCGCTGAGCCACCGACGGGAAGTGCGTGATTGTCTACCGCTCGGGGGGACACAATGAGCATTCCTCGCTGTCTTCAGGTGAGTCTGCTGCTGTTGCCACTTGGACCGCTGCTGTTTGGGTGTGGCGATGGCGGCGTGGAACCACCTACAGTGGCGACGGTGGAAGTCAGTCCAGGGACGCAGGCGCTTACCGCGATTGGCGCCACGCACCAGTTCAGCGCGGTGGCAAGGGATGCGAGCGGCAACCCTATCGCCGGACAGACGTTCACGTGGGCGTCTTCGGCAACAAGCGTGGCGACGGTGAGTGCGACGGGACTCGTGACTGCCGTTGAGAATGGAACGGCGACAATTACCGCGACCGTTGCTGGCGTCTCGGGCTCGGCCGCTCTCACGGTGAGCCAGGTGGTGGCGACGGTGGAGGTCAGTGGCAGCGGACACGCTCGCCGCGATTGGTCAGTCGGTGCAGTGCGATGCTGTGGCCAAGGACGCGAATGGCAGTACGATCGCTGGACAGACGTTCACGTGGGCTTCTTCAGCGACGAGCGTAGCAACAGTGAGCGCCACAGGACTCGTGACTGCCGTTGAGAATGGAACGGCGACAATTACCGCGACCGTTGCTGGCGTCTCGGGCTCGGCCGCTCTCACGGTGAGCCAGGTGGTGGCGACGGTGGAGGTCAGTGCCAGGTGGTGGCGACGGTGGAGGTCAGTCCAAGTGCGCAGACGCTTACCGCGGCTGGTGCCACGCAGCAGTTCAGCGCCGTGGCGAAGGACGCGATGGGCGCTGCCATCGCGGACGTGACGTTACTGTGGGTGTCCTCGAATCAGAGCGTCGCCATCGTGGATACAAGCGGCCTGGCGACGGCCAGAGGTCCGGGCGCAACGGTGATCACGGCGGCGGCTCGCGGCGTGCCCGGCCACGCGACGTTGACCGTCGCGGTGGAGATGTTCGCGGCGGTGAGCGCGGGGGACAGGCACACTTGCGGCCTGACAACGAGCGGAAATGCCTACTGCTGGGGGTTGAACGAGGACGGGCAACTCGGCGATGGCACGACGACGGACAAGTGGACCCCGGTGGCGGTATCGGGCGGGCTCAGCTTCGTGGCGGTGAGTGCGGGGGGCGGTCTTTACGAGGGGCACAGCTGCGGCCTGGCGACCGATGGCAGCGCCTACTGCTGGGGGAACAACACCAACGGCCAGCTGGGCGATGGTACTTGGGGGGGCGACCGCTTGACCCCGGTGGCGGTATCGGGCGGGCTCAGCTTTGTGGAGGTGAGTGCGGGGGGGGAGATGCACACCTGCGGCGTGACGGACGACGGGAGCGCCTACTGCTGGGGAAACAACGAATGGGGCCAACTCGGTGTCGGCGGGAGCCCGTGGGGCAGCAATCTCCCGTGGGCGGTCTCCGGTGGGCTCCGCTTCGCGGCGGTGAGCGCAGGGGCGTTCTACACTTGCGGCGTGACGGACGACGGGAGCGCCTACTGCTGGGGGGAAAACTGGTACGGGCAACTTGGCGATGGCTCCCCCACGGCCAGCCGCCTGACGCCCGTGGCGGTCTTGGGCGGGCTCCGCTTCGCCGCGGTGAGTGCGGGGAAAGCCCACAGCTGCGGCCTGACGAGTGCCGGGAAGGCCTACTGCTGGGGATCCAACGGAGCTGGCCAGCTCGGCGACGGCACGACCACGAACCGCCTGACGCCCGTGGCGGTCTACGGCGGGCCATACGGCGGGCTCAGCTTCGCTACGCTGAGTGCGGGGTCGTCTCACAACTGCGGACTGACAACTGGAGGGAGCGCCTACTGCTGGGGGAACAACAGCTACGGGCAGCGCGGCGATGGCACAATGACCAGCAGCTCGATCCCGGCGGCGGTCTTGGGTGCGCTCCGCTTCGCCGCAGTGAGCCTGGGTACAGGGCACAGTTGCGGCGTGACGACCGGCGGGAGCGTTTACTGCTGGGGGTTTAATCTGTGGGGCCAGCTCGGCGACGGTACGACGAGCAACAGTTACATACCGGTGCGCGTCTCGCTCCCGTGAGGCACGCGCAATAGACCGGCGCCCGGCCCGACGCCATTCTGGCTAGCTGGCTCCGATTCGGAGTGGATATGACGACGCGGTCTCGTGGCAAGACCCTCATGACCCGTTTGGCATGTGCCGTGACCCTGATGGCCGGCCTGGTGCTCTCTGCCTGTGGGGAGACCACAGAGCCGATCCGTGTCGCCGCCGTCGTCGTTACTCCCGGGAATGCAACGCTCGGGTCCTTGGGCGAGACAGTGCAGCTCAGTGCCAGCGCCCGGGACGCGAACGGGAATCCGATGGCTGGCCCGACTTTCACCTGGACCTCCTCGGACAACGGCGTGGCAACAGTGAGCACGTCCACCGGGGTTGTGACAGCGGTGGGGAATGGGTCAGCGACGATCGGGGCGATGACGGCCGGGATCTCGGGCACAGCAACCGTGCTCGTGGATCAGGTGGTCGTCGCTCTCCAGGTGACCCCGGCCACGGATACGCTTACAGCACTGGCGGCCACGGTGCAGTTGACCCCTGAGGCAACAGACGCGCGGGGCAACCCAGTGACTGATGTCACGCTCAACTGGGAAACGTCCGATGCGGACGTGGCGACTGTGGACCCATCGACCGGGCTTGTAACGGCGGTGGACAATGGCGACGCGGTGATTACGGCGACCACAGACGGCATTTCCGACAGCGCTGCGATCACGGTGGCCGACCCGGCGGGGGTGGGTCCGAAGGGGAACACGATATCGGCGGTGGACGGCGCGGTAACGCTGGTGTTTCCGGCGGGCGCGGTGGACGAGGCGATCACTGTCACGGTAGACGCAGCCGTGTCACCCCCAAACCCGGCAATGCGGCTGCTCCCAGGCGCCACCTTCGACTTCGGTCCGGAGGGGACCCAGTTCAACGCGCCGGTGGCACTCACGATCACGTACGATCCGGCTGAGATGCCAGCAGGGACGCAGCAGAGCTCGCTGCGGTTGTTCCACTTGGTGGACAGCGAATGGGTGCAGGTATCCGGGAGTACCGTTGACGCCGAATCGCAGACCGTCACCGGGGAGATCACCAGCTTCAGCGTGTACGGCGTGTTGCTAGTGCCCGTCGCCGAGGTGACGATTACGCCGGAAAGTGCTGAGATCCTCCAAGGCGCTACGGTGCAGCTAGAAGCCACGCTACAGGATCTGGACGGGAGCGTCCTCACGGGCCGGGAAGTGACCTGGGCGAGTTTGGATGAAGCGGTGGCCAAGGTGGATGCGACCGGGTTGGTGACAGGTGTGGCGGCGGGCATGGCGACGATCGCCGCGACGAGCGAAGGTGAGAGCGGCAGCGCGACGATTACGGTGGTAGTGCCCACTGGGGATCTTGAGGTGTTGGCGTCAACCTCAGGTGAGGACCTCGATCCCGACGGGTACATCGTCACGGTGGATGACACCCACATCCAGCCAATAGCAGTGACCGGAACAGTGACGTTCGTCGACCTGGCTTCAGGTGAGCACGCTGTTGAGCTCACCAACGTGGCGGCCAACTGTGCAGTGACTGGGGACAATCCCCGTACGGTGAATGTTCCCTTCGCTGGCACTGCACAGACCACCTTCGACGTGAGCTGCCAGCCGCTGCCTGAGATTGATCTGTCGCCGCCGGCCGCGAGTCTTGTCGCTACAGAGGGAGGGGCGGATCCAGCTGCGGAGACTGTGAATGTGACCAACAGCGGGGGTGGGGTGCTGAGCGGGTTGGCGTTGGGGACAATCACCTATGGGACTGGGGAGCCGGCTGGGTGGTTAGCGGCGAGCCTGAGCGGGCCCACGGCCCCGGCGACGATCACGCTGCAGGCGACGACGGGGAGCCTGTCGGCGGGGACGTACACGGCGATGGTGCCAGTGACCTCGGGTGTGGCACGCAACAGTCCACAGGTGATCGATGTGACGTTCACCGTGCAGGCGCGGCCAACAACGGTGACAGACCTAACCGTTGTCGGGCGGACATCAGTAACGCTCACGGTGCGGTTCACCGAAGTCGATAACGGGATTGGGGGTCCCGCCGACTATGACATCCGGCATGCCGTCTCACCGATTCATTGGGGGCAGGCCGACGGCAGTGCGATTGTCGTCCCCGGAACGCAGATCGGACTGCAGCGACAGGTAACCATCATCGGGCTGAGCCCGGCAACACAGTATGATGTGCGGTTGGTGGCGTTTCGGGGGACGCTGAATGTGGATGCGGTATTCTCCGATCTCTCCAACATTGTGACCGGCACAACGCTCGCGAGTGGGGCAACGTGGGCCTCTGTGACTGCAGGTGATGACCACACGTGCGGCATTACCACTGGGCGTGTCGCGTACTGCTGGGGCGATGCAGGTGACGGTGCCCTCGGCAATGGGAGCCTCATTATCGAAAAAACGGCGACGCCTGTTCCCATCGTTGGTGGACATACATTTGCGATGCTGAGTGCTGCCTACGACCATACCTGCGGCGTGACCACTAGCGGCGATGCCTACTGTTGGGGTCTGGATATCAATGGGGTAGGGCTCTTGGGTCTCGGTTATGCGGAATCCTACACGAACATTCCTGCAAAGGTGGCTGGCGGGCTCACCTTTCAATCGGTCAGCGCGGGAGGTCGCCATACGTGCGGCGTGACCACCGCCGGGGATGCGTACTGCTGGGGGAGCAATGAATTCGGGGAATTAGGCACCAACACTGAAAGCTGCTTCCAGGTAGATGCCTGCAGTTTGTCGCCTGTCAAAGTGCAGGGCGGATTGAGATTTCGATCAGTGAGCACTGGAAGCGTTCGTACCTGCGGCGTCACGACTGATGGTGCAGCGTACTGCTGGGGCTCGAATATTCAAGTCCAACTCGGCAATGAGACGGCACCGGGCGGTAGTACGACGCCGGTCCTGGTACCAGGGGGCTTCAGCTTTCGGATGGTAACCGCGCACAAGAATCACACCTGCGGAGTGACCGCGACTGGCGCGGCGTACTGCTGGGGTCGTAACGACTCCGGCCAGCTGGGCAACAATTCGACGACGAGCAGTGCTGAGCCTGTGGCGGTCATTGGTGGACTGCAGTTCCTGGAGGCAGATGCAGGTGGGTATATGCCCTCTGTGCTTGGCGGTCACGTTTGCGGCGTCACCACTACTTGTGACGCGTACTGTTGGGGCGCAAACCACGCTGGCCAGCTCGGTGCCTTTGTGGGTGAGAGCAGTACCACTCCAACACCTGTGGTTGGTGGGTTCAAGTTTGTCTTGGTCAGCGCGGGCGGCGTGCATACGTGCGGGGTTACCACAGCTGGCAAGGCGTATTGCTGGGGAGAGGGACGCGAAGGACAGCTTGGCCAGGGAACCTTCTCCAGCGTCTTGACGCCGGTCCGTGTTCGTGATCCGTAGTAGGGCGTCGCGCCCAATGATTCCGCGAACCCTGAAGCGCCGACCTGGAACGAGCCTCCTCCGAGCGGCGTTCGGGGCTGGCCCCGCGCCGGGCGCTGTTGTTTGGGGCCGCCGCCGTGTACGTCGTGCTAGAGGCGGACCGCAAGAAAAGGGTGGTGGCCATGCTTGATGCCGAGAGCCAGAAGGCCGAAGATTGAACCGGGTACAGAGGATGCGTTGAATGCCCGACACGAAACAACTTTCGAACCTCCACGACGTTCTGGAAGCGACCATCACCGCTGGAGTGCACTTCGAGGACGTTGGGCGAGCATGGTGGCGGGGTCAATCAGACTTCAGTTGGAAGCTTTGGCCGTCAGTTCATCGCAGAGGAAAAGGCCTTAGGGACGAGAAGAACCTGACCCTCATGTTCCGTTCCCACGCTGCCACCCGCCATCCCAAGTGCCCGGCACAAGACGACTTCGCCGCGTGGCTTTTCTTGGCGCGACACTACGGCCTCCCAGTGCGATTGCTGGATTGGACGGACTCAATACTGGTTGCCACGTACTTCGCAGTTTCTGATCCCACAGAAGGACCGGCCGCCCTGTGGGCGTTAAGGCCCGCCGAACTTAATAGAACGCAGATCGACGTTGAGGGCATCCTGACACCCGACCACAAGGCGGCTAAGCCACTGTTTGAGGCGCCGTTCGCTGAGGGAGACAACCAGAGCAACAAAGTGTTGGCTGTTCAGGGGAACGAAGTTGACATTCGGATGCTGGTGCAGCAGTCCGTATACACAATCCACGGCGACGCTGCGGATCCGCTGGATGACTGGAAGGATAGCGACAGCTTCCTCCTGAAGTTCGAGATCCCAAGAGCGGTGAGAGACAAGATCCGAGACAAACTGTCAACCCTGGGGATCACAACAGCCGCCCTCTTTCCCGATCTTGAGCACCTTGCCGACGAGCTAGCTTCACTGCAGTTCCTTACCTCCGGCCAATGATCTCCCACCGCCAGTCCCGTAGCAGCCTTGGCAGTCGTGATCCTTTGGTATTTCGGGTTCGTTATTCAGCGCCGACGCCGTACCGGCGCCGTCTAAACTGAACAAACCTGCTGCAGTTTCACCCTTGCGACGTGTGTCTCCGGCGACACATTAGCACCATCCGTCGAACCGCCGATGGCCTGAACCTTCCTTCTGGAGGCGATTAGGCTGGTCGCGAGACGTC
>JBDHHA010000198.1:0-5943 GCA_039589615.1 Gemmatimonadota bacterium
CAAGCGCTTCGATTCGCCGCGCACCGTGCGGATGGTGATTCAAGAGCACCACGCCAAGCGCGCCGGCAAGCACTACGACATCCGGATTCACCTGGATGGTCGTGCGGTCTCCTTCGCAGTACCCAAGGCGAAGTGGCCCGAGGTAGGTGAGCGGCTCCTCGCTGTCCGCACACCTGACCACATCGAGGAGTACAGCGACTTCGAGGGGAGGATTCCCGATGGTCAGATGGGTGCTGGCACTGTTGAGAAGGTGTTTGACGCCCACGTGGACGTCCTCCGATCCGATAATACAGGCCTACATCTGCGAGTGCATGATGAAGGAGCAGGTCGGAGTCGGGATTTCATACTCATTCGTACTCCACGCGGCGAGCAAGACCACTGGCTCTTCACACAGAAGCGAGTAGCGCCTCTCGATCAGATCGAGAAGCACGGCTTTGCACTGCGAGAAGAGGACAGACTCAAGGAGCTGGAAGAGACTGGTGAGTACATCGCCGAGGTCAAGATGGACGGCTCACACGAGCTGCTTCACATCAACGAGCACGGCATTCGCCTCACCAGTCATCGTGTCTCCAAGCGGGATGGCATGCTCATCGAGCATAGCGACAAGGTCCCGCATCTCCGAGACATCAGAGTCCCAGGCTACGATGGCACCGTGATGCACGGTGAGCTGTGGCACCCGAAGGGCGCCAACTTCGTGGCCGGCGTGCTGAACAGCAGCGTCGCTCGAGCGCGCCACCTCCAGCAACAGCATGGGCCGCTGCGCGTGAAGGTCTTCGACCTCAAGACAGTCGGCGGCATCAACTGCGAGACTCAGTCCTATGGAGAGCGCAGGCTCATGGCTATGGCTATCATAGCCATGGCTGACACCGAGCACATCCACTACATCCGCGGTACCAGGAGCAACTTCGGCGCGTTCTACGAGAGAGTGAACGAGGGCCGTGAATTCCGCTACAAGAACCATCCTTCGGATGGTGTGGTGCTCAAGCGGATGGGCGCCTCCTACAAGGAGTCGCCGTGGTACAAAGTGAAGCCAGTGGATGACCACGACCTAACGGTCGTCGGGGTCACCGAGGAGCACAGTGTGCACGGGGAGCCGAAGGGATCCTTGGGGGCACTGGTGGTGGAGACTCCCGAGGGCAAGAGGGTCAACGTGGGCTCCGGCTTCACGAGGACACAACGAGAGTGGCTGTGGGAGCACCGCGAGGAGCTCCCCGGCGAGGTAGCAATGGTCAGATTTCATGCTCGAGACGGACAGAAGTGGACCGGCCCGCGGTTCGTCAACCTGCATCCAGGAAAGAGCAGTCTAGCCGGCTTACAGGAGTTGCAGCAGTGAATCGCTTCACATCTCTCGCCATCCTGGCCCTGGTGGGCCTGGTGGCCTGCACGGCCACAGCGCCGTCCATCAGCACATCGCACGACCCGGTCGACAAGATCGACTCGATGAACACAAATGCCTGTCGTGTCGACGACCTCTCCACTGGCATCGCCATGGCCGTGAACGTGTCGCTGATCAAGAAGGACGGCACCGAGACCTGGGGCATCATCGTCTCGTACAGCGCCAGCGACTGGCTGTTCATGGATCGAGCCACGTTCCGCGTTGGCGATCGCGTTATCAGACTCGGCACCAAGCCGTCGACGCCTACGGCGCGCCAGGTGTTGACTGGTCGCATCTCGGAATCGATGTGGCTCGACGCAACGCCGGAGATCATCAACACGCTGGCCAATTCGCCTGGCGTGCTGATCAAGGTCAGCGGATCCAAGGGCTACGTGACCGCCAAGCTCAGCGAATCAGGCCGGGCGACGTGGTGCACGTTCATCGAGAGGTATGGACGATGAGCCGGCCCGACGACTTCACCCCGCCTCCGAAGCGCGCGCCTGCCCTTCAGGACACCAAGAAGCGCACGGTCTACCTCGGCGACCACCTCTATGAGGAGGTCAACAAGGAAGAGCTGAAGCGCATGATCGCGGCGACGACGCGGATCCACAAGGCCCGCGGCCTGCCCACGCCTGAGTTCAAGAAGCTCAGCTCGAGGGACAAGGACGAGGGCTGCAAGATCCCCGTGGTGAACCCGTGAGGGCAGCCTGCCTTCTCGTTCTGATGGCTCTTGGTGCGTGCACTGAGCACGCACCGGAGCCCACTCGGACCAGAACCTGGTCGCTCCACTTCGAGGAGGGCGTCGAGGACATCGTGGAACCCCAGCTCGTCATGGACGAGCTCTACAAGATCTGGGCACCGTTCGGTGTGATGTTCGACGCCTACGAAGAGGACACGAGACACGTGTTCATCGAGCTGGGCGACCCGGAGACGAAGACGCTGGGCCATACGTACGTCGGTGGTGATCCCACCGTGTACGCGGCGTACCTCGAGAAGTACGACGCACCGAGGTTCGACCGAGCCAGACTGCTGGCCATCATCATCTCTCATGAGATGGGCCACAGCTATGGCCTACCACATCTCGAAGACTGGGCAGAGAAACCCTGGGACGGTTGTGACATCATGTACAGCCAGTTCTGGGCGATCTGCACAGAACATGTTTTCAGCCCTGAAGAGGAGGCATACCTCCTCGAAGCAATCCATCTTGGAGAAAGGTCATGACAGACTACAGCTTGTACTTCGGTCCGGACTCGATCTGGGTCCACGAGCTCAAGCGCCCGGCAGGGTGGTGGGTCATTCGCAAGAATGAGACCACCCACACGACGTTCATCGGTCCGTTCTCGCGCGAGGAGCACGCCAGTGCCTACATGCGCGAGGAGTACACCGTGCCGGAACTCGTCGGCCCCGGCGGCTGGCAGAAGATCAAGCGCTACCGCGATGAGAACCTGGCGCTGGCTGCGCCGAGCATCAAGCCCATCCAGGACCTCAGTGCCACGGCGCTCAACATCGAGATGAGGCCCATCAGCAATCTCGTCGCTGTGTTCGCTGGCGACGAGCTGTCGAGGGACTCCGTGAAGGAATTCTTGGCTGACTGCCTCGGTTCCATTCTCACACAGCACCCGCGGTCCGATCTTCGGATCGTGCTCAACGAGGCCATCGTGGAGCTAAGACAATGAGCGGCAACACGCACGGCCACTGGATGGCCTGGGCCTGGAACGTCGTGGTCCTGTTGAGCTGCGTTGGCCTGTTTATCTACACTGGCTCAGCGCATGCGTTCTGGCTCATCCTTCTCACAAAGTACTGGAAGGAGGATCTCGATGGCTAACCCCAACGAGAAGAAAGACGAGCGCACTGAGGAAGAGTGGCTCGAGCACATCGAACAGATAGTCGACCTCGCAGGAGACGACTGATGAGCAGATTCAGATTTGGCCAGTGGGCCATCCGGCAACAAGGACGTCGTGTCTGCGATGAAATCCTCAAGCCCGCTTGCGAACACAACTTCGTCGAGATGCCTGGCCATGGCGCCTCGTCCCGCTGCATCAAATGCGGCATCGCGTACGAGGACGCCGGCACCGAGAAGGAGCGTCGATGAGAGCAGCCCTGCTACTCCTGGTTTTCGCCGCGGCGTGCACAAGCGTGCGGCCTGGCGTGAACCTATCCGAAGCAGGCTGGTCAGCTGAGTTCGACGCAAGCGCCAAGAATGGCGCTGGTGTGCGGGTTTCGGCCGGCAAGGTCGACCTCCCCGATCGATGGGAGCCCAGCAGCACCGAGCGCTTTGCGCTGGGCGCCATCTGGCGCGCCAAGGTGTGGCGCGGTCTCTATCTCGAGCCGAGAGCCGAGCTGGCATACTACCCGCAGCTAGGCACACCGTACGAGCTCGAGGCCGGACTGCGGCTTGGCTACGAGTACAAGAACTTCAGCGTGCACATCGGTGTGCGCCGCCCGCTGGGCAACGGCAACAACCACGAGGATGAGGGAGAGTATACCCACATCCCCAGCGGATGGAAGCCTGAAGTTGGGCTGAATTTCACGTGGAGATGGTGATGAGCAAGAGCGTCCTACAACTCATCGAGAACTACGCCAACAACAGCGCAGATCTCGGTGATCTCGGTGATGCACGAGGTGTAGAGAACGAAGAGCGAGGCCTACGTGAGTTGGTAGCCGAGTGCATGGGTCGATTCATCGACCTGCACCAGCACCACCGCGACCCGCTTCAGGCCATGATGAGCTGGGTCGAGCAGCTGCGCGGAGAGCGCGGCATGTCTATGGATCGTGACAACATCACGAGCACCGTCGACCCGGACGGGAAGGTCAAGGCCGCGCTGTGCATGCTGTACCGTGTGCACCATGGCCACACGATCAGCATCACGTCCCACGAGCGCGCCGCGATCTTCGAGTACTTCGAGCGCGCTGGCATCTGGAACGACGAGATGCGTGCGGCCGCAGTGGAGGGCCTGTGATGGGCCAGAAGGAGCACAGCTACGCCATCCACCAGAAGATGGCAGAGATCAAGCGCCTGCGGCGCGAGCAGATCAAGCTCACTGACGAGCTGGAGGTGTCGCTAGCGCTCCAGGAGCTGTGGCCCGAGGTGTTCAACCATGGGTCGTGCAAGGTGCGCTTCGAGGGCGGTCGCATCGCCCATCGCATGGTCCTGGTCCAGGGCAATGGCGAGGAGAAAGCATTCCAACTTGAGGATGTCCCCACCATCCTTTGGTACAAAGACCTGATGAAGCTGCATGCCCAGAGCAGCATGAGCGGCTGGCCCAAGGCGCTGCGCGAAGAGTACATGAGACGCAAGCGCGCTGGCAAAGGTAGAGGCCGACGCAGAACACGACTGGAGGACCGATGAACGTCAAGGATGCCATCAAGATCTTGCGAGAGATCAGCGCGCAGCACGGGGACACCGTGCCCTTGGTAGCCCAGGACATCTGCCTCGGCGACAACGCCGAAGTCCAGAGCATCACAGCAGAGGAGAACGACGAGGTTGGAGGTACCGCCGTCGTCATCTGCTTCGACTACAACGAGTGACCCACTATGTGGGTGGGTCACCGGGTTGGTTAGTGAACTTTGGCCCGTACGGCTGGCGTCCGACGCCAGTCAGAAAGGAAAGCTGCCGTGACCGACCTCATCGACCAACTCACCGATGAGGAAGTAAGGAGGCTGTACGACAAGCTGTGCGGAATTTTCCCCGGCATGGATGCCGAGGTCCGCCACTGCACGTCCAGCGAAGAGGACTATGCCCGAGAACAAAGATCGATCGTCGAACAGAATCTCCGAAAAGGAGTTGTTCGGCGCGGGTAGGGACTGGAGTCCCCCCGATCCCCCCGCTCAGATGCCGCAACACGATGTGAACAGCATCGGGAAGAAGGAGAAGCCGCGTGGTGCCTCCCGGCCCCGTTAGGGTGTCGGGGGTCACCACTTTTTGTCTGTACGTTTCTTTCACCAGCATGGGAGATGCTAGTCATGAACGACGAGAAGCCGCTGCGCTTGCGCGGTCGTTGTTTCCACAACGGTCGTGAATTCATCGCGCAGCTAGTCGTGCCGGAAGGGAACCGAGAGGTCTTCAAGACTCTCGGAGGAGATCCCCACCTGACGGCCACGCTCGAGGAAGCTTTCAACTTCCTCCTCTCCGGGGATTCCGAGCGAGTGATCGCCGGATACATGAACAAGAAGGGATTCACGAGCGGCAAGGGACTGCCCTATGTCGTCGTGAACATCGCAGGCCACAAGTATGGCCTGATCGCCGCGGCGAAGCAGCCGAATGCTGCCCAGCTCTGGCTCAGACTTCCCTTCTTCGGGAGCCAGGCAGCTGGCTCGCTGACCGCTGACGAGTTCAGCGAGTCCGATGCCGACAACTACGACATGGCGCAAGCCGGCGCTGCGGTGGAGGAGTAGATGAAGAGACTCATCGATACCTCCAAGGGACTGTGCGAGTTGCTCGAGCGCATTCTCTTCAACGCCGGCTACTGGGTGTTCTGGCTTGTCTGGAACGTCCTCGGACTCAAGTGGCTGTTCCGCGCCGCCATCGTGGTCATGGACCAGGCGGACGAGAAGGACGGCGAGAAGAC
>JBDHHA010000199.1:0-5916 GCA_039589615.1 Gemmatimonadota bacterium
CGGCCCCCAGGGCGGCGTAGAGAGGATGGTTCACATAGGGCACGAAGGACGCCGTGTCGCCGTCCTGTCCCGCCCGGCGGATGCGCAGCGTGAGACTGTCTCCCAAGGGGAGGGCAATCATCTCAAACTCGTCGCTGTAGTCCAGGTCCCGGGCGATGATGGTTCGAGCCGAATCCAACGCCGTGCCCCGCTCGCCGCCCAGCACCAGCATGCCCGGCCGCACGCCGGGCTCGTACGTAATCCCGATGCGCACGCCGCGATCCACCACCGTGGTGTCCTGCGCGGCGGCCCCGGGTGTCACGATGGCGATCGCCAACAATCCGAGCCAAAATCGATTCTTCATCGTCTCAGGGTGCGTGGGTCGAAGAAAAAGCTCACCGGGAGGATGTCCCCCTCGAACCCCGGCGGCAGCGGCCCGAACACCCCCGCGGTGCCGGCCGCCTCGATGGCCCCCTGGGCTTCCAGATCGAAGGCAAAGCTCCCCGAGCGCTGCACGAACTGGAGATTCGAGATGGACCCGTCACGGCGCACCAGGAAAAGGATCTCCGCCCGGAGGGACTCGTTCCCCGACGGCCGCTGCCAACGGCGGTAGATCTGGGCCACAACGTTGTTCAGGTATTCGGGATAGGGGAAGCTGACACCGCTCACGTTGAGGGTGGCGGGATCGTCTCCGGTAGACGGCTCCTCATCCGGAAGGGGCTCCGCATCCGGGGTGTTCCGGGGCGCCGGCTCCTTGTCTTCCTCTCGCTCCGGCGGTGGAGGCGCCTCCGCCGCGGTGTTCCGCTCGGGGGGGCGGGTGGCCGGAGGGGATTCCTGCGCCGGCCGCTCTACTACCTCCGGAGCCTCCCGGGCCTCGGGCTCCGGCCGGGGGGCCGCCACGAGCTGGACGTTGTAGATCGGGATGGAACGGAAGTCGGTGGCGCTGGGATTGACGAAGAGCCAGCCCGCCACGAGGCTGTGAATCATCACCGTTCCAAGAAAGGCCACGCCGTTTCCGCCGGTTTGCCGCCGATGATCCCGCAACGCGGGTTGCTGCCGACTCACCGGTTCAACTCCTCGGCTTCGGTGACGACGCCCACATCCTCGATCCCCGCGGTGCGGATGACCGCCAACACCCGCACCACGTGCTCCCACAACGCCCGTCTGTCCCCCCGGAGGAAGACCTTGTTGGGCTGGCGGGAGTCGACAATGGCCCGGAACGAGCCGCGGAATTCCTGGTAGGTGAGGGGATCCTCGTCGATGAAGATCACGCCCTCCTGATTGACGGAAACGGTCATCCCCTGGTCGGCCTGGAGCGGCTGGGCGTCGGTGCGGGGGAGCTGCACGTCCACACCGCCCTGCATGATGGGTGCGGTGATCATGAAGATGATGAGGAGCACGAACGCCACGTCCACCAGCGACGTCACGTTGATTCCTGCCTCCATCGGCAGCTCTCCGCGTCCGTGCAATCCCTCACGCGCCATGGATCACAGCCTCCCTTCTCGTGCCAGGGTGCCCACGATCTCCTGGGCGAAGCCCTCCATCTCTCCGGCGAACAGCCCGAGGCGGTTGACCATGACGTTGTAGGCGATCACGGCGGGGATCGCCACGGCCAACCCGAAGACGGTCGTCACCAGTGCTTCGGCGACGCCCGGGGCGACGGCGGCGATGTTGCCTGAGCCCCCGGCGGCAATGCCGAGGAATGTCTTCATCACACCCAACACGGTGCCCAGCAGCCCGAGGAGGGGACTCACCGACCCGATCGTCGCTAACCAAGGTATAAACCGCGCCATCAGATCTCGTTCCGCACCCACCTCCTTGACGAACATCATCCGGAGCACGTCCAGCTGCGTCATGGTGAGGGGCTCGGCCCTTCCGGTGCCGGTTTGCTGGAGCGCCCCGGGGCGCAGCTCGGAGAAGAAGTTCACACCTTCCTTGAGGAGGCGGCGGTAGGGCGACGCCGGCAGCTTCATGACGGCCCGATACGCGTCCTCCAACCGGGAGGTGCGCTCCAGCTCGCCGAAGAATTGATCGCCCTGCTTGGCGACTTTCCGGAACTGCCACCACTTGAGCACGATGAGAAACCACGAGACGACGGAAAACACCACCAGGACGCCCAGGACGACCTTGATGGCGGGACTCGAATTCGTCACCAGCTCCCACGGCGTACTCGGGAGGGCGCCGCCTATTTGCGCAAAGATCATTGGTTCGTTGCAATCCAGTCGTAAGTGCGTTGCAGTCCTTCCGCGAGGCTGATTTCGGGCTCCCATGCCCACACGGACGCCAGCTTGGCCGGATCGACGGCACTCCGTTGCAGCTCCCCCGGTCGTGCCGGGGCGTGCTCCACAGCAACGTCTGCCCCGGCCGCATCCAGCAGGGCGTGGGCCAACTCCGTGACGCTGGTCTCCGCCCCGGTCCCCACGTTGAAGGCTACGTCGTCGATCGATTTCAGCCCGCCCAGCTTCCCAGTGGTGGCGGCCAGATTGGCCCGGGCCACGTCTTCCACAAACACGTAGTCCCTGGTCTGGGCTCCATCGCCGAACACGGTGAGGGAATCGCCCTTCAGGATCCGGTCGCAGAAGATCGCCACGACGCCTGCTTCCCCGTGGGGATTCTGTCGCGGGCCGTAGACATTGGCGTACCGCAGCGGCACCACTTCCAGCTCATGGAGCTGGGAGTACATCGCAAGGTAGTACTCCGAGGCGAGTTTACTCACCCCATAGGGAGAAACGGGAAGCTTGGGTGCGGTTTCCGGATGGGGCAACGCGTCGCTCTCACCGTACACCACTCCGCCCGAGGAGGCGAACACCACGCGCTCCACACCGCCGCGGGTGGCGCCTTCCAGCAGGTTGATCAACCCCGCGATGTTCACCCTTGCGTCGAACAGCGGATCGGCCACGGAAACGCGGACGTCCATTTGGGCGGCGTGGTGGTTCAACACGGTGAATGCGCCGTCGGCCAGAAGGGCTCGGGCGTCGGGGTCGTTGACGCCGCACTCCACGAACCGGGCGGCGGCGGGGACGTTCTCCCGGCGCCCCGACGAGAGATCGTCGAGCACCGTGACCTCCCACCCGTGTGCCAGATACAGGTCCGCGACATGTGATCCGATGAAGCCCGCCCCTCCCGTCACCAGCACTTGTTTGGACATCGGCAGTTGTCAGGTCGGTTGAGATTGGAGAATACTGCGCTGCGGACACAAAGAAGGACGGGGAACGGACACCGCTCCCCGCCCTGTGGAACTTCGGCTGCTCATCCGGGCCAACTCAAGACATCTTGCGTATCAAGCGGACCGTTGCCCCCGGTCGGATCCCAACACCGTTCAACCCGGTGACCATAGCCGAGGCAGAGCGCTGGCGCACGTGCACGACCTGGAGTGTGGCCAACTGACGGGCGGGGAATTCGGATCCCTCCTCTTCGACGATGACTTCGAACTCGTCGCCTGAGACGATCCCGTCGTCACGTCCGCGATCGATGAATACGACTTCCCAGAGGGTCGCTACCGGGTGGAGGTCGCGGATCTCGATGATGGATCCCCGCATGCCGTTCTCGATGGGTACCGGATCTCCCGTGCGGTCCCGGAACGGCTCGATGGGAAGCGCCACCTGGCCGTCCGCCACCCGCCCGAACTGCATCTCGATCTCCGCTTCCACCTCCCGGCCACTCACCTGCACCACCCGAGCGATGCCGGTTGGCACGACGATTCTTCCCCAACCCGCCACCTGCCGCGTGAGCTGCGACAACACCAGGGAATCACCCACGTGATACGTGGCGTTCTCCGGCGCCTCAATGCTGATCCGCTCGTACACCGTGGCCGCCGACGTGGCGGTGAGGGTGGACAGCGTGGCCTGACCCACGGCGCCCAGTACCTCAGCCCATGGGAAGTTCTCCCCTTCCGTCAGGTAGCCGGCCGAATGGTAGCGCAGGCGGCCGGTGCGCCGGGGCGGCGGCTGTCGCACCACCGTGAGCCCACTTCTCCTGGCCTGGCCCCGCTGGTTGAGAACCGTGCGTCCCTGCGTGGCGGGCGGCGGTGGCGGTGGCGGCGGCGCCTCGGTGACCTGATTCTGCAGTTCGGGGTCGCCGACGACGGGAAGGGCGAGGGAGTCGGCCTGCTCCACCGAATCCGCCGCCGGAATAAACAGGGAATCGCCCACAGGGAGTTGCTGCGTGGGATCTACCTGACCGAGCAGCACGGTGTCCGGGGGGACCAGTCGCAGTTCTTCACCCGGGAAGATCCAGTGGGGATCCTCCACCACCAGCGTGTTGAGTCGGTAGATCTCGGGCCAGAGATATGGGTCGCCCAGGTACAACTCGGCGAGGGTCCAGAGCGTCTCACCCACCGTGACCATGTGGACGCGCTGCTCTCGTTGGACCTGCACCAGCGTCGTGTCCTGGGCTTCCAGCGGACCGGCCGCGGCCAACAACGCCGCGGCGGTCAACGCTCCTGCGCCCTTAAAACGGGAGATCGTCATCCTCCTCATCGAGAGCCTCCGGGAAGTCCTCGAGCGATTGTGATCCCTGCTCCGCCTGCGGCGCGCCACCCACGGCGGCCCCCGCCGGCTCCATGCCCGCCTCCGAGCCGCCACCGCGGCCGGAGAGCATCATCATCTCTCGCCCGATAATCTCAGTCGAATACCGCGTATTCCCATCTCGGTCCTCCCAGGTGCGGTACTCGATCCGACCCTCGACATAGATCCGGTCGCCTTTCTTGAGATACCGCTCCGCCACATCCGCCAATCCTGAACCGCGATTGTTCCAAAGCACCACCCGGTGCCATTCCGTCTTCTCTTGGGCCTCGCCACTGGGGCTGTTCCAACGCCGGCTGGTGGCGATGGACAGCGTGGCGACCCGGGTGCCGTTGGCGGTGCTGCGGACTTCCGGGTCCCTCCCCAAGTTCCCGATCAACTGGACCTTGTTCAGACTGCGACTCACGAGAACCTCCAAAAAATTTGGCGGGATGGGCCGGACGACGCCAAACTATAGAGGCTTTAAGTCCTTTTGTCAACCAAACATACGCGATTTTGACCCAACTTTTGCAGGCCCTTTTGGGGCCCAAATCGCACCCCGTCACCACCCACCAAAACCCAAAAATACACCGAACAAAATCCGCGATTCACAACTCCGGGAGAGGTCTCCCGTGCTCCGCTTCCCACCGCACTTGGGCCTCGGCCTGGCGGCCATAGTCCGGCTCGAACTCGGCCAAGGCACCCACCGCCCGCGCTCCACCCTCCATCTCCTTCAAGGCGAGCAAGGACGATGCGCGAGGTCCTCCCACCATCGACCCCAACGGAGTATGGCCGGTCCACTCCTCCAGTTCTGCGGCGTAGATCACCACGCCATCTCCCACGGCCATCGCCGGTTGCACCGGACTCCGGGATGCCAACTCTGCCACAGGCACCCGACAGGGGGGCAAGTGCACCGTCACCGCCTCGGCGGAGAAACTGAACACCCCGGCAAAGACTTCCCCCCTCAGGGCGTCGTACAGGGCGGCCACCGGCGTACCGGCCGGCTGCCCAGCCGAGAGAGCCGTCACCATCAGGGACGGGGCGACGAACACGGGGAGGTCGTGCCGGGCCAGGATCCCCTGCACCGTGGCAAAGGCGACCCTGAGCCCGGTGAAGCTGCCGGGACCATCGGCCACCGCAATGGAGTCCAGATCGCCGTACGCCAGGCCGCCGAGGCGGAGGCATTCCTCCACGGCGGGCACGAGCATCTGCGCCGAGCGACGGCGTCCCAGGTTGACCTCGGCCACGAGGTCGCCGCCGTGCCCCACCGCCACACTTCCCACGGCGGTGGCGGTGTCCAGCGCCAGGCAGACGCTCATGCCACCCGCTCGAGACGGCGCACGCCCGCCTCGGCTCCGTGCCGGAAGGTGAGGTGGACGGTCGGGGGTGGGGCATGGCGTCCGGCCTGCTCGGGCCATTCGATGAGGAGGAGGCG
>JBDHHA010000200.1:0-9287 GCA_039589615.1 Gemmatimonadota bacterium
CTGTTGCACGAGGTCAGTGGATGCCAAGGGGAGCATGACGCCGGCGGCGACAACGAAGACGAGATACCCGAGGAGTACCGGGCGGAGCGATCCGCCATGGCGGACGGAGAACCAGGCTGTCCGGATGACGTCAGACCTGTCCATGCGAGCCTCCGTTGGAGTCTGCATCGGTTAGGATTTGACGGTACCGTTCCCTGAGGCCAACACTCTGGTACTGGTCCCGCGCTTCTTCCGCGATGATGCTCCCCCTCGCGATGAAGAGGACCCGGTGGCAGACCGCTTCGAGTTCGTACAGGTGATGGCTGGAAACCATCACCGTTGCTCCGGACTCCGAGCAGAAGTCCACCAATCGACGAACCCGATCGAGACCGTGCGGATCGAGCCCGGAGTCGGGTTCGTCCAACACCATCAGGCGGGATGGGGCCAGCGTGGAGTAGGCGGCAAGAGCTAATCGCCATTGGCCTTTGGAGAGTGTGGGAATGCGACGTGGGTCGCCCTCCGAAATCCCCAGCATGTCCAGGATGCTGGAAGTCCTTTCCGTACCCCCCGCATCGGCTCGGAGTCCCAAGAACTGCCCAACCGTACACTCCCAGGGCCGGGGCAGCTCCTCAGGGAGGTATCCCACGCCGAATCTCTCCCGAAACACCACCGCGGAAAGCCCGTCCAGGGATACTGCGCCAGCCGTTGGGGGTGTGAAGCCGCAGAGGATTCGGGCGAGGGTTGTCTTTCCCGCCCCGTTCGGACCGGCCAGCCCCACTACTTCACCCGGCTTCAGCGCGAAGCTGCAGCCCGGCGGGATAGCTTCAAACTTCCCGTATCGCTTGCCTATCCCCTTGGCCAGGATCCAGGGTTCTTCAGTCATGGGTACACCCTAGGGAAAACCGGTCAAGGGGAATGTAGTCCACTCTGGCGGTCTGGTCGGGCCGGGTCCGCACGGCCAGGACGGCCGAATCGAGAATGAACACGCCCGTCAACTCCGGCGCGTTCAAGAGAGTGCGCTCAAACGCCTCCCGACAGTAGAGATCCAACCCGTAACTCTCAACCCCAATGTCTCCGGTAATGGGGACCGTGAGAAGCATCCCCTGGTGAATGGAGATCCTGACAAGGGTGGGGTACTGGTCTGGAAGAGAGACGCCCACCCGCGCTGACCGTGGTACCGATCGCAGTGCTTTTGCGAAAGCATCTCTCGTCTGTTTGGTGACCGGGCGGGACGGAGGGTCCAGAGGGCCCAGGTGGATGGTGTCCCCCTCAAGAGTGAGGAGGAGGAGTTGGGGGGGAGGTCCTGATCGTCCAATGAAGATTGTGTCAGCCCAGAATGCGAACGCCACCTGGTCAAACATGCCAGAGCGGTCCCTCGCTGACACTCCCTTGCCCCGCCACAAGACTTCTTCGGGAGTGCCAGTGGGTCCCATGCGTTGGAGGACCGGAAGCCACTCCCTTGAGCCTCCTCGATTCGGGTCCAGAACCTTGGTCAACACAAAGTACCCACCACCTGGCGCAGCTTGGATGGATTGGACTGGGGCGGGTTCGAGGTCAAAACGAATCGCCTCTTCTTCCACCGGCACCAGTTGTACCGAGTCCAAGAGAATGGTAGACCCCGTGCCCGTCACGATCCGAATCCCAGCCGGTTCCCTGACCAGGGCGATGACTCGACCGGTTCCGGGCAGCAGGTTGTCGAGACGGGCAGTAAGAATCTGCTCTCCTTGGACGGTCAGACCCCAGATGCTGCTGGTCTGGCTCTCCAAGCCAACCATGAGACCTGGGCGCACTTCCACCACATCGTCGAAACCGAGGGGGAGGTCCGAGTCGAGCCCTACCGAGTACGAGGCCGATGGTGCCGGCTCCTCCACCGCGACCTGGACTTGCACCGCCTCATCGGGTGGGTTGCATGCCCAGGTAGAGGATGCCAGCAACACGAGGGGAGACAGTCCGACGGCCCGTCCGCGGAAGCGGTTGGAGGGCGTCATGACCAATCGGATGAGCAGGGAAGATACCATAAAAGGGGCACGTCCACGGGAAAGCAAATTCAAGTGAAAAAGGAACGACCCAGGTTTGTCAACCTGGGTCCACGAGGTTCCCTCGAATCAATGGGGCAGCCCCCCTAGGAGAGCGCAAAGAACGACATCCCCGTAAAACCTTGCGTCGCACAACCATTCCGTATACCACGGAAGGTCAGCAATGCATTCACCAAAATCATCAAAGGAGTCGCCAATGCACTCGGCGATGTCGTCTGTTGGTCCGGCGAGCAATGCCCCGGTTGAGAAGAGGGTCAGACCGGCTACAAGGACCAGGGTTCGGGGCCGCTTGACGGCGCGAAGTACGTTTGTGACCGCTGTATTCATTTTCTCCTCCAGTTGAGTAGGTGGATTGACATTATGCAACTCCACGGACGTGCCCCGCCCGATTGTGACCTGCAAGATTGCAGGAGAAGAACGTGAGTAGATGTCCAGCGTCACGCATGAATCAACATGGTGGAGATGTCACCGTCGGGCCGGCATGTGCCGCCTTCACGTCGCCTCCTGTTATATGATGCTTGTGAGCGTAGAGATGTTACGGCCGACATCGCGAAGAGGTGTGGTCCGGTTCGAGGTGCCCGTCCAATGCCGGGCGCCGCAACCGGCGTCTGGGCCAGAGACCACCAGGAACGATGTCGGTGGGGTCGGTGTCACAAAGCAGACAGCTCGGACGTTTCACTGACGGGACTCGGAACTTGTAGAGAGGACCCGTCAGGGATTCAGTAACCGGTGGAGGTGGCTGTGGGTTTCTGCTGGCGAGTGAACGCGGAGGCTCGTCTCGGGTGGATCGTGGGTGTGCTTGTTGCCGGCACCCCCATTCTCGGGAGCGGTGAGGTGCATGCCCAACTACCCAGGGCCGTGACAGGGCAGGTGGTGGCGGCGGAGAGCGGCGCTCCCCTTTTCCGGGCCCGAGTCCGTGGCCTCGAATTCTCTGACGAGGCCGTCACGGATCTCCGGGGCCGCTTCACGCTCAGCCAGGTCCCCCCCAGGTCGGTACGGATCGTGGTGGAGATATCCGGGTTCGCGACGGATACCGTGGCCATCCCGGTGGACATCACCTCGCTGGTCATCCGCTTGGTGCGGACCTCCTTCGAGCTGGATCCCATCACGGTCATCGGTGAGGCGCCGACCCCACCGGCCAGGATCCGGTTCGACAGCACGACGCAAACCAGCGCCTTCACATTTCAGCCGGGAGACATCGTCAACATCCCCGGCATGTTCGAGTCGGACGTCGTACGTGTGGTCCAGTTGTTGCCTGGAACCATTGCGAAGAACGACTACTCCATCACCTACAACGTCCGCGGTGGTGAAGGGGACCAGAACCTCGTCCGCCTGGATGGCATCACCATCTTCAATCCGTCGCACCTCGGCGGGTTCTTCAGCACCTTCGACGCCAACGCCGTGGAGCGTGTCGACTTCTTCAGCGGCGGGTTCCCTGCGTCCTACCCCGGACGCCTGAGCAGCGTGCTCGATGTATCCCTGCAGGACGGCCGCAGCGATGGGTTGCATGGGGGGGGCCAGGTGTCGCTTATCTCCAGCAAGCTGGTGCTGGATGGGCCCATCGGGCCCGCCACCTTCGTGGTGGGTGCGAGACGGACCTATGCCGACATCGTCATCGCCGCCCTGACGCCGGAGGAGGTGCCCTACTACTTCACCGATGCGGTTGCCAAGCTCCACCTGCCGTTTGCCTCGGGAGCGTCGGTTGCCCTGACGGCCTATTGGGGTCGCGACATCATGGATGTGAACGTGGTCGAGGCATCCGACGGCTCCAACCCCAACCTGCCGCAGCGGGACCCCATCGATTTCCTGTTCGATTGGGGCAACCAGTTGGCGGGGGTGACATGGCAGCAGCCAATCGGCAATAGTCGCGTCGTCACCCGGGCGAGCATCACCGAATTCTCCACGTCATTTGGGATCGTGCCCGACTTTGCACGCTGGGACAACGATGTGCGGCTGGTGTCGGCGAGCTCGGGTGTTATGACCCCGTTGGGTGAACACCGATTGCACGTGGGGGCGGGTCTCGAGCGGTACGACATGGTCTACGATGTTCGGTCACCCACGTTCGAGTTCGGGGATTCTCCGGGCAATTACGGCGGGATCATCCCTCTGTTCAACGTCGACTACCATCCCACGGTGTGGTCGGCGTATGTCGACGACGAGTGGAACGTATCCGCACGACTGAAGGTCCGCCCGGGAATCCGCGTGGAGCATGTTCCGGGAGCGGACTTCACCGGCGTCGCGCCGCGCGCTTCCTTCAAGTTCTTCCTGTCGCGAGACCGGGCGATCCTGGGCTCGTTCGGACGCTACTACCAGGCGGTCCATTCCCTCCGGGATCAGGAGCTGCCAATCACGGTGTACGAGTTCTGGATCGGAGCAGACGAACACGTCCCGGTTGGTCGCTCCGATCACGCGGTACTGGGTTTCGAACAGTGGTTCGGCGGCGAATACCAGGTCACCGTCGAGGGGTATCGCAAGACATTTGAGAATCTCGTGATTCCCAACAGCGCGCAGAGCTTGCGTGACGTCGGCAATCAATTCTTCCCGATGGACGGAGACGCGTGGGGCATCGACATCCTGTTGCGACGTCACGTCGGGCGGGTCCAGGGGTGGTTGAGTTACGGGTTCAACAAGACCGAACGTCGTGCCGACGGTTCGGTATTTCCACCCTCCCACGACCGGCGCCACACCGTCAACCTCGTGATGCGCGCCCCGGGGCCCCTGGGGAGTGAGATGGGATTGCGGTGGGGTTTCGGATCGCCCCTGCCGTACACGGGATTCGTCGGGGAATGGTCCCACCGAAGGTATCGCCCGTCGGTCAACGCCTTCGACTCCGGCGAAACCGAGCCCATCAGCACCGCGATCAACGCCGAGCGCTTTCCCACGTACTCGCGCTTGGATCTGGGCTTTCGGTGGCAATTCGAAAAGTGGGGCGCCCAATGGAATCCGTATTTCCAGGTGGCCAATGCGTACAACCGGAAGAACGTGTTCCTCTATTCGTTCGACTTTGGTACGAGCCCTGCGAGACGGACGGGCGCCTCCCAGGTGCCGTTCTTTCCCACGTTTGGAATCGAGTTCAAATGGTGACGAGATCTCGTGGTGTGGTGACCGTACTTGGGGTCTGCGCGCTGGCGTTGGGGTGCGAGCTGGCCGAGATCACGGTTCCCCAGGGCGAGCCGGTCGTCGTCGTGCATGCGGTGCTCAACGTGGGGGAGCCGACCCAGTTCGTGATTCTCGAGTACTCACTGACTGGAAGTAATCGGGGGTTTCGGTACTCCTCCGGGCTGACCCCGCCGGGGCCAGCCGGCGAGGGTTACCCCATCGAGGGTGCCACGGTGATCCTCACCCACCGGAACCCCGGGAGCTGCCCGACGCCAACGGTGTTTTTGACGGAACAGCCGCCGGTACCGTACGGCGACGGGTCCGAGCAGGGGGCGCTCGCTCCGTCGGGAACCTACGTGACCGGCGACCTCTGCCCGCTTGCTCCGGGGGATCGGGTGGACCTGCGGGTGGAGACGCAGGCGGGGGAGGTGGTCGCCGGTTCGACGGTCATTCCCGGCGCCCAGTCCATCGACGTTCGCACCGGCTTGACGGCAGAAGGCCTCGAGTTGCACCGCAGCATCGATTCCATCTGGGTCGACGTCGATCCGATCTCGGCGCGGGCCCTCATCCTCGAGCTGGGCAGGGATCTGGACCGTACCCCCGACGTCTACCCCGGCTCATTGCTATTGGGGCAGCTTTTCACGATGGCCACCGACACCATGGGCGTGGTCCTGGCAGGCGACCTCATCAGCTTCGATGATCATGATGACGGGGAGGCGGTGTTCCGGGGGGGCCAGTACTACACGCTGACCGTAGCGGTGGCCGACACCAACTACTTCGATTTCACTTCGATTTCATCCGGTCATTCAGCGACCCGTTGACGGGACGTGGCTTCATCAATCACATCGACGGGGGGATAGGGGTGTTCGGGAGCGTGTTGACGAGTCACAACGACATTCGGGTCATCGACGATCAGGACGATCCCCGAGAGGGGCTATACCGTGTGACCGGTTCCTTTGACGGGACTCCGGTGGATGCCGTTCTCGACGTGTATCTGGACCCGCGGATTGGCAACGTCACGTCAGCCTTTGTAGACGGGACATGGGTCGACGGACCGATTGCCACCAGCGGAGACGGGTCCTACTGGTTGAATGTGCCGGGGAGCGGCTCAGTTCACGGACGCTTCGACACCCATTTCGCCACGGCTTTGGCAGACACGGTGTTCTACGAGCTGGTGGGGTTTCCGGGGCAGCCGGATCGTCCGTTCGACGTCATCGTCACATCGATCGTGGATTTCATACCTGCCGTAGTGGACACGCTGGCCGGGGAGCGGATCAACTAGCCCCGGGCCCTCCGGCTAGGGTCGGGGTCCTTTGGGGGTCCCCACATGACTGCCAGTTGACCGGGCCTGCCTAGGTTACCGTCGAACCCTCGCTCGGTCACATCTCACACGGCAGTTGGTCATGATTGGAGCAGTCGTCATCCTCATCCTGGCGGTGTTCGGCGTCGTTTCCCTTGTGGTCCTGGGCAACGCGACGCAGGAATGGGCGCGACGGGTGTCCCGCCGGGAGGGCGACCACAAGGAAGCCCCGACAGGGCAATCGCCTGCGGGGCTCTGAAGGGGTTCTTTACGGCTGGCTGGGAATGCCCCCCCTCACAACATTCCGCGTTCCTGGGCGCAATGAGCACAGAAGCGGGTCGTCGAGGCGGTCTTGCCCAGGGTGGGGATCGTGGGCACGTGGGTGATTCTCTTGCCGCAGCCGGAGCAGAACTTCAGCTCCTGGCCGGTCCGTCGTGAGCCGATTCGCCGGTCGATCCCCCTTCGGCGATTCTCGAAATCAATCGGTACGTCTTCCTGTCGGCGCTCGGCCTTGCGGCGATCGTGGTCGCGGCGATCCTGGCTCTTCCGTTGGCCTGAGTCAGACATAGAGTCCCGGGTCGAAATCGAAGCCATATCCCATGTTATCCCCCGGTACGCGGCCTTGGAAGGTCAAGGTCCGAACAGGGGGCCGGGGTTTGCGTATTTGGCCGGATCTGGGGAATTTAGGAGCTAAGCCCCCGTAGCTCAGCCGGATAGAGCATCTGCCTTCTAAGCAGAGGGTCGCAGGTTCGAGTCCTGCCGGGGGTATTCGGGCGCGCTCTGCGCGCCCTCTTACCCCCGGCGTCCTCGCGGCCGGGGGCGCACCGATGCGCTGGCGCGCACCGGTGGCGCACCCTTTCCCGTCGAGTCCTCCTTTGCGGGGTCTGGTGCTTTGCGCACCCTCTTACCCCCAGCGTCCTCGCGGCCGGCGGCGCGCCCGTGCGCAAAGGCGCTAAGTCCAACAACACGCACTGACGCCTCCTATTCAGAACGAGAAAGACATGGCAAGCGCGAACCGCCCGTCACGTTGCGGCCCGACGCTTACGCGGAGTCGGTCGAGGGGGACTTCTTCCCAGCGGTCGGTCTTGTTGAGTGCCCCAACAGCTGCACCTATGAGGAGCCCTGACGCCGCACCGGCTGCAGCCCCGAGCCCAGTGCAAGATGCCTGGTTGGATGTGGTGCCCAGGAGCTGAGTGCAGTCCACGGCCGCGCCGACCAGCGCCCCAAGTCCCGCTCCAGCGAGGAATCCAATGCCGATGCCTTCCAGCAAGTGCGACTTCCGACCCCGACTCACTTCAAGCCTGGTCACGGAATCGAGCGGCACTGCAGTTGCCATGTCCTCCACTCGCAGTGTCACAGCTTGGGCGGTAAGAGCCGTGAGTGTGCCGACGTGTCTGTCGCATCGGTTTCTGAGCTTTCCCCTCAGAAACCGGGGGTAACAGTTGGAGACCCGCACCCGGTCGCCGGGTGTGACTGGCTGCTGTGCTCTAATGCTGGCGGACGGGATGACGACGGAGATGGCGCAGATGCCGATGAGGACCCGCATGACAGCCTCCAGTCTTTGAACGTCCCACCATTCAATTGGACATCTGTTGACCTGGCTGCACGGCCGCTCCGTCAACGCTCTGGCTTGCTGGTACCTGCTGACCATGTGGCCGTCACCGAATCCTCAAGCCGACCGACTCTCTATGGCGTTGACGCTATAACAATATGGCACATAGACTATATTGTCAAGGCAGGGGAAGTGCGCCCCCGGCAAGACTTGTCGGGAAGATCCGCAAATCTCCACGCGGCAAGCTCCGAAGCGGGGCGACTCCGTGGACACTGTGGGCGGAGGGCTCGCTGCCGAAGAGTTCAAAACAACTGAAGGCAGGAACCCCCAGACACCTCTGTCTCACCTCGTGGACGTGCGGTTGCCACTTCGTGGAGGGGAGGCGGCGGATCATGCGACGAGCCCCCGGTGTCGTGGGAGTTATCGTGGGACGTTGCTGCGTGTTGGTGCGGGAATGGGTACCTAACGCATCCCTATTTCTCTGGGGTGCGTGGCAAACATGCGGACTTCTAAGCACCCTTTCCCGTCGAGTCCTGCCGGGAGGTCTTTGGGCCACCTCGTCAGCGCCGCTCAAGGGCGAAGACCTCGGTACTAGAATTGATGCGCCACAAGTACAAGGAGTCGGCCCCGGACACGGGCGGCCTGGGCGCTATCCATCTTGCCCGTTCACACAAACGTCAATATCGCCGAAGAACGAGGCAAACGTCCCTTCGATGTCCTATCCATCCTGAGACTTCAAAGGTCCCGTCCCAGGTAGGCCGCCAACCGCTAGCCAGACATCTCCCACTTCACGAACGGCGCAGTCGGCGGTGGACGGCCGCTAGTGAAACACCACTCACGGCGTCGGGGAATAGGTGAACAGCACCGCCAAGAGGACAAGGCCAAAGGCCGCCGCCCCCCCAACCGCGATTAGGGCAATCGTCCCGGGCACATCGACTCTCCTGGTTTCGAGTGAGGCCACATCCCCTAAGGATACCGCCGTCGTTCTGTTACCGTTTTGCTGCAACAGACCGACCAAGCTGTCGCCCCGGACGATCGGCTCGGCTATGGTGACGGTGGATCCCTTAAACGTCGTCACCCGCACGGCCCTTGGTCGTGAATCCTGCACGGCCGCCCGTGGAGCGACCGAAGTGATTCCCCACCTGCTGCAGCCCGCAGCGGCCAGAACAAGGACGGCAGCAGCAAGCGATATGCGACGCATGTTGAGTTCCTCCACCCAGCGACAAGCCTCTTGTGTTGACGTTATAACTATATAGCGTATAGACTATATTGTCAATCACTCGGTCCTTCCGTTGCTTCTGGTCGTTCCGGCGGCTCTTGG
>JBDHHA010000201.1:0-5900 GCA_039589615.1 Gemmatimonadota bacterium
GGTCAGGATCATCAGGTCGGCCCACGAGATCTTCCGGCCGTACTTCTTCTTGACCGGCCAGAGCAACCGGCGGGCCTTGTCGAGGTTCGCGTTGTCGGGCCAGCTGTTGAGGGGCGCGAAGCGAAGGTTCCCCGAGCCCGCGCCGCCCCGGCCGTCGCCGACGCGGTACGTGCCTGCGGCATGCCAGGCCATCCGGATCATGAGCGGCCCATAGTGGCCGTAGTCGGCCGGCCACCAGTCCTGCGACGTGGTCAACACCTCGACGACGTCCTGCTTCACGGCGTCCAGGTCGAGGGTCTTGAACTCCGCGGCATAGTCGAAGTCCTCGCCTTGTGGGTCGGCCTGGGGAGGGTGCTGGTGGAGAATCTTGAGGTTGAGCTGATTCGGCCACCACTGTTCGGTCGCCGACCTCCCGACGGCCGTGTTTCCGCCCGAGAACGGGCACTGGCTTGTGCTGTCTGACACGCGGTCCTCCTGATATTTGATTCTGACGGTTGGTTTGCTCTGGGTTTTTTGGTGTTGCTCTGTTGGCGTCGCCTCAACCCCCGGCCGGAGGCGGAGTTTCCCCGAGACACGCGGGACATCGTCCCCAAAAGACCACCTCGGCTTCGTCGATCTCGTAGCCCGAGTCATCGGCTGCGTTCAGGCACGGCCTGGCCCCGACCGCGCAGTCGACGTCGACCATCACGCCGCAGACGCGGCAGATGAGATGGTGGTGGTTGTCGCCGACTCGATCCTCATAGCGGGCCGGCGACCCGGCAGGCTGGATGCGTCGCACCAGCCCCTTGGCGGCCAGCATCCCCAGGGCGTCGTAGACGGCCTGGCGGGAGATGGTCCCGATCCCTGTCCGCACGGCCTCGGCGACGTCGTCCGCCGTGCCGTGTGGTCGATGGGACACCGCCCGGAGGACGGCCAGTCTCTGGGCCGTGACCTGGACACCGTGTTGGCGAAGAAGGTCGGCTGGATCGTTGGAGTTCACCATGAGCGGCCGGATACTAAGCCCAATATTGGATTCTGTCAAGATTTTGTATGAGTCAGCCGATCGATGATTCCGCCCCGGACTATGGGACCAAAGTCCCATATCGCCATTCTTGGCCGCCCCCCATCGTTCATAGCCTTCGGAGGGCGGTCGGAGGACACGTGACTCGGAACCCCGCCGGCCAAACAGCACCCGGCGAACGAACTCAGGAGCATATCCCAGTGAACAGACCGAATCCCCGAGTACTTGCAGTGCTCGTCGCGGCGGCTCTGGCGTATCTGCCAGGATCGGCGGCGGCGCAGGACAAGCCCAACATCGTCCTGATCTTCATCGACAATTTCGGTTGGGGGGAGCCGGGCTTCAACGGCGGCGGGATCATTCGTGGCACCGAGACGCCACGCCTCGACCGACTGGCGGACGAAGGGTTGCGGCTGACCAACTTCAACGTGGAGGTCCAGTGCACCCCTTCGCGTGCCGCGCTGATGACGGGCCGCTACGCTTTCCGAACGGGAAACGCGTCAGTGCCGATTGGCTCCGGTGTGTACGGCCTCGTTCAGTGGGAGATCACGATGGCCGAGGCTCTGTCCGACGTGGGCTACGCCACGGGCATGTTCGGCAAGTGGCATCTCGGGCGCACGGTGGGTCGCTTCCCCACGGATCAGGGCTTCGATGAGTGGTTTGGAATCCCAAATTCGACGGACGAAGCAGCCTGGCGCACCCTCGAAGGGTACGACGAAAGCGTTGCGGGACCGCCGGACGTCGTTGAGTCCCGCAAGGGGCAGCAGCCTACGACGATCCGGCCGTACGATCTGGAATACCGCCCGCTCATCGATCGCGAGATCACGGAGAGAGCGATCGAGTTCATGGATCGCAACGCAGCGGCCAATAACCCATTCTTCGTCTACCTACCCTACACCGCGACCCACTACCCCGTCATGCCACATCCGGACTATGACGGAAAGACCGGCAACGGGCGATGGGCGGACTTGCTCCATCAAGTGGACGAGCACACCGGAATGCTCCTCGACGCAGTCGACGAGCTCGGCATTCGGGAGAACACGATCTTCATCTTCACCTCCGACAACGGTCCCGAGGGTCTGCCAACCGGCAGCTCGAACATCATGGCGCAGACGGGCTATCCGGGGACTGCCGGGCCCTTCCGTGGCACCCTGTTCACAGGCCTCGAGGGCGGACTGCGCGTTCCCTTCTTGGTCCGCTGGCCGGGCAACATCCCTGCGGGTACGAGCAGTGACGAGATCGTCCACGCAATGGACCTGTTTCCCACGCTGGTGCAAATCGCCGGTGGGGAGGTTCCCGACGATCGGGTCATCGACGGCGTGGATCAGACCGACTTCTTGCTCGGCGCACAGGAGACATCCAACCGCGAGGGATTCGTGGTTTACGTCGGCTCCCAGGTCTTTGCCGTAAAATGGCGCAACTGGAAGGTCCACTTCAAAGAAATGGATAATGTCTTCGGTTCGGTGGTGCAGTACGACATGCCCAGGGTCTACAATCTTCTCACGGATCCGGGCGAGAACGAAAACGTGCTGTTCCCGCACACCTGGGTGCCCCAAGGGGCCGTACCGTTGCTGCAACGCCACCTAGCATCGCTGCAGCAGTATCCCCCGATATTGCCGGGCGCCCCTGACCCGTACCAGCCGCCCCGGCGGTAGCCCGGCGAAAGAACACGCCGAGGTACCACCGGGCACGGAACCGGTGTTATCGATTCCGCCTGATGCCCCGGACCGAGCGGTCCTCCAGTGGTGGTGCCGGTGTCATCACCGGCGGATTCGTTTCGAGCAGTCTCATGACCTCTTCGACGACTCGCTCGATCTGGGGATCCCGGGCCTGCACCAGGATGTTGGGGTCGTCCCACACCTCGATGTCGGGAGACACGCCTTCGCCTTCCCAGAACCAGTGTCCGTCGTTGTCGTACAACCGGGCGCCGGGTACGGTGATCCCGCCCCGGTCTATCAACTGATGGCCGGTGGCCGGTCCCACCAGGATCCCCAGGGTGCGCTCCCCCACGATCGGCCCCGCCTCGAGTTCCTGGAAAGCCCACGGCAGGCCGTCGCCCCCCGACCCGGCCCAACCGTTGATCAACATGCCCATAGGACCGGGATTGGTCTTGATGGGGTAGGTGTGATCTCTTCCGTGCCGCCAGTGCAGGTTGTACACCACCGGCCGCTGGAGCAGCTCCAGAAAACGATCGGCTAGCTGCCCTCCGCCGTTGAACCGCTCGTCGATGATGAAGCCTTTCTTGTCGAGCTGTCCGTAGAACATCCGCACCAGCTCGAGTTGACCGCGGCCGCCGGTGTTCGACATGTACACGTAGCCGAGTTGGCCGCCCGAAAGGTCGTCAACCAGTTTGCGGTTATTCTCGATCCACTCCAGGTAGCGCAGGTTGATCTCCTCGCCCTGCGTCAGTAACTGTATCACCAGGTTCTCGCGGTCCTCGTCGCTACCCGACCGGCTGACGGTCAGCGATACCGTCTTGCCCGAAAGCCCCTCGAACGCGGCGTAGGGGTCCTTGGCCGGATCCAACTCCACGCCGTTCACCGCCAACACGTAATCACCGGGTCGTACGTCCACGCCCGGTCGGTCGAACGGCGAGCGGACTTCCGTGTCCCACTCGGCCGGAGTGACGATCCGCTTGATGCGGTACTTGTCGTCGTTCATCTCCCAGTCGATACCGAGATAGCCCGTCACCACCGGTGTGACGCCTTCCGTATCGCCGCCGCGGGTATAGGTATGCCCGGCGCTCAACTCCGCGGACATCTGGGACTGGACGAAACTCACGTCCCAACGGGTCCGGGCGTCCTCGATCAGCGCGCCGTACCGGCTGCGCAGCCCGTCCCAATCCACCTGGTGCATGTTGGGGTCGTAGAAGAAGTCACGATACCTGCGCCAGGTATCCGTGAAGATCTGACGCCACTCGTCCCTGGGCACGTAGTCCATCACCAGGCCGTCGGTCGGGATCGCATCATCGATCTTCTGACCCGGCGCCGCCCGAATGATCCCATAGCTCCCTCGGCTGTTTACCAGCAGCGACTTGCCGTCCGCCGTCATGGTCACGCCGTTTACGCCGGACATGATCGTCTCTTCTTCTCGCTGCTCGATGTCGTAGTACATCAGCGAAGCCGGCCCGCCTCCAGAGCCGGTGTTGGGAAACCGGCGATACACCAGCTTGCCGTCGAACGGCATCAGGTCGGCGATGTTCCCGGCGCTCGGCGGCAACAGCACGAGGCGCGCCTCCAGATTGTCGAAGTGCACCTCGACCGAGACCTCCGAGGTGTCAGGTTCGGACGGATCCGACTCCAGGGCATCGTTCTTTGCCATAAGCAGCGACGGCGCCCCCGTGGTGAGACTCACCGAGGCGATCTGCGTGGAGTTGGGATAGACCCAGGTTCCGTCACCCATGTCAGAGTAGGCGGCGGACATATTGCGGTTGGTCAGGTAGAAGAGATACTTCCCATCCTTGCTGAACACCGGGTTGTTGTCCTGATAGAACCCGCTCGTTGCCCGATGGGAAGCGCCCTGCTCCACGTCGTACAGGATGATGGCGTTGTTGGAGTTGTCCAGACCCTGCGTGAAGACGATCCATCTGGAATCGGGCGACCACGCGATCGGGTAACCAAAGCGACCGCCGTGGCCCGTGTTCCAATCCGTGTTCCCGGCAACCGTCACATCTCCGCTCTCCACATCGACGATCGCGATGTCGTTGGTTTCATCGATGAACGCCAGCTTCTCGCTGTCGGGCGACCAGAACAGACTGTATCCGAAGCCTTTCCGCCGGTTGGTGAGCTTTCTGGGTTCGCCCCGTCCGTCGGTTGCCTGGATGTAGATCTCGTATTCGCCGGATCGATCGCTCCAGTACGCAAGGTGATTGCCGTCCGGCGACCACGCCGGATTGCGGTCGAATGCGCCGCTGGACTGAGTCATGTTGAGGACGTAGCCCTCGGAGACCGGCACGTTGAACAGCTCGCCCCGTGCCTCGAAGACGACGCGCTTGCCGTCGGGCGACGCGGTCATGTTGTCGATGCGTCGGCTGACATCCTCGGACCGCGCCATCTCGACGGAGAGATCGCTGACCACATGCACGGCAACCGGCTCATATTGCTCGGTGGCCAGGTCCATCAGGTACAAGGTGCCGCCTGCTTCGAATACGATGTCCTGCGGCCCGGCCGACATCAGTGAGATGTCGAAATCATCGAATCGGGTAATCTGCGACGCAGTCCTCGTCCCAGTGTCGTAGGTCCAGATGTTGAGTCGAATGTTGGGGCCTTGGTCCGAAACGAAGTAGACCTTGTCACCTACCCAGGCGGGTTTTCCGTCGGTGGCATGATTGGCGGTGATGTTCTCGGCAGTATCGTTCGTCAGATCGTAGAGGATGACGTCGGAAGCCAATCCTCCGCGATACCGCTTGAACGGATAGTTCTCCGTGATCTTGGTGATATAGGCCAGGTGACTTCCGTCGGGGGAAAAGCTGGCCAGCTCTCCGTAGGGCACGTCCAGTTTCTCGGGGAATCCGCCTTCCTTGGAAACCAGGTAGAACTGGGAGAAGGACTGCCGCCCGCTCTCCCTGCGTGAGGCGAACAGGATGTGATTGCCGTCCGGATGCCACTCGACCATACGGTCGCCATGGGACTGGTAGGTAACCCGGGTGGGGAGTCCGCCCGAGGCCGGCATCACATACACGTCCTGGTTGCCGTTATAGCTCGCCGTGTACGCGATCTCACTGCCGTCCGGCGAGAAGCGGGGCCAGGATTCCTCGCCCGGGGAGTGGGTCAAAGGCGATCTGGCCGGTGGATACGTCCGCGTAGCGCATCAATCTGGCACTGGTCTGTCCATCTGCCGTACTACAGAGAGACAATGCGCCGAGCAACAGAAGTGTCGTTCTCATGAGATACCTTCTTGGCCG
>JBDHHA010000202.1:0-6350 GCA_039589615.1 Gemmatimonadota bacterium
AGGACGCGCCCCAGGCGATCCAATTCGGTCTGATCCTCCACCTCGTCGTGGTGCTCGGGCTCGTCCAGCAACTCGTAGGGGAACGGGCTGATGGCCCTGTCGCTGATGAACGCCTGCTCGTCGCCCGCGCCGTCTCCTGGAACGGGCTTCCCCTCGGGGCGCTTCTTTTTCTTTCGGGCGATGAGGGGCGCCTTGAGCTTGGCCTGGCGCTCGGGCGCCGCGGGTTCGGACACGTCGGGGGCGGTGAACGTCGCCTCGTATCTCCGCTTTTCGCGTACCGCCCGGGATTCGGATCGACGCAGGCGCCGCAGGGGATGCCATCCCACCGTGGAGAGTGTGAGGGCCGAGAGCCCCAGGACGCCGACGATCACGGCACCGGCGGTGCCCACCAGGGCCGAGGCGGTGATAGCGAGAAACGCGGGGACGAGTCCGACGACCTTGTGGCGCACCCCCCAATCGTCGTAGTTCGGCTGGAGGTCGGCCGTGGTCTCGAGTCCCACACCGATGGCGATCCCGAAGGGGACCAGAATCACGAGGCCGCCGATGAGGATGGCGACGCGGCGGGCGTCGATGCCTCGCAGCCAGCCGAACCGGACGATGCCCACCATGAGGAGGAGAACCGGCAAGAGTACCGATCCCAAACCGAGGAACTTCCAGAGGAAGCGCCCGACCACCCCACCCAGGGGGCCGGTGAGCGACGTGGGGAGCAGAGACAGTCCGAGAAAGACCCCCGCCGCCAGGGAGAGAATCGCAGTCAACTCACGCCGCCGGGCTGGCGTCAGTCCCACTGCACCTCCGGGTTCAGACCTTCACTTGACGCTCCGCGTACCGCGGAACGATGTCGAACTGATCGACTTCCGTCGCTGCATTCACGTCCTTCCCCATCCCCAGTTCCTTGAGACGCCGGGCCGCCGCGCTGGCGTTGACCGCCGTCTTCCATCTCTCACCGTAACGCCGCACCAACTGCAGCGCGGCGATGGCGGCATCGTCGATCTCCGCACCCCGTTGCCGGCTGGGGAGAATCTCCCGGGCAAACCGCCCCGCCACGTACGCGTCTTCCAGCGCGAAGCGGCGCTCGCGGCCTCCGCACAGAATAATCAATTCCCCGTTCGCTTCGAAAGCCGCCTTGGCCGCCGCCGCCGCGGCTGAGAAGTTGATGACCGACCCGATCAACACCGGCTCACCCGACTCTGCGGCGAGTAACCCCTGCGTACCGTTGGTAGTGGTCATCACCAGGGTCTTGTCCTTCACCGTCTCGAGCGTCATCTCCAGCGGGGAGTTCCCGCACTGGAACCCCTCGATGCGCTCACACCCCTGTTCCCCGGTGAGGAGAATGTCGTCCCGGGTCAGATTGTTGGCGAGTTGGATCGCGTCCGCCGCGGTTTCCGCCGGGATGATCGCTTTTGCACCGTTCCCCAGGGCGGTGACGATCGTGGTACTCGCCCGCAACACGTCCACGACCAACACCGGACGTCCGGTGACGTCGCTCTGCTTCAATCCTTCGGATGTAAAGTAGACAGAGAGTTTCATTCAGCGGCCGGCATGATGTCCCTGTTGCGTTCGAGGAACTTCGTGTCCACCGCTCCGTCCCGGAACTCCGGATGGTGGATCACCGCTCGAAGGAACGGGATCGTGGTCTTCACACCTTCGACGATAAACGAATCTAATGCTTGACTCATTCTCGCAAGGGCCTCCTCACGGTTGAGCCCGTGGGCGATGACCTTCGCGATCAGCGAGTCGTAGTACGGCGGCACCGTACAGCCCTGATAGATGTGGGTGTCTACCCGGATCCCGGGACCGCCGGGGGGATGGTACGCGGTGATTTGTCCCGGACAGGGTTGGAAGTCCCGTTCCGGATCCTCGGCGTTCACCCGGCACTCGATGGCGTGACCCCGAAGGCAGCCGCCGTTCAACTTGAAACTCAAGTGCTCTCCGGCCACGGTCCGCATCTGCTCTTTGACCAGGTCGAAATTGGTGGCCATCTCGGTAACCGGATGCTCCACCTGAATCCGGGTGTTCATCTCCATGAAAAAGAAGCTGCCGTCTTCGTCGAGGAGAAACTCGACGGTGCCGGCACCCACGTATCCGATGTTGGCCGCCAGCTTGACGGCGCAGTCGCCCATCCTCTTGCGCAATTCGTCGCTGACGCCGGGACTCGGCGCTTCCTCGAGGAGTTTTTGGTGACGCCGCTGCACCGAACAATCCCGCTCGCCCACGTGCATGGCCTTGCCGTGGGTGTCCCCCATGATCTGGAACTCCACGTGGCGGGGCTTGGCCAGATATTTCTCCACGTAGACTTCCGCGTTGCCGAAGGCCGCTAGTGCCTCGTTGCGGGCGAGCTGGAACGCGTTGCCGAAGGCCTCGGCATCCACGGCTACCCGCATCCCCTTCCCTCCTCCGCCGGCCGCCGCTTTGATGATGACGGGGAAGCCGATCTCCTCAGCGGTCTGCAGCGCCTCGTCCGGATCGTCGATGGCGCCTTTCGACCCGGGGACCACGGGCACGTTCAGCTCGATGGCCATCTTCCGCGCCGCGGCCTTGTCGCCCATGAGGCGGATCTGCTCTGCCGTGGGGCCGATGAACGTGATGTTCGACTCGGCACACGCCTCGGCAAACTCCGGGCTCTCGGCGAGGAACCCGTATCCGGGATGAATGGCGTCGGCGCCGGTGATCTCCGCGGCGGCGATGAGTCCGGGAATATTGAGGTAGGAGAGTTTGCTCAACGGCGGGCCGATGCACACGTCGTCGTCGGCGAACCGGACATGGAGGGATTCGTGATCCGCCTCGCTGTACACCGCGACGGTGTCCACGCCCAGTTCGCGGCACGCGCGAATCACCCGCAGGGCAATCTCCCCACGGTTGGCAATCAAGACTTTCTTGAACATCGGCTAGGACAGGCCAGTCGACTGGTCACCCAGCCCGTCGCTGAACGTCCGATCGGACGAGGAGTCGATGCCGCTGACCTTTAGGGCAAATTCGCTGGGGTTCGTCGAGTAAAAGACCGCGTCGTCGTAACTGATGACGTCCTTTCTGTACCAGTCCATCAGCGACTGGTCGAACGCCTGCATCCCATACTGCACTGTCCCTTCCTTAATAAGAGTCGGAATCTCCAGCGCCTTGTCGGAGTCCCGAATATTGTCCTTGACGGCCGCCGTGTTGATCAACACCTCACACGCCGGTATGCGGGTCTTTCCGTCCTTCGTGGGCACCAGCCGCAACGAGATCACGGCGTTGAGACACGTGGAGAGCAGGTTGCGCACCGCGTCGTGCTCGTGGGGCGGGAAGAACGAGATGACCCGGTTGATCGTCTGGGTCGAGTCGGTGGTGTGGAGCGTGGAGAAGACCAGATGCCCCGTGTCCGCCGCCTTCATGGCCGTGTCCAGCGTGGTCCGGTCACGGATCTCACCGATCATGATCACGTCGGGATCCTGCCGCAGCACGTGGCGCAGCGCCGACTCGAACGACAGCGTGTCACTCCCCACCTCACGCTGCGAGATCGTGGACTTCACGTCCTTGTGCAAGAACTCGATGGGGTCCTCGATGGTGATGATGTTGCACGCCCGGGTGCGGTTGATGTAGTCCACCATGGAGGCAAGCGCGGTGGACTTCCCCGATCCCGTGATCCCGGTAACCAGCACCAGGCCTCTGGGCTTCATGGCGATTTCGTTCAACACCTTGGGGAGATTCAATTCGTCGGTGGCCTTCACCTGGTAGGGAATTGCCCGGAACACGAACGACAGCGTCCCCCGCTGCTGAAACACGTTGGTCCGGAACCGCCCCACCCCCGGCACGCCGATGGCGAAGTCCGCCTCCTTCATCTCCGCGAACTCCTTCACCTGCCGCGGCGTCATGATCTGCTCGGCGAGGGCCTTGAGTTGATCGGGCTTGAGCGGGTCGCGATCCAACTCGATGAGGTCTCCGCGAATACGGAGCATCGGCGGACGCCCGACCTTGATGTGCAGATCGGAACCAGCGCGTTTGACCAGCTCGGTAATGGCGCCTTTGAAATCGAACGGTTTGCCGGCAGCGTCAGCCATTGGGATCCACCCTGAAAAGAACTTGTCCGAATTCGACGGGCTGGGCGTCTTCGACCAGCGTCTCCACGATGACGCCCGACACTTCGGCATCAACCGGGTTCATGATCTTCATCGCTTCGATGATGCACAACGTCTTGCCCGGCGTGATCCGGGTGCCGTTGCGCACGTACGGCTCGGCCCCGGGCTCCGGCTGGGCGTAGAACGTCCCCACCATGGGCGATTTGATTTCCAGGTAGTTGTCCGCCGGGCCACTCGGGGCGGGAGGTGCCTCACCCTTCTCCCCCTCGGCGGCGGGAGCGGGTGGCGCAGCGCTTCCCGGGTTGCCGCCACCGGACACCGCATAGGTCACCGGTCCGGACGCAGCCACCATGGGGCTCTTCGACACCTTGATGGTGGTAGACCACCACCCCTTTTTCACCTCGATGGTGTTGGCCTCGGAGTCGTCGAGGAGCGCCAGCAACTTTTCCAAGATCTTGAAGTCAATCATACGCGTGTCAGGTATTTGTCCTCTCGGCGGTCCACCTTCAAGACGTCACCCTGCTCGATGAACAGGGGCACCTGGACGACCGCACCGGTCTCCAACTTGGCCGGCTTGGTGCCGCCCGATGCCGTGTCCCCTCGTACGCCGGGTTCGGTTTCCACCACTTCCAGCTCCACGAAGAACGGCAATTCGATCATAATCACCTTTTCGCCGTGGGCCGACCCCTGACATTCCATGCCCTCTTTGAGGTACTTGAGCTGATCCTCTCCGATCAGGTCGGCACTCAGCGGAATGTCGTCGTAGGTCTGCATGTCCATGAAGTGGTACAATTGGCCGTCGTTGTACGAGTACTGGACGGGTCGTCGCTCGAGGCGCACCTCGTTGACCCGCTCGCCGGCCGTCCACGTCTTGTCGATCACCGCGCCCGTCAGCACGTTCTTGAACTTGCTGCGGACGAACGCCCCGCCCTTGCCGGGCTTGACGTGTTGAAAATAGACGATTTGGAACAACTGCCCGTCAATGTCGAGCACCATTCCGTTACGAAAATCAGCAGTACTGGCCATGCCTGTCGTTCGCTCTTTCCTTTTCCTCTATAAGGGACGGCGGGACTAGACCAATTCCAGCAGTTCCGTGCGACCGTCCGTGAGGACCTCCGCACCCCGGTCCGTCAGGTGGACGTCGTCTTCGATGCGCACCCCACCCCAACCCGGAAGGTAGACACCTGGCTCCACTGTCACCACACACCCCGCCGGAAGGGGGTCGGCGTTGGTGCGCGAGAGACGCGGCGCCTCGTGCACCTCGAGTCCGACGCCGTGTCCCAGTGCGTGTCCGAACGCGTCACCAAAGCCTCGGGACGCGATGACCGAGCGGGCGCAGTCGTCGGCCTCGCGTCCGCTCATGCCGGCACGGACGTGGGAAATGGCCTGGGTCTGAGCAGCGCGAACGACGTCGTACACCTCCCGCTGTCGCCCATCGGCCAACCGGCCCACCACCATCGTCCGCGTAACGTCCGCGCAGTATCCCTCCACTTGGGCCCCAAAGTCAAGCAGGAGCCAGTCACCCGTCTCGAGGATGCGTTCCGTCGTCCGGGCATGAGGCAAGGCGCTCCGGGGACCGGATGCGGCGATGGTGGGAAAGGGATGCCACTCGCTTCCCCGAACCCGGAGGGCCCGCTCAAGGGACGCCGCCACGTCGATCTCCCGAAGGCCCGGCCGGATCGCCGGGAGCCCGCCACCTCTCCTGGGTCCTTGGCGGCCCGGAACCCCTCGATGATATCGGCCGTGGGCACGTATCCCTCACCCATCTCAGCGGCAGCCTGGGCCGTCACGTCCTGGGCCTCGAATCCCACGGCGTGCAGCCCGCCTGTGTCCGCCACGGCTCGGCGCACGGCCTCCCAGAGGTCGCCGGCCACGATATCCACCCGGCACACGTCCCCCACTTCCGCCGCCGCCTGCACCTCGTACCGGCCGTCAGTGAACAACACCACGTCGGCCCTGGTGATGAGGGCGATTCCGCTGGATCCGGTGAATCCCGTGAGGTAGCGAACGTTGGCCAGGTGGCTCACCAGGAGCGCATCGATGCTCCGATCGGCCAGTGCTTCGACGGCCCGCCCCAGTCGCTCCCGGCAGCGTTCAGCCGTCACGCGGTGTCACATGGGCCACCAGGGCATCGAACGCCAGGAGGTACCCGAGACTCCCGAACCCCGCCACGATCCCAATGGCAATGTCCGCCAGCAGCGACTGCTGCCGCTGGGCCTCCCGGGCGAAGATGTTGGACAGGTGCACCTCCACGAAGGGCACCTCCACCGCCAGAAAGGCGTCCCGGATGGCGAC
>JBDHHA010000203.1:0-5619 GCA_039589615.1 Gemmatimonadota bacterium
GAGGTTGTAGTCGGTGGTCCACTGGAGGCCCCAGTTGCGCGTGGGGCTGAACGACATGGTGAGACCCACCGTCCGATTGGGCCCCGACGTGGAGGAGGTGGCTTGCTGGCCATCTTCCCGCGTGCGCCGCTCGTTGTACCGAATCGACGCCTGGAAGCCCCGTCCCCGGGCTCCCCGCCCTGCAATGCTCTCCGTGGACTGGAACGTCCGCCCCGCCACCATGGACGGCGGCGCCGTGAAGAATTCGTCCTCCAGGGAATCGGCGGGGGTCACGTCCTCCGGGTCGGGGGCCTCCAACGGCTCGCCCCCGAACAGGGCCTTGGCCAGGTTCACGAATGTCCGGCCGCTGATGGCGAAGCTGGCTGCCACCGACTGGAGAAAGGGATCGAACGCCGTCGTATCGTACCCCACCTGTCCGTCCCAGAGATCGTGGGTGAACCGCAGGTTGAACCCCCTGAGGAGATCACTGGTGAGGGAGTTGGTCATGGACTGGGTGCGCCACCCGTTGCGACCCTCCTCCTTGGCCTGCTCGAAGTCGTACTCCATGCCGGTGGTCTGCACGCTGAGCAGCTTGATCTTTCGGCCCCCATCCACCGCGGCGGTGTCGTCGCCGAATTTGCCCTCGAAGGTCTGGGAGATGCCCCTGAGGCCCAGCGTGTGGAGCGCAGGGCTGTCCAGACGCGGATTGGGGTTGGTGGGTTGGAGGGCCCGCATGAACTCCTCCGGCACATGTGCCGACGGCGAGTAGCTCCAGCCGAATTGCGGCGCGAAGGAGTGGCGGATGCCGGAGATGGGACCCAGGCCGGGGAAAAAACCGAAGAAGGTGGGCGACAAACCCGCCGAAAACGACAGCCGCTTACCCTGCTGGACGAAATCTCCGCCGGTGTACCGGTTCCGCAACAAGAACGGTCCCGAGGTCTTGTTCCGCACGCCCACGCTGGGCTGCAGCTTCCAGCTCGCCGCGAAGAGCATGGGAAGATTGATCCCCGTGTCCCAGTCGAGCTGCGTCGAAAAGTCCTCGCCGTACACCCGGTTGTACGTCGTGGAATCGGCGGGATCCTCGAACGACTCGACGGATCGCTGATCCGACAGCACATCCTGCACGCGAATATCGTTGCGCAGGTTCCAGCGGCCGAATCGGATGGGCGTGGCAAACGCGATGGTGGTGGTTCGGGAATCCGAGAACAGGGAATCCTCTTGTGGCAGCCCGTCCATCGGCGGGAGGGCGATGGTTCCCGCCGGCGAATTCAGTCGCTGGTTGATGACGAACGAGAACGCCGGCGACCAAGTGATGTCGGACCCAATGCTGATGGGAATGGGCGTGAAGCGTACGTCGGGGAGTGTCTGGGTGACCTGCTCGTCACTGATCTGCTGCGTGCGGCTCCCACCGAGCGTAATCGTGCCCCAGTCCACCTGCTTCGAGAAGTTGATCGTACTGCGCAACTGGCCCACCTGTAAGAAAGGGTCCACGGCGTTCTCGCGTAGGACCCTGGTGCTCGTGGCGAAATCCACGTTGGCGTTCAGTCGTGTTCGTTGACTGAACTGTTGCTGGTGATTCCAGTTGACCCGGGTGGTGCGCCCCCCCGGCGCACCGTCGATCCCCGATTCGAATACTCGCGACAGACCAAACCGTCCGGTCATGAAGCGGTCCAGCCATCGATATCGCAGTTGCCCATTGAGCGACACCGACGTCTCGGCGAGCCAGTCCATGGATGCCTGAACGTCCATGTAGTCGTTCAACGCGAAGAAGTACCCGAGGTTGGTGATGTGGCGCTTGTAACCCTCGTTGGGCCGGACGATGTCGTTGATGCCGAACTTCGGCACCAGGATGCCCGACCGGCGTCCTTGGCGCATGTCCTGGAACATGAACGGGAGCCACATCACGGGAACGTCCCGCACGTACAACACCACCGGCCGTGCCACCATGATGTTGTTCGACACCCACTTCACCTTCCCCATGGTAAAGTGATAGTCGGGCTCGGGCATGTCCGAGCTGGTGATGTCACTCCCCCCGGCGTAGAGGCGCGTCGAGGCGGAATCGATCCCCAGCTCCCCCGACATGAACCACTCCACTCCCTGCTGGGTGAAGGCGGTGAGGGCGTCCGACACCACCCCGCGGTTCTCGCAGGTGTCGTAGCCCATCGTCCCGCCCACCACCGTCGTGCCCGCATCGAACAGCTTGGGATCTCCCCCGGCGTCCAACAGGCAAACCTGCTGCGCGAACTGTATGGAGTCAGCCTCGAGAATACTCCCCTCCCGCTCGACCATCGCCGGCGTCTCGCGAGACCCGCGCAACTCGATCTGTTGCGTCTGGGCGTGGAAGGTGAGGCTGTCGGCGGCGTACCGGGTGGCCTGGTATCCCTCGCGTCGGAGCAACTCGCGAATGATGGAGTCCGCCTGAGGAAATGCCCGGGACGGTCCGTCGGGAAGACCCACACGCTGCCGTGCCGAATCGGCGCGCATCGAATCCTGCCGCGCCCGGAGCGAGTCCTGTTGCGCCCGGAGGGAATCAGGCGGCGGACGTCGCTCCTGGGCAGATACGTTCGGGGCGCCGAGGGCTAAGCACAGCAGGATCATCATAGTGGCTGCCTTACTTCCACGTCTCCAGATCACGCGGCCGATGACAATCCCCAGTTCGTAAAGCAGAACAATGGGTACCATCATCATGATCATCGAGAACGGATCGGGCGGCGTGACGAACGCAGCCACCATGGCGCCGATGAGGAACGCATAGGGACGATGGCGGGCAAAGAATCTCGGATTCACCAAGCGCATGGCCGCCAAAAGCACCATCACCAACGGAAGCTGAAAGACGAGTCCAAAGGCGAGTATTATTTGCGTCGCGGTCCGGAAGTACTCTGCGGCCGTGATCATCGGCTCGAACGCGGTGCCCAGGAACCGTTCGCTGAGCATGATCCGCAGAACCGCCGGCAACACCCAGAGGAAGGCCATCCACACGCCGGACACGAATAGCCCGAGACTGGCCAAGACGGCAGGCATCACCATCCGGCGTTCCCGGTCATGCAAGGCAGGTTTGAGAAAGCCCCAAACCTGCTGGAAGATGAAGGGAAACGCGATGACCGCTCCCACCAAGACCGCCAACTTCAAGTTGATGATGAACGCGTCCGTGGGGCGGAGAAAGGCGAGTCGCTCACCGTCGAGGTGGGGCCGGATCGGCTCCATGAGCAACGTGGGAACGTCGAACCGCGTCACCAGGTAAAACCCGATGAACGACCCCACGATCAACGCGACGGCACTCCAAAGAATCCGCCACCTCAACTCCTCGAGGTGGTCCAAGAAGGGCATCTCGGCCCTCGAACTCTTCTTCTTTGCCATCGGCTATGTAGCCAGAGAAGGAGGGATGGTGCTAGTTGATGAGCTTCGACCGAGCGAGATCCGCTTCGTCCGACCGGGGGTATCCGGCGACGACGCGCTGGAAGAAGAGTCGGGCGGCTGCCATGTCACCGCGGCGCTCGGCATCGAGTCCCATCTTGTAGAGGGCGAGGGGAGCACGATCGGACCCGGGGAACTGCTCGACAACCTGTTCGAAGGCGGCCGTGGCGGAGTCCGGTTCATCGTTCCGAAAGCTCTCTCCAATCCAGTACAGCGCATCTGCCGCCCGCCCGTGCTGGGGATACAACTCCAACAGCCGGCGGAACGCCGCGCGGGCGGACTGGGGCGCCCCCCTCGTCAGGAACTGCTGCCCCATGGTGAACATCTCTTCGGGGCCCGGCTCGTCGGAGGACGGCCTGCCTGTTTGACCGCCGCCTTGTTGCTCTGCCCGGCGCGTCACCACCGGTGACCGCTCCCGACTGGCGAGCTCCGTGCGCAGCTGACTGATGACGGATTGACTCTGGCCGGTGAGCTCCTGAATCGTGACGAGCTGCTGATGCACTTCCGTCAGCTCACCGCGAAACGAGCCTTGCATCGACAGGATGGCTTGGCGTTGGGACGTGAGAGAATCGAGAATGCGGCTGGACTGACCCTGCAACCCCTCGAGTTCGTCGAGCAGTCGGGCCAGCGTTACGGCCCGTGCCGAATCGGCACGGGCCGTTTCTTCGCGATACTCTTGGAGCTGACTCTCGACCCGCCGTACATCACCCTTGAGGGCACAGCCGCCGAGGACGACGGCCGCAACACACAGTGAGGCGAAACGCCTCACATTCCGGGCATTCTCAGCTGGTTGCCACCCGAAACAATCGTGAATTCGTCGCGACGGTTTTGAGCCCATGCTCCCTCGTTACTCCCCATGGCGAGGGGACGCTCCTCACCCATGGAGCTGGTCGTGATTCTACTTTCCGCTATACCCCGATCGGTGAGATAACGTTTCGCCGCCAGGGCACGCCGGTTGCCTAAAGCGAGGTTGTACTCGTCGGAACCCCGCTCGTCGCAGTGACCGGTCACCTGGATTCGCAGCGCGGGATTACCCTGCAGAATGGCCAGCTTCTGGTCGAGGACCGCCGCGTCCTCCGTCCGGATGTTGGACCGGTCGAAGTCGAAGTGCACGCGGCGAGCCAGCGCATCACGCACCCGGTTCGTCTCGGCGCGGACGTTGGCAAGCGAATCCTCGCGCTCACGCCGCTCCTCGGCCTGAATCCGCTCACGCTCCCGGGCGGCGGCGTCCGCCGCGGCCTGGCGTTCCGCCGCGGCCGCAGCGATGGAATCCTGTCGTTGCTGCTCCGCCTGCGCGGCAGCAAGGGAGTCCGGATCGGGGCCCGGCGGGGGTGGCGGTGGGCCGCCTCCGCAAGCGGCCGCGAGGGCTACGACAACTAGTCCGGCAGAGATCGGCAGAATGTGTCGCATCTTTGCTCCATTCATTGGTTAGTTCGCTCCGCTATCCTCGGAGACCATGCTGGAAGGCGCGCCTCGCCAAGCCGTGTCAACTGGCGCACACGTCCCGTTTCCATGTCGATTATCCAAACCTGATTCGACCCCGTACGGCTCGAAACGAACGCCATGTGCCGTCCGTCGGGCGCCCACGTAGGATCGGAATTCCGACCGAGACTCGTCAGCTGCCGCACCACCCTGTTCCCCACGTCCATCACGAATATCTGCGAGACCTTCGACACGTATCGGTCAAATGCGATGTTCAGCCCGTCGGGCGACCACTCCGGGGCGTGGGACTCACCCGACACTCCGTATGCGAAAGGAGCGAATAGCTCCTGACCCGTCCCATCCGACCCCATGATGTAGATCTGCGTGTACCCGGGCCGGGTGGAAACGTAGGCAATTCGCTGCCCATCGGGGCTGTACGTAGGGGACAGATTATCAGAAAACCCACCCACCGTCAAGCGCTGTAAGCAACAGTCATCAGCCAAGTTATAAGTGTAAATGTCGGTGCCTTCTCCATCCACTCGGCTAAAAGCCAGCGTGGTGCCGTCGGGGGAAATGGACGGTGTGTAATTCAGACCGTTCCCGACTGTGACCTCGATCACACTGCGGCGACCGGTATCCAGATCGAGCACATAGAGCGGCCCTTGACCGTTCTCCAGGAATTCGGTGAACACGGCCCGATGCCCGTCGGGGTGCCACACCGGGGACATCGCCACCAATCCAGGGGTGGACAGCCCCTGGACGGTGTGGCCGTCGAAATCCACCCGGTAGATGCGGCCGGCGTTG
>JBDHHA010000204.1:0-5574 GCA_039589615.1 Gemmatimonadota bacterium
ACCCACATCCAGAAGATCGCGCCCGGACCGCCCAGCGAGAGCGCCGTCGCGACTCCCGCCATGTTGCCCATGCCCACCGTGCCGGCCAGCGACGTCGCGGCGGCCTGGAACGGCGTCATCTTGTTCGCGCCGCCGTTTGTCCCTTTCTCGAATATCCGACCGAAGGTCTGTTTGAGGATGTACGGGAAGCGCAACAGCTGGAAGAGACCCGACCGTACCGTGAAGTAGACGGCCACCGACGCGATGAAGATCGGCATCCAAGGGCCCCAGAGAACCTCCTTGATGGCAGTCAGGACATCGAGGATGCTGTCGATCATCGCGGGGCACTCACATTCATCAAGTGGGAAGGCCGAACGCTCTCCGCAGCAGTTGGCGAAGGTACGAGTCAAATGGGAGATAGGCCAGTGTGAGCGTGACACGCTGGCTCGGAAATAACTAACTGCTTTTAATACAACGAGTTACAAGCAAAGCGTGCGATGTCCCTTGACAGGTCTTTGGCGACCATTATTATTTGATACATGTCGAATTATCGAATTGATCCAGACACAGTCGCATTGCGATTCAAGGCACTGGGACACCCCCATCGCCTCCAGATCTTTCTGCGACTCGCTACCTGCTGCGTCCCCGGAACCGCATGTGCGAAGGACGAGACGGTCCAGCGCTGTGTGGGGGAGCTGGCGGCAGACTTGGACATCGTTCCGTCGACCGTGTCGCACCATCTGAAGGAGCTGACCCGTGCGGGGCTCATTGCCACAGAACGTTGTGGGAGGGAGATCCGCTGCTGGGTCGAACCCGAGGTGCTGCGCGAGCTAGGCGGGTTCTTCACAGATTTTGTCGCACAACCGAATGAGACCAACGCAAGGAGGAATTGTGAAACAGAATGTTCCACCGGATGAGATCCGGAACGCTGTGAGAAGTACCTATGGTGGGATAGCCACCGAGGAACGCACGGGCTGTGGCTGCGGAGACGGGTCAGCAGTATCTGAGGAACGCACGGGCTGTGGCTGCGGAGACGGCTCAGCAATATCTCCGGAACAACTGGCCACGCAGATGGGATACTCCGAGGACGAGATCGCCACAGCACCCGGCGGTGCCAACCTAGGATTGGGCTGCGGCAATCCACAGGCTATCGCGTCTTTGCGACCGGGAGAGACCGTCGTGGACCTCGGCTCCGGTGCCGGTTTCGACTGCTTTCTCGCAGCACGCCAAGTAGGGGAGTCGGGCCAAGTCATCGGCGTCGACATGACTCCCGAAATGATCAGCAAGGCGCGTGCGAATGCCACAAAGGCCGGGGTCTCCAATGTGAGCTTCCGACTCGGTGAGATCGAACACCTACCGGTGCCTGATGAGACCGTAGATGTGATCATCTCCAACTGCGTGATCAACCTTTCGCCGGAGAAGCCGGAAGTGTTCGGCGACGCATTCCGAGTGCTGCGTAGCGGGGGACGGCTCGCAGTCGCTGACGTGATCGCGACGGCCCCGTTGCCGGAATCGGCGCTGCAGGATCTCGAAGCCTACGCGGGGTGTGTGTCGGGAGCCGTCTTGGCGGACGACGTCGAGGCCATGTTGGCCAAAGCGGGATTCGTCGACATCAGCATCAAGCCGCAGGACGAGCGCCGAGAGTTGGTTCGCGAGTGGTCACCCGGAGCCAAATTCGAGGACTATGTGGTGTCGGCTCTGATCGAGGCCCGGAAACCGTAGGCTGGAGTGTTTTTTTAGGAATGTATTTCGATAAAGCTCGAAATATCGAATAATGGTTGCGCCGCCTCCCGGGCGGCGCGACCAGGGCCCGTGATGGCAGAGGCGGCGGTTGATCGATGAATGCGCACGGCATTCATGGTCCTAGCCTCACCCATACCATGGCTTCTCGTCTATCTCCACCTGCAACCCGTCGAGCAACTTGTTCAATCCGGCGAACAGATCGACGACCGCCATGAGTTCCAGCACACCTTCATCGTCCAGCCCAAGCTTCCGCACCGCGGAAGTATGAACTTCAATTCAGTACTTGCATCCGCTGACGGCTGAAACAGCCACGGCAATGATCTCCTTGGTCAATGGATCGAGCTTGCCTGTCTGTTTCATCACCGTCCTGATCTTGTTCCAGTTGGCCTCCAGGTATTCTGGGTTGGGCGCCATCACCCTGTACATGTTGGGAACAAAATCGATCCCGAGCGTCTCCCTAATGTCGTCATAGAGCTCCTTGACCCTGCCAGTGGCTTCCTCTTCCGGGATCATCTTCACAGACGCCATGTCGATCCTCCTGGGGAATCGGACCCGAGTACACCCAATGATGTAACGCGGGCGGGCGGTGGTGGGACCTGGGTCCCCAAAGATGAGGGCCCCGGCACGTCCCCGAAAGGTGGTTTGGGGGTCGCTTGCTGTTGTGAAAAGTCGCCCGCAGCTTACTACACTACGGCCATACTGCATCACCACCCTAATATGGGATCGGTTCCGCCATGCGCATCTCGCTTCGCACCCTGATCCTCTCGCTTGCCGCGCCGGCTCTCGGCTGGACAGGCTCCACCGCACAAACCGGGGGCGGGGCCGGCGTCGACCCGACCCACCCCGTCGACTGGGAGATGGTAGCCCGCATCCGTGAGGAGGGGCTCCAACGGTCCCAACTCGCGAATACCCTTTCCTTTATGACGGACGTGGTGGGGGCCCGTCTCACGAACTCCCGCGACATGAAGCGGGCGCAGCGGTGGGCCCTCGCCGAGATGGAGCGGATCGGGCTGGTCAACAGGGTGGCCGAGCCGTTCATGGACTACGGCGTGAGCTGGGACAACGAGTATGTCTCGATCCACCTGGTTGAACCGGACTATCAGCCGATGGTGGGGTACCCGATCGCCCACACGCCGGGCACCGGCGGCAAGCAGGTGCTCCAGGTGGTCATCGCCGACGTCCGGACGAAGCAGGATCTGGAGCGATACCGGGGCCGGCTCCGGGGCATGGCCGTGCTCGGGACCCCTCCGCCCACGGTCAATCTCACCCGGTTCGCCACGGGCACTCCTCGCCGCACGGACGAGGAGATGCGTGAGCTGGAGGAGGCCCTCGTGCCGCAACCCCGCCGGTCTTCGGCTCAGCCGCGCAATCCGGACCTGCTGAGCGCGGTGGAGCGGCTGGACTTCTTCAAAGCGGAAGGGGCGGCAGTTGTCCTCGAATCGCCCAGTGGCTGGCCGGGGGCGGTCCGGGGCTTCGCCCGGCCCGGCGCCAAGGTCGATCGCTGGTCGCGGGAGGCGACCCTCGCGTCCCTCCCAATAGTCGTCGTGACACCGGAGCACTACAACCGCATGTACCGCATCGTGGCGCGGGACATGCCCGTCACGATCGAGGTCGAGATTCGCAACCGAATCGGGGATACGGTGGAGCAGGCGAGCAACCTGTTGGGTGAGATTCCCGGCACCGACCTGTCCGAGGAGATCGTGATGCTGGGTGCGCACTTCGACACCTGGCACGCCAGCCCCAACGCCAGCGACAACACGTCGGGCGTGGCGGTGATGCTGGAGGCCGCGCGCATTCTTCGGGCCGTCGGCGCGGTGCCACGGCGGACCATTCGGGTTGCGCTGTGGTCAGGGGAGGAACAAGGCATTTGGGGGTCCCGCGCCTATGTCCGGAAACACTTCGGCGATCCCAGCGATGCCACGGTGGGTGTCACGCCCGCCTATGAGAAGTTCTCGGTGTACTTCAACCAGGACTACGGCCCGGGACAGTACCGCGGCATCTGGCTCCAGGAGAACGAGCATGTCCGGCAGACGTTCACGGCGTGGATGGAGCCGTTCAAGGACCTGGGGATGACGACGGTTTCGGTGTTGGGGGTTGGCAGCACCGATCACGTGCCGTTCGACGCCGCCGGTTTGCCGGCCTTCCAGTTCCTGCAAGCCCGAGTCGGTGGCACCGGCGGCCACACCAATCTGGACTTCTTCGACACCCTACCCATCGAGGATCTCATGAAGAACGCGGTCATCATGGCCTCGTTCGTGTACCACGCGGCCATGAGCGACGCACAGATCCCACGGAAAGGGAGCACAAGACGATGAACCGTAGAGCGAATCTGATAACCGGCCTGGCCCTCGTCGCAGTCGTGTTGACCACGACGGCGGCGACCTCCGTATTCGACACGTACCCGCGCCAGCCCGGCATCGATGCGATCCACTACTCCTTCCGCGTGACGCTCCGCGACGACAGCGACACGATCACCGGAGAGACGACGGTGGACTTCCGGTTCGTCCAGAGCGGGATCACCACACTCTTTCTGGATCTCACGTCGGCTTCGGAGGCCACGGAAGGGAAGGGGATGCGGGTGCTGAACGTCACGTCCGATGCCGGGGAGGTCCGGTGGGTGCACGAGGGAGACCGGCTGAGCATGACCCTGGACGCCGCACCTCCCGTTGGGGAGCGGCGCCGTTTTACCGTGACGTATGAGGGCGTCCCTGCCACGGGGCTTCGCATCGGACCCAACAGTTTCGGCGAGCGCACGTTCTTCAGCACCAACTGGCCCAACAAGGCACGCCAGTGGCTGCCCATGATCGATCACCCGTATGACAAGGCGACCAGCGAGTTCGTGATCACGGCCCCGTCCCACTACCAGGTGGTGGCGAACGGACTGTTGCAGGAAGAGACCGATCTGGGAAACGGATGGAGGGTGACCCACTGGAAACAGGGGGTACCCATCGCGTCCTGGCTCAACGCGGTCGGCGTGGCCCGGTTCGCGTCCCGTCACTTCGGTACGGTGAGGGGCATCCCGCTCCAAACGTGGGTCTTTCCGGAGCAGCGCGACGAGGGCGTCGTGACCTTCGAGATTCCGGTGCGCCAGGCCATGGAATTCTTCAGCGAGCACATCGGCGAGTACGCCTACGAGAAGCTGGCCAATGTTGCGGCCGCCGGCATGGGTGGAGGGATGGAGCACGCCAGCGTCATCTTCTACGGCGAGCGGTCGGTACGGATGCAGCCCGCCACCGGCCTGGTGGCGCATGAGATCGCGCACCAGTGGTTCGGCAACTCCGTCACGGAGAGTGACTGGGACGACGTGTGGCTGAGTGAGGGATTCGCCACGTACTTCACGCTGCTCACCACCGAACACTACCGGGGCCGGGATGCGTTCGTGGCGGGACTCGAGAGCAGCCGGGAAAGGGTGTTCTCGATGGAGGAGAGCAATCCCGGGCGCACGGTGGTGCACGACAATCTGGCGGACATGGGTCGGGTGTTGAGCGGGCTCCAGTACCAGAAGGGCGGCTGGGTGCTCCACATGCTGCGCCGCGAGATCGGCACCGAAACCTTCTGGGCCGGCATCCGGGAGTACTACGCGCGCTATCGGGACGGCAACGCCTCAACGGACGATCTGCGGCGGGTGATGGAAGAACAGTCGGGTCAGGAGTTGTCGTGGTTCTTCGATCAGTGGCTCACGCGGCCGACCTCACCGGCGATTGACGGAACCTGGCGCTATGAAGCGGCCGCAAGACGGGTCGTGGTAGAACTCCGCCAGACCCAGGCCGGCGATCCCTACCGATTGCACCTGGAACTGGGCATCACGGCCGGCGATGGAACCACGGGCGTGGAAGCCATCGCGATGACGCA
>JBDHHA010000205.1:0-8577 GCA_039589615.1 Gemmatimonadota bacterium
TCCAACACCCGGTCGACGAAATCTGCCCGGGCGTTGACGGTGGACACGCGATCCCACGGCAGGGCCACGGTGGCCTGGAAGACGTTGTCCGCGTTCAAGCCGGGGGACACGGACGTGAGATGGGAGAAACTCTTCGTGATGAGTCCCGCACCCACCAGCAGGGTGAACGCCAGCACGAGTTGTGTGGTGGCCATGACATTGCGGACGCGATGCCTTCCCTTGGAGAGGGACTTGGCGGTTCCCTCTTTGATCTCGGCGGCCAGGCCCGGACGGGAGGCGATGACGGCCGGGAGGAGTCCGAAGAGCAGCGCCGTCGCCAACGTGGTGGCCAGGGCGACGCCCAGCACCGTTTGGTCGAGGCCGATCTCATGCACCACGGGGATGTTGCCGGGATTGAGGGCGCGCACCAACTCCACGCCTCCCGTTGCCAACACGACGCCCGCCAGTCCGCCCACGAGGGCAAGCAACGCACTCTCGGTGAGGATCTGGCTCGCGAGCCGTGCTCGGCCCGCGCCGAGCGCCGCGCGCACCACGATCTCGCCCTTGCGCGAGAGCATGCGGTTCAGCATGAGGTTGGCCACGTTCGCGCACGCGATGAGGAGGACGACGCCGGAGGCCGCCCATACCAAGAACAGCGCCTGCCGCACGTCGCCGACGATGATGTCCCGCCACGGAACCAACGTGACGTTCCAGTTCTCGTTCACCGCCGGATAGGCCTCGCGGAGTCGGGCGCCGATGACCTCGAGATCGGCCCGCGCCTCGGCGAACGACGTTCCGGCGTGCAAGCGGCCGGCGGCAAAGAACGAGCGGTTTACCCGGTCGGCGGACCCTGCGTCCAGTGGAAACGGTAGCCAGAGATCGACACTTGCCCCGGGTGCAATCCATGGTCCCGGTTGGGTGAACCCCGGCGGCATGATGCCGATGATCGTAATGGCCATGCCGTCCACGGAAATCGATTCGCCGATCACGGACGAGTCCGACGCATAATTGCGTTCCCACAATCCATGGCCCAGGATCACCACCGGCGCGGCGCTCATGCTCCACCATGGACGATCGGGTGTGCCCCTGGTTTCTTCGGGGCGGAAGCTTCGGCCGAGGAACGGCACCACGCCGAACACGTCGAAGAACTCGTTGGTGACCGAGGCGGAGAGGATGTACTCGGGGTCGTCACTTCCGGTGAGGGCTCGGCTGCGGCCCCGGAACAGCGCCATGTGCTCGAAGGACTGGGATTGGTCCTTCCAGTCGGCGTAGTTGAGAATGGAGACCCACCGCGGCTCGATGTCGATGTTGGAGTTCACCTCGCCGAGGGTGATGACTCGCTCGGGCTCCGGAAACGGCAGCGGCGTGAGGAGCACCCCGTGGACAACGCTGAAGATGGCGGTGTTGGCGCCGATCCCTAAGGCCAGCGTGAGGGTCACGATGGCAGCGAAGCCTGGATTCTTGGTGAGGGATCTGACGGCGTAGTGAAGGTTCTGGCCGAGGGTCTCGAACATCCGGGCGTTCCTCCGCTCGCGGCGCTGCGGGCGGCGCGAGGGTTTGAGGTGATCGAGCCATTCCCGAGGCAGGCGATAGACGAGGTCGCCCAGTCCCCGGAGGACGACGCGGATCACCGCGCCCCCTCCGTGCTTGCGGGCTGAGTGGCAGGCGTCGGCGAACGCCTGGGGGTAGATCCACACCGGGACGGTCACCATCAGACGGTCTTGGGGCTGTGGAGGACGTCCTTCTGCCGGGCGATCTCCACCAGCTCGGCCAGGCGTCCGGTTTCCTGTGCCAGGATCACACTGCCCTGGTCGGTGAGTCGGTAGTATTTTCGCCGCTGGTCGTCCATGTCGGGGTCGGGACGCCGGGAGGCCTCCTCGATGAGACCGGCGGAGAGCATGCGCTTGATGGCACCATAAAGTGTTGCAGGCCAAAGCTTTACGTGTCCGGAAGTCCGTTCTTCCACGTCACGCATGATCCCGTACCCATGTCGATCACCGTCGGCCAGGGCCAGCAGGATGTAGACCCACGGGAGGCTCAGCGGCGAGGATTCCTGGTCGGTGAATGTTCGTGGGCGTTTGATGCCTCGTCTCCTTCAGTATAAAAGCGATATATATAAAGGTGATACGGTGGATCAGGTGAAAAGTTTCGTCCCGTGGTGGGCCAAGGGCCTGCTGTTCGAGAACTGCTGCTGCCAGGTGGTGTGTCCCGGCCACGTCCACTTCAACAACCGCTGCACATACGATCGCTGCGTGGGGTATTGGGCCGTCCGCTTCGACGAGGGCGAGTATGACGGGGTACCCCTGGCCGGGCTCCGCGCCGTCGTCGCCTACGACAGCCCGCAACACATGATCGCCGGCGACTGGACCGAGGTGCTCATCATCGACGAAGCGGCGTCACCCGAACAGCGACATGCTATCGAGTCGATCCTCAACGGCAGCGCAGGAGGGCCTTGGGCGAAGTTGGCGCCGTTCGTGTCCACCTGGCTCGAGACGCGCTATCGCCCCATTCGCATCGAGGACGAGGGGAAGACGAAGCGGGTCACCATCGAGGGGCTCCTCGAGGGATCGATCGAGCCTCTCCGGGGCCAGGACCGTTCGAAACCGGTGACCATCGAGAACATGTTCAACCAGCTCCACTCCAGCCTCCAGGTTGTTGCCCGTGGGGCCACGCGGTACGACGACGGTGTCATCGTGGTGGACACGGAAGGGACCCACAGCCTGTACTCGGCCTTCAACTGGTCGGTGTCGTGACGGCGGTGGTGTCGGCGGAAGCCCTCGTGAGGAGGGACCGGCTGATCGTGGTCGTGTCCGCCGCGGTGTTGTTCGTCCTCGCATGGCTGACCTTGATGGGACACCAGGATGGGCACCTCGCGTCGCCCCACGTGCAGCCGCCCGGTCTCTCCGCGTTCGCGCTCACGGTGAGCATGTGGATGGTGATGATGGTGGCGATGATGCTGCCTCCGGTATTGCCCTGGATGCTGTTCTTCGCTGGAGCGAATCGACAGCACGGAAGCTCGAGCGGTTCCGTGGTGGTCTTTGCTTCCGGGTACTTCGTCGTGTGGTTGGTCTACAGCGTGGCTGCCGGGTCCCTGCAACTCACGCTTCAGCAGATGGCGGTGTTCCAGGAGGCCGACCTGCGGGTGGGTGGGGTTGCGGGTGGTGTCGTTCTCGTGGGCGCGGGACTGTTTCAGCTCACGCCCTTCAAGGGGGCCTGCCTCAAACATTGTCGTACGCCGTTGAGCTTCTTCCTCTCCCAGTGGCGGGACGGCCCCCTGGGCGCGCATTGGGTGTGATGAACCTGCTGTGGATGGCCACGTTGACGCTGATGATCTGTATCGAGAAGCTCGTGCCGGGGGGAGACCGGATGAGTCGGCTCTTCGGTGTGGTGCTCCTGGCATGGGGACTGTGGCTGGCAGGGGGCCGGGCTCTCGTTTGACGGGGATCGGGCCCGGAGTCATCTTTGGCCGGACAATGCCAATCGATTCGAGCCGGCCCGCCCTCCCCAGGGCGGCGCCCCGACCTCTCCGAGGTCGCTCCGCTCCTGAACAAGCACAACATTGGACATAACGAATGACGAATCCTGAAGCCACATTCACGGACAAGCAGTTTTTCGGGCACCCCCGAGGCTTGGCCACGCTGTTCTTCACGGAACTGTGGGAACGGTTCTCGTACTACGGGATGCGTGGCATCCTCGTCCTCTTCATGGTCGCCACGGCCGAATCGGGCGGGTTGGGATGGAACGATTCCACGTCCGGGGCCGTCTACGGCCTCTACACCGCGGGCGTCTACCTCCTGGCTCTCCCCGGCGGCTGGATTGCGGACCGCCTCATTGGGCAGCAGCGGGCGGTCTTCGTCGGCGGATGTATCATCGCCGCGGGCCACTTCAGCCTGGCGGTGCCCCATATCGCCGGGTTCTTCACCGGCCTGATCCTCATCGTGATCGGCACGGGGCTTCTCAAGCCCAACGTGAGCGCCATCGTCGGTGAACTCTACCCCAAGGGTGGAGCGCGTCGCGACGCCGGGTTCTCGATCTTCTACATGGGCATCAACATCGGCGCGTGGGTCGGACCGTTGATCGTCGGTTTCCTCGGCGAGAACATCAACTGGCACCTGGGATTCAGCGCCGCCGGTGTGGGGATGGTGCTGGGTCTGCTGCAATACAAACTGGGTATCCCGTATCTGGGTGGCGCGGGGCAACTCCGGGAAGAGGTGCTGGACGGTGTCGGTCAGGCGAAGCAGCGGTTCACGGTCGGCATCGCGATCACCGTGGGTGTCTTTGCGATCCTCACGCTATTGCAGATGATGGGGACGATCAGCCTCTCGTTCGAGGGCGTTGCCGTCGGCACCGGGGTCTTCATCGTGTCGCTGGCGGTGTTGTACTTCATTTATTTGCTTGCCTTCGGCGACCTCGACGGGTCCGAGCAGAAGCGGGTGATCTACATCTTCCTTCTCTTCCTCGGTTCCGCCTTGTTCTGGTCGGGCTTCGAGCAAGCCGGGTCTTCGTTGAACCTGTTTGCCGAGCGCCTCACGGACCGGGTCGTATTCGGCTGGGAGGCTCCCGCCAGCTGGCTCCAGTCCGTCAACCCGCTGTTCATCATCATTCTCGCACCGATTGTCGGGCAGCTCTGGATCGTGTTGGAGCACAACGAGCCGTCCATTCCGATGAAGTTCGGTGCGGGCCTCACGCTGCTGGGCGCAGGGTTCTTCGTGTTGGCATGGGGCGCGAGCTACACGGTGGACGGGAGCCTCGTGAGTCCGGCATGGCTCATCGTGACGTACTTCCTGCACACTGTGGGTGAGTTGGCGTTGAGCCCGGTGGGGCTCAGCAGCGTCACCAAGCTGGCCCCGTCGCGGCTCGTGGGACAGATGATGGGTGTGTGGTTCATGGGGACGGCGTTGGGGAACTTGATCGCGGGACTGGTGGCCGGGCGGATGGAGACGATGCCCGTCCAACAGATTTTCTTCACCGTCGGGATGATCGTGCTCGGTGGCGGCTTGGTGTTCTTCGTCTTCAGCCAGCTCATCAAGAAGTTGGCGCCGGACGTCGAGTAGTATCCACTCGTGTGTTCGACGAGGGTCGCTCGCGTCGACCGTAACGCCTCGAGGCGCGGTTGACGCAGGCGACCCTCTTTCGTTCGAGGGCCTTCCAGTTCCAGTCCCCATCGTGAACACCGTTGCAGACACGGTGTACCACCGCACCATCGACAATTCCTGGCAGTCACTGTGATTTCTCAGGAGGGTCCCATGGGTCCGAGCCGCAAGCTCGCGCTTGGTAGTCTTCTCGCCGTCGTTCTTGTCGCAGTACCGATGGCCCTGGTGGCGCAGGACAACGGTGATCCCGTCATCATCGGAAACCGGTACAGCGTTCACTCGCAGATCCTCGACGAGGACCGACCCGTGTGGGTGCACACGCCCACCGGATACGAGGGGTCGCTGGCCCACTATCCGGTGATCTACGTGCTGGACGGTTCGGATCATTTCCACCACACATCGGGCACCATGGAATTCCTGGCCGCCAACCAACGGATGCCTCACGCCATCGTCGTGGCGGTGCCCAATACGTCGGACCGGACCCACGACCTCACGCCTCCGGTCACCGTTCCCGACACGGCACACCGGTTTCCCACCGCCGGCGGAGCGGACGACTTCCTGCGCTTCCTGCGGGAAGAGCTACAGCCCTGGATGGAGCGGGAGTACCGCACGGCGCCGTACAGCATCCTCATCGGACACTCGTTCGGCGGATTGTTTGCCGCGCACACGCTGATCAACCAACCCGAGGCGTTCGATGCGTATATCTCCATCAGCCCCAGTCTCTGGTGGGATGAGGAAAGTTGGAAGGACAAGGCGGAGTCGCTCTTCGAGGATCACGCCGACTTGGATGGCTCCCTCTATATGACGATGGGGAACGAGGGGGGCATGATGCTGGCCGGCGCATGGGGATTCACGCGGATCCTCGAGACCTCGGCGCCCGAATCCTTCCGCTGGAAGTGGGTCCCCATGCCCGCGGAAGATCACGGCTCCGTTCCCCATCGCAGCACGTACGACGGTCTCGAATGGCTGTTCGACGGGTGGCAGTTCCCCGATTTCTTCCAGGTGGTGATGGAGCAGGGTGACAGCGGGATGGCGAAGGTCGACGAGCATTATGCCGAGCTGACCGAGCGATTTGGGTACGACATCCGGGTCCCCGAAACGACCATGAACGAACTCGGGTATTTCCTGATCCGGCAGGAGCGCGTGGACGATGCGATTCGCGTGTTGGCGAGCAACGTACGCCGGTATCCCGAATCGGCCAACGTGTACGATAGCTTGGGAGACGCGTTCGATGCCGCGTGCCGGTGGGAAGAGGCCCGGGAGCACTACAGTCGCGCCTACGAGATGGCGCGCACGACATCCCATCCGAATACTGAAGCCTACAGGGCGAATCGGGACCGCATCGCGGCCAAGATCCGGGCGGGGATGGCGTGCACGCCCCCTGGGGAGGGGGGGCGCTAGGCAAGGGACTCCTCAGCGAGTAAAATGGGCCGAGCAGCGCTTGGGTGCTACTTTCAACACTCAGGAGAGGTGTCGTATGAAATGCCCAGCGTGCGACCGGGAGTTGTCGGAGCAAACGGCGGGAAGCATCACCGTGGACGTGTGCCGCGGTGGGTGCGGTGGCATCTGGTTCGACCGGTTCGAGTTCGACAAGGTGGACGAGGCACAGGAGGGGGCAGGGGAAGCCCTGTTGGATATCGAGCGGGATCCTGACCTCCAGGTCGTCCACGACAAGCGCCGCAAATGCCCCAAGTGCGACGGCGTCGTGATGCGACGGTTCTTTCACAGCAAGAAGCGACAAGTCGAGGTGGACGAGTGCCCGAGCTGCGCAGGAATGTGGCTCGATCACGGAGAGTTGGCGGCGATTCGCACCCAGTTCGCCAATGAGGAGCAACGCGAAGCCGCGGCGCGAGCGTACTTCGACGATCTGTTTGGGGACGAACTGCGGGCGCGGGCCGTGGACAGGCAGGAGAACGTGGCGCAGGCACGCCAGGTTGCTCGCATGATGCGATTCGTTTGTCCGAGCAATTACCTACCCGGCAAGCAGGAGTGGGGGGCGTTCTAGGGTTTCGCCCGTAGGTGTGGGGGGGCGGCTATCGCCGCCGGTCCGCCTGTGCCTCGAGCAACTCGCACGTCTCCCGCACCGGATCGCTCGCCGCGATCTCGTCCCGCCAGCGCTTACACGATTCCGTGACTTGCTGGTCGTCGAGCAGCCGGTCCAACGCCCGGGCCACGCGCTTGCCGGTAAAGCGCTGCGGCATGACGAACCTGCCGACGCCCAGGCGACCAAGGCGTGTTACGTTGTCCGGCTGATCGAATCCCAGGGGCATGGTGAGCTGGGGAATGCCCGCAGCCAATCCCTGGGCGCACGTCCCCACGCCGCCGTGGTGCACGATGGCAGCGCAACGCGGCAGTAAGAGGGAAAACGGCACGTACGACTCGTAGCGCACACCGCCCGGCAAATCCGCCGGAAGCTGTTCCCGAAACTTGGTCAACAGAATGGCCCGGCGACCCGACTCGGACGCAGCCGCAGCGGCCGCCGAGAAGAACTTCTCGGCCTGGGTGTGTGCCGTTCCCGGTGTAAACACGACAGGCGGATCCCCTGCGTTCAGGAAGCGCTCCAGCTCGGGGTTCAGTTCGTGGTGACCCGTCTCGTCAAAGAGGGGAAATCCGGTTACGCTCAGCGACGGCGGCCAGTCGGGCTGCGGCGTGCCGAACCACTCGGGAAACAAACCGACGGTGCACTGGGGTGAGTGGATGAAGTCCTTGAACACGCGTGACACCGGCGGCATGTCCAGATCTCGTCGCAGCGCGTTGAGGGCGGGAACCACGTGACGATCCACCAGGAGTCGGTCGACCACGAGCCAGAAGAACCGAACCCACCACTTGGGCAGCCACCCCATGTCCATCCCCGGTGTGTACGTGGCGGAGTGGACAATCGATCGCATGGCCGACGGTTGAAGGTGGAGTACGGCATGCCGGACCCTGTGCTTGTCTTGGTACACCCGCGCCGCGAACGCAAGAGTGTGTGACACGAGCACCGTGTTCTCAGGGTCGCAGATGTTGCACAGCAGATCGTAGGCGCTCCGGAGGTATTTGGCGATGGCCTGCAGCACCAGATACGTCCCCTTCCGGGGATGCCAGATGTCCGGGTGGTTCACGACCTCGTTGAACTGCTCTAGGGTTTGGTGGGAGACGAAGTGCAGCCCGGCCTGCTCGATCATGGGACCGAACTGCTCGGCAGTTACCACGGTGACGTCGTGGCCCCGCTCGTGCATCGCCGACGCAATCCCGACAAAGGGATGAACGTCGCCGCTGGAGCCCACGGGCGTAAACAGGAATTGGGGTGACGTCGACATGCCTAGGGCGGCCGTGAAGGACGGAGGGAATCTAATGAAAGGCGCGGGTGCCGGGGAATCGTCCCGGCACCCGCGCCGATTGTCGCCGTGAGGGGTTATTCGCCTCGCAACCCGCTCATGGGATCCAACCCCGCCGCACGTCGTGCCGGCAGGAAGTTGGCCAGCAGCGTCACGCCGCCGAGGATGAGGGTCACGACGCCGTACAC
>JBDHHA010000206.1:0-5482 GCA_039589615.1 Gemmatimonadota bacterium
ACGTCTCCCAGCCACCCATCCGCTCGGCCAGGTCCGGGTCGATCTGCAAGCTCAGCAGGTACCACATTCATCTGCTACCTCGTGTCCCCGCCCAGCAGCGCGGCCAGCATGGCCAGCAACCAGAGGACGAACGGCGCGTTGACGTCAAGAGTCTTCACTGCCCGGCTCCACCTTCAGGCGCACCGACACCTCCAGCCTCACGGGCTCTCCTGATAGCAACGCCGTCAGCGCCGGCAGGTCTTCGTCCAGTCGCACCAGCGCGGATCGCGTGGCAATTCCGGCCTTCTCAGCTACCTCTTCGTTAGCGCGGACGTCGAGTCGACCGCCCTGACGAAGCGGGTTCAGCCGTCGCAGGAATCCCATCACGCCACCTTCCGGTAGTACCAGTAGGAGACCATCCACTGGTTGCCGGCGCGCAGCACGAAGCTCCCGCGCTCATCCGTCCAATTCGGGGCGAGTTCAGCAGCGGAGAGTCCGCTGACCGGGTGGTAGATGTCGTCGCCCTTTTCTGGCCACGCCTCGCCAACCGGATTGACCGGCTCGTTGTCGACTAGAGGATCGTACTCGCCCTCCAGGATTCGGACGCCGAGATGCTTCTTCAGGTCACGCAGCATCGTCTCCGGATAGTCCCGACCGTTCGGGTCCTTCACCGCATCGACCATTGCGGTAGCATAGCCAAGCGCCACGACATTCACCCCGAAGACCCACCGGATCGTGAAAAACTTCTGAAACGTGACGTCGCCCTCGCTGGCGGGGCGCGATTCCACGAGCAGAAACTCGTGCGACAGATTCGGCCTGTCCTCGGGATGCACCTGGCGATAGATCCAGTCCATCGGGTGTTTTGTTGCAGCTTCAAAATTCATGATTTTCCTTTCCGTGACTTCATCGGTTTTTCATCCGGTCCCTCATCAAACACACTCAGTCCTAATAGCTCTCGCCTAGTCGTAGTCAAATGTGGATTATGGAAGAAGAATCCAACGAGCAGCCAAAACCAGAGCAACTTCGTGATTAGGTACTCATTCACAGTTACATCAACTCCGGCTTCGGATGGCGTGTAGTCCACCATGACCCATAGCTCGTAGCAGTTGAACTCGCGCCCGCCAGCGTTGCGCCACACGCCAGCCTGGTAGGAGTCCAATTCGCCTTGGCTGCTGGGCTGGGTCGTCGGGGCAAACGTGTAGTATCTGCTGGTCCCGTCCAACACCAGGTCGGCGCTGTTTTCGGGGGTCGAGACCTTCGATCTGATCCGGTGCTCGGTTCCTGATCCGTTGCCGCGATTTGCCTGAATGCCGATGCGGACATGATTGATCGTGCCGACGCTGGCGATGGTCGTCAGGGTCCAGAGCTGCCGGTGGTCGGCATCAACCTGACTTGACTCGATGGCGTACTGGGCCTCGGCTAGCGGGTCCTGGTTCACGCTGTCGTAAGTCTGCGCCGCTCCGCCTTCGTCCTGGAATTCGTCCTCCCCAGAGTCGGCCGAGTCACCGTCCGGGCGCAAGGCTTCGATCTGGCCAGCGCCGGGCAAAGTGGAGGAATCGAGTTGAATTACATCATCAACGTAGAAGTACTCCCCCGCAAGGGCCGAGGCCCCATATATCCTTAAACGCGTCGGTGCGTCAGTTTCGGTACCATCAGTTGACGCACCAATAGTGCCCCCGTCTATCCTGGCTTCCATTTTTCCATTAGATCCACCGCCTTGCGTATATCTGGCCTCTAATAGATATGTCGTTCCCTCACTCAGTGCGCTCCCAGTGGTGACGCTTACCAGAGTGCCGCCAACCGCTTGCACCTCAATATCAAATTTGCCGGAGCCTGTCGCCTTGGCATACACATATCCGATAGGCAATGTCGCCCCGAAAAATGAAGCTACTTGATGGGAACCAGATGCCTCAATGACGGACACGTTGAACCTGCACCTCATAGTCCCGACTGAACCGGTATAAGTACCCGATTGAGAAGTTATGCTGCCACCACCGGGACCGATCTTAAAATCATAGTTACCAGTAATCGGGCTGGTGGAGTTAATTGCAGCAGAAGTAGTCACATCCCATTCATTTATATTCCCCGTCTCGCCGCCAGCCAGAAAAGAGACGTTCGCCAAGGCCATGCTACTCTCCCGTTAGCCACCACTGGCCAGTGGGTTGCGAATTACCAACACGGAATTGGTAATCCGTACGCGGTTGATACAGCCCGTCGTTGCGGTAAGTGTTGATCCGGGTGTTCACCCAGAAGTTGCGCGTGGTGTTGGTCTGGCCGAAGTCCGGGTCTGTCGGATCGTCAATCGTCTGCTCGTCCTTGTAAATATTCTCCATCGCGGCATCCAGGGCGTTCTGGAGCTTCTCGGCACGCTGCTCCGGATTGCCAGTCTGAACGGGGAAGTCGGAGCGGTGAATGGCGAGGTGCGGGGTTGACTCACCGGAGCCGGAGACGAAGACTCCGATCAGCGGCCAGCCGTGAACCACCGCGAGAGCCGCAATGATCTCGCGGGCCGACTGACCGGTATCTGTTTTCGTGAACGGGTCCAGCTCGGTCACCCCGCGTGGGCGGAAGTGCAGAAAGCCCCCGTTCGGATGGGTGGCGTCGAAGTCCGCCTGGGGAAGACTAGTCCAGCTTCCAGTGATTGTCGGCATTTACTCTTCCTCTAATTAACATTCTTACACTTTCCTCCCACCGTCACAGTGAAGTCGTCTTGCCCATTCACTGTGATGAAGTTGATTCGGAAAAAGTCCGTGTTTGCTATATCTCCGTTGTTCTGGTTTGGGGCAAACCCTTGATAGTTGTTCCCGCTGTTAGAGTATGTCTGGGTGGCCGAAAACAGATTTCCCTGGCTCGTGCCGGCGGAATTGTACCTAGTGACATTGAAGGTCATTGTGCCGGTGCCCTTCGTAAGAGCCGTGATCCCAACACTGAGTACATCCATATCCCCACCACATTGATTGTCGGCGGGCCAAGGTAGATTTGCCAAACCAGTGCCAGGCGTCACGGTGAATGTCGAGCCAGACCTCCATGGAACTCTATGTTCGTGGTCGCTGCGGGCAAGCTCGGTGCTCGTGCCTGCGTTGTTCGGTGCAGTACCCGCCGAGCCCGCAGCATCCACGGTGTACCCAGCCGTCGTGGTGGGTGCGGCCCCAGCACCGCCCCCCAGCACAATCGTGCTTGCGGCCAAGGCTGCGCTGCTGGCCATCGTGGAGGTGGCGTTGAAGTACAAAATCCCGCCGCTAGTCCCCGAAGTCAGTCCGTGGCCCCCTTGCGCCACCGTCACCGCCGCATTGTCAGTCAGGATGGTCGCTGAGGCGTTGGGGAGCGTAAAAGTCTTGAGCGACGTGGCCGGTCCGGTGAAATCCATGAAGCCGTTGTTTGTTCCACCATTCGCGCCAGGGAGGATGCCGGTCACCGTGTCAGTCAGACCCACCTGGGTCCAGCTCGGATTTCCCGCCGCATTGCCGTGCAGCACCGTCGTGGTCGTACCCTGGTTGGCGAAGGCCGCACCAGCCAGCGTCAGCGTCCCGCCACCCGCCGCGTTGGTGTGGTTGTGGGTGGCGTTGGTGAAGTCGCCAATGGTCGGCGTCGTAAGGGTCTTGAGGGCGAGCGTCTGGGCCGACTCCAGATTGGCGACGGTGCGGGTGCTGCCGCTGTCGCCGTACTCCATCTCATTCGCCGTGCTGTCAAACGCAAGGTAGCCGTCCGTGGTGGGTGCCGTGCCCGCCGCTGTGTACACCTGCACGCCTTCGCCGCCCAGCGTCAGGTAGCGCGTGGTGACGTCGTCCACCTCAACGTTGAACCCCAGCTCGCCGTCCTGCGCCCCCGCTGTCTGGAAGTCGCCCAATTTGAGTGCCGCAATGCGCCCCATCTCCAGACCGTCCGTATGGAAGCGCACCTGCACCTGCTCGTTCGTACCCGCGTCCACGGGCTGGGTGTTCTCCAGCACGGCTGCAATAACCACGCCGTCTACTGGCTTCTCAATGTGCAGGGGTGTCACGTCGGCGTCAGCCGCGCTCAGCAGCAGCAGATCCGCCGCCGTGGGGTTGCCCGTCTGCTGGCGGATCGTGTGCATGTCCGTGGTGTGGGCGGCTTCGTAGCTGAACACTGTGGTTTCAGCTACCGCGCCGAACACGAGGTCGGCTGCCGCTGCCGGGTCTCCGATGGTGTCCCATGTGGGAGTCCCGCCGCCGTCGCCCTGCAACACCCACCCATTCGCCAGCCCTTCACATAGAAAGAGCTGCTGCCCGCTCGTAGCGTCCGTCTTCTGGTAGATCCGCCCGCGCTCGGCGTCGGCGTCACAGTCGGTCGCCAGCGGAGCCGCTGTGCCATTCTGCACTTCGAGCAGCGCCCCGCCGAAGTCGTGCGTACCAGTCCACGTGTAGTCTTGATCCTGGCCGATGAACGTGTTCAGGATGTCGCCGTCCGCCTCGGCCTGGGGGATAACGTTTGCTGCTGATGTGGCGCTGTAAGTCGGTCCATCCACGGCGTCCCCATCCGCGTCCCACTGAACCAGATCACCACTGGTGCCTTCCGTCCCGGTGATGAGCGTACCGTCTCCACCGGACTTCAACCCCACCGCGATCTCCGTGATAGCGTCGATGGTGTCGGCGGCGGCGGCCGTCGCCGTAATCGAGCCCGTGCCAATGGCCACGAGCCCGCCTGTCGTGCCCACCTCAATGCCGTTCGCCGTACCGCCCGCCGTGGCCGCAAACGGCTTCGCCGCGCTGCTAGAGGCGGTATTTGGGAATAACAGGTAACCGGTTCCGGTGTTTGACGCGGTATCGGTGAGAACGAACATATTGCTCGCCCCGGTCGTGGCATTGTAAGTGAACGTGCTCGTCCACGCGGCCATCGTGAGGGCAAGGTTGCCAGTAGGATCACCCAGCCCGGACCACAACGGCGCTCCGCCAGAGGTGTCGGATTCGCAACCAAACACCCGCGTGGACTGTGTATAGGTAAGGTGATTCTCCGTATGACAGTCAGGAACCGTCTTGTAGTCTGACGCGCTGGCCCCAGATCCTACAATGAGCTGATGGATTGCTGCGTTGCCGGTAACCGCCGTCGCGTTGATCTGGCCTTCCTCTTCGAGGTCCGCCGATATGTCGGTACCGGCGTGCTCATCGGTTAGGGCGGCTTCGAGATTGGCAACTGATGGCGTCCCGAGGAATGTAGCTACGTTGGTGCCCAACCCGCTCACCCCAGTCGAAATCGGTAGACCCGTCGCGTTGGTGAGTGTGCCGCTAGAAGGTGTTCCGAGCGCTCCGCCGGAAACAAGCACTGCGGTGCCTCCAACCTGCACCGCCGTGGCCACGTTCAACGTTCCATCCAGTTGCCAAAGATCACTGGCGTCAAGCTGGAGGCACAAATCCACTCCCGGCGTGGCCAGTTCGGCGCACAGCGCATCCTCCGCGTTTCCCGCCCGTAACACTCCGCCATCTGCTGGGTTGGCCGAGGCGCTGGTATAGCTGGCCCCAGTGAAAGCGTTGCTCGTGCTCGAAAA
>JBDHHA010000207.1:0-5368 GCA_039589615.1 Gemmatimonadota bacterium
GCATCGCTACATGACCTCACCGTGTCGCAACATCACGAACAGTCCGCGCGAGATTCTCACCTACTGAAGCGATGGCCTCGGCCACAGCTTGGAACTGACCACGTGTGAGCATATCGCGCTCGCTGAAGTCTTCATCACGGCGTTGTATGACTACCGACCGCGTCCGAATCGCTGTGAAGGGTACTACTCCAGATCGTGTATCGAGTGCGATCGCTTCAACCGTGCACGTTACTCGATACTGGTTCGCCGCTAGGAAACGAGACCGCTCGAACACCGCGCAATTCGGCTGGTACACCAGTAAAAGGTCTGCCTGGAAGCGGGCGGCCGCTTCCCGTAGGTATGGTACTGTGCGCTTCTGCGGTACCAACAGCACCGGCAGAACAGCAGCCGTTCCTATCCGCGACGACGCCTCCAGAGTGGTCAAGAGCGTATCTGTTACATGGCTGTCCATCCGTGCAGTCTCTTCCGACCACCAACGCTGATAACCCACACGCGCACCAAGCTCCAGAACGGCGATCCGGGTCCGGGCAGGTAATGTCAATTCATATGCAAGTATTCGGCGGACAGCAGAGTCGCTCAGCACCTCTGCATCGCCAGGAAACAGCGATGGCAACTCACTTTGCTGCTCAAACGGACTCACCGGCGTATAGGGCGTCGGCGGCGGTGGCGGCGGTGGACCACCGCCGCACGCTGTGCTAAGTACCAGCACCGACAACCATCTGTGAACGCTCATATCTGTTACCCCTTGCGACCGTCGGCGGCGGCAAGATGCAGCCTAACGGCTCTGCGCATCAGCTGCGGCGTGATTACTCGCCAGCTGCTAGATGCCGATCGAGAAACAAATCTTGCCAAGCTCACAACTCAACGACCTTCCTTACCAACCGAGCCGCGCCGTCTGCTGCATGCGCTTGTTAGCCCGCTGGCTTTAGGGCGCGAACATTTGCTGTAACACCCCTAGCACCTTCTTCAACGTCGTCGCTGTGAGTTGACCGCGGCGACGAACGAGCCGCTCAAGATCCACCGTGCGAACCTGATCAAGAATGACGTGGCCCGCTTTGCCGCCAAATCGGCACGGCACCCGGAACGGATAGCGGTGGCCACCGCTAGTCAGCGGAGCAACGATGTACGTCCGTAGATGGGCATTCAACTCGTCCGGCGATACCACCACACATGGTCTGGTCTTGCGGATCTCACGGCCGCGGGTGGGACTCAAATCGATCAGAAAGACGTCACCCCGCTTGACCGCTGCCGCTACCACTGCCACTCCTCGTCGTCGAAGCGGGTCGGCGTGGGACCATCGACTAGCCCATCCTCGTTGTGCTCCCCGAGCTGCTGGGCGGCCTCCGCCCACCCTTGGCGGGGGCCGTTTGCCGGGGAGATGATGATCGCCCCCTCCCGCACCCGTAGCTCGACTTCGTCGGCGAGGCCCGCCTCATCAATGAGCGGCTTCGGTAGGCGCACACCCCGTGAGTTACCAATGCGTATGAGCCTGCTTTTCATGGCTGCTCCTGGTTGGACGTAATTACAATGTGCTTACGTCCCGACCGGAAGTCAAGAATTCTGGCGGCAGGCGGGCTAACGGCTCTGCGCATCAGCTGCGGCGTGACCAGCCGACGGGCGAGAAGACCCCGACCAATTGATGGTTCATCTGGGCGCACAAATGCAATGACCTTCCTTTGAAACACGCGCCGTCTGCTGCATGCGCTTGTTAGGCCGCGTGCTCTCACGCGCTCCTCCACACCCACCCAATTCCGAGTTGTAGCACGGCAACCGTCTCACCGGAGTTCGCGAAACCAATTCCCGCGCCACCCATCACAATCAGGCGTCTACTTGCGACATGACTGTATCCTACCAAGACACCTGGACCATAATCCCGTATCACCGGCGCGCCGAAGAATGCGGCTCGGCTCACGCTAAGCACCGACCACGAGAGATCAACGAACGCTCGATGACGCTGGCTGCCCACATAGCCGCGTACACTGGCCGCCACCGACGCGATCCACTGGTCCCCGAACGGAAAGAAGCCGGTGCCCGCCAGCGCACTGATCCGGTTGGGCCAGACTACGTACTCACTCACGATGCCCACGCCGCCGAAAGCGTTCCCGGCGCCTGCGTACACGACGCCAGCCGGGGTGGCACCCCGCTCTTGCGCATCCACCGGCGGTCCAGGAAAGGACGCCCACACGACGAGGCAGACGGCCCCCGGTCGCCAACGCAAGCGACGCGGCCTAACGGCTCTGCGCATCAGCTGCGGCGTGATCAGCCCGCGGGGGAGACGATCTCGACCGTTTGACGATTCATCCCTGCGCATAAATGCAATGACCTTCCTTTTGAAAACACGCGCCGTCTGCTGCATGCGCTTGTTAGGCCGAACCATTGCCGCTACCGTTTTCTCACCCGCAACAACTGGGTGGGAAGGTTGGGGTCAAATGCTAGTTGAAGACTGTCTACTCGACGAGCAGCTAGATCTGTGGGGGGCCATACGATAGGGAACACCTCCCCCGTCGGCTGATCCGGCGCGGCGATGAACCACTGCATGACATCTCCGTTAGTATTCCCCCCAATGCCTACAAACACCTCCGATGTTGCCACCCGCACGCCGGTGTCTTCCAGGACGACGTCAACGGGCCGGTTCAATCGGAGCTGCCATCTCGACAACACGGGAGCGAAGCGATTCCAGGGATGCAGCAACCGAGGCATCTGTGCCAGACGCGCTCCGGTAGCCTGCGCAACGTCCCGGACGGCAGCCTCCGGCACGAGGGGCACGTTCTCCGCATAGCTCGCCGGTATACCCCCTAGGCTGAACTCTTCTCCACCATGCAAACCGGCGCGACGTACTAGCCCGGCCCCCGTGATCTGTAGGTCCGTCGCGTACAGCGAGACTGCGACATCGGCGACCACCAGCCCTGCTGCCAGGAAGAGCACGTGGTATCGTGGCCCGAGGTGGCGGCGCACATAGCCGGGAATGGTGTCCACAATGGGCTGAACGGGGTGCTCCATGTAGTACGGCGTCCATGGCGCCGGTTCGAGCGCATCCCAGTTGATGGGTTGTCCGTGGTGGTTCTCGAGGGACTCCCGGAACGAAATGGCCCCCGGCAGGTCGAAGGTGATGACACTCGGGTTGGTCACGAAGGTGTCCATGAATGCGACCGCCAGCTGGACGGCCCGATAAGGGCCAACTGCCGGGCGATCGGTCGGCGCGGCCGGAGGGGAGAACCGGAAGTGGCCCGACGCATCGAGGTGAACGGCGACCTCTGGTGTTACCCAGGACGAGACGTCGGGTCGCACAAACTCAGCGGGTGACGGCCCGACAGGACCGTCGCAGCCGAGGATGGCCGACCCGACTACGGCAACAGCCGGCAGCGCGAATCGGGGAAGACCAAGCCATGATGGTTTCGGCCTAACGGCTTTGCGCATCAGCTGCGGCGTGCTACCTGCCCAGCTAGTTGATGCCGATCGTGAAGCAAATCTTACCAAGCTCATGACTGCAATGGCCTTCCTTTAGAAACCGAGCCGCGCCGTCTGCTGCATGCGCTTGTTAGGCTGCGAGATCTGAACATCTCGGTTGTTTCCTCCGAATTTCACTTCGATCTCGGTTCTGATGGGAAGAGCTAGTGGATTGGTCCTGGCCGGCCTGAATCTCGATCGGCGCACTGAGTCCATGGCCGTCTGATCAAAAATGCCGCGCGTTGGCGTAGCAGATACCACACGGACGTCCGTTACAAGGCCGTTGGGTCGAATCGTGAACGCCACCCTCACTGATCCACGCATTCCTCCCGCGCCAGGCGGAAGAGGGATTCGCGACTCTCTGGTGTCGATACGCGTCCAGTACATCCCTGCTTCAGCATTTGGCACTTGAATCAGATCGATGCCGGTTCGCAGCGGCACGACACCCAAGTCTAGGTCGGGGCCATCGTGGCGGGATAACGGCATTGATATGATTACGGGTTCATGCCCTGGCGCACGAATCATCAGACGCCCGTCTTGTCGACCAACTGGCAACGTAAACACACCGTTGTCGTCAGTTCGGACAGCAGCCGCGGTTCCCTCCATCTGCACTGCAGCCCCCGCAAGGGGCATCACTCCAGGGTCCACCACTGTACCGGTAAGAACAAGCTGCACGCGTTGCCATCCACCCATGTAGTACGGGATTAGACTGTCCCACGCCGTATCCCACCAGTGCACCTCAAACACGTCTTCGATCGTTGTCTCGATTCCGGGAGGCGGCTCCTCCGGTGACTTGCAGACCGCCAAGATGGATATTTCGAACTCGGTGCCTAGCTCGATTCTCCGTATGACGGCCGTCGCCAGCAAGCCGGGAGAGTCATACTCGTGGAAATGGACTAGCGACGGTTCGCGGATCCGATGTCGGTTGAGCTTTGTGCGGATGATGCCTGAGTCGCGTGACGTTGACTCGAGGGAGAAGCGCAGACTTCGAAGGACCTTCGTCAATGCGTCGAACACCTCGTCAGGCGGTGCGCTCACTTGATCAGTGACCATGCGTGGCACCGTGTCGGCGCGGCCCGCCCTGCAGTCCTGGCCAGCCACCGGCAGTGCGACGCCTCCCGTCAGCACACTGCACAGTAACACTCGGCCTAGACCTGCGTAGTCTAGCATGCACGCTCGCTGCCTAACGGCTTTGCGCATCAGCTGCGGCGTGACCAGCCGACGGGCGAGATGACCTAGGCTGTTTGATGGTGCCGCTCTGCGCATAAATACAATGACCTTCCTTTTGAAAACACGCGCCGTCTGCTGCATGCGCTTGTTAGGCAGCGTGCACGTCCGCAAACTGCGTCGCTTCACGGTACAGCCACCGTCGTATCCAACACCGTGCCTACCGGGACACCACCCTCCAAATCGTACTGCAGCTGCACGCGAAATCCTCCCGGCCGGAGGCCAGTTATTGTCGCTCGGTACTTCTGTTGCCATATGCCATCGGCCGGACACCCACCTATGAATCGACCAAAAACGACCAGCCTAATAGTTGCGCCATCGCGCTCCGTACGACCCTCCACAGAGTGGGGTGAACACAGGAGCGTCACCACGCCGGTCGCCACGACACCGCCTGCCTCAACCGCAATTGCCGGGATACTGTCGGCTGTGAATGAACCTTCAAGCTCGAATGTCAGGGCGAGGGGCTCCGTCGGGGATCCACATGCTGCGAAGAGAAAAATGGCCGGACACGCGAGCCTATTCATGCGTCTGCCTCGAAACGGTGGATTGGTCATCTCAGCGTGACACAGAAGGCTCCACGGCTGCCTAACGGCTCTGCGCATCAGCTGCGGCGTGACCGGCCAACGGGCGAGACTCTGTGGACCGTGCGAAGTTCTATCCCAGCGCATAAATGCAATGACCTTCCTTTGAAAAC
>JBDHHA010000208.1:0-5365 GCA_039589615.1 Gemmatimonadota bacterium
TCCGAGGATCCAGCCTCAGGGACTCTTGCACCCCGTGGGGCCCTTGGAATGTCTTCCCTTGACCTCCCGATCCCACCTCGTGGGGTGGACCCGCTGAAAGCAACCAGCGGAACGCCTCGCCCCAGATGATGGGACCGGATCGAAAGCGCTCTTCCAGGCGGGCCAGCACTCGGCCCCAGGCGGCTGAGAGCCAATCGTAAGCCCGGTCCCATTCCTCTCCTTCCCGCCATCCCAAATGGGTCAGTGAGACTTCCACCTCCCCGGATTCGAGTTCTTCGAACTGGACTACCACCCATCCTGGGTTGGCCCGGACAGTCGGATACTCCGGTGAGGCATTCCATTGAAAGGAGAGGAACTCCTTCGGAAGGAATCCCAAGAGCTTGAGGCCCTTCGTACCCTGCCTCTCGTCCTCCGGATCAAAGGTGATCTCATAGGGCCCCAGGGGGACAAGCTCAACGTGGGCCTTGGGTGCCATGAACGACATGAGGCCATCGCTCGTAGTCCAGGCCTCCCACACCTCGTCCAGGGATGCCGGCACCCTCACGTCCTTTCGGATTGCACGCTCAGACCGAGGTGTGGTGCCCTGGGCCCTGCACTGATCATGTGTCCCGCCTGTGAAGGTCATGATCCCCCAAGTCAACACCACTGCCCATCCAGGTTGCATAGGTTCCCCCTTGCCAAATAATTTCCGATATCCGATATTACGATATCGTAATATTGGCAGAGATCTCTGTCAACCGCAGATGACAAGTGTCTGCCCTGTCGAAGACTCACAGTTGGCGGACGAGGACAGACCACACACCAAAGGAGGGCGGGCGACCATGCCACTCCGGTTCCTTTCACCAATCCATAAGGCCGGCCGCCAGATCGGCGTCCATTTGGGGAAACAACTCCAGGCCTTCGGGCTCGATTCGGTAGAGGGCCATACACTCTCGTATTTGCGAAGCTATTCACCCTGTCCCGTCGGTGAATTGGTGCGGGTGTTCGGTCACATGCCTTCCACCGTGACCAGCATCCTGGATCGGCTCGAACAGCGAGGACTGATCGAACGGAGAACCAACCCCGACGATCGCCGCTCGTTCCTCGTTGACCTGACCAGTGTCGGCCTTGAGGTGGCGGATCAGATCCTTGGGCTCCTTGAAGGACTAGAGAACCGAATCGCAGATGGTGTCACCGAGGCCGATGTGGATGGATTCCGTGCGGTCATGTCGGCGATCGGGCAAGTGACCCACGTCCAACTTCGAGAGGACACGGAAAGATGATGGTAGGAACGCAGCTACGAGGGTACTGTCAACTTGAGTGAGATCTCGTACTGAAAGTGCGATTCATGAAGCCGGAAACCCCTGATTGCCTCGTTGACAGGCACCTCAAAGAACTCCCAACCCTCCAAGACCCGGCATCCCCTCGCCTTGAACCGCGCCGGTCAGAGCCTGAGAAGCCGGCCAGCTTGACTAATTTTGTTAGTCATCATATGTTTTGAGCAGGAGCACTAATTTTATTAGTCAGCGGCGGCGCCGTACAGTGCGGAGGGATCATGGCCAAGGATTACCTCAAGGAATTCGAGCACCACGTGCTCCTGGCCCTCCTGCAGCAAGGGCACGAGGGCTACAGCGTTCCCATCATAGCGGAGTTGGAGGAGCGCACGGGCCGTGAGGTTGCTCCTGCGGCCGTCTATATCACGCTCAAGCGTCTCGAGCAGAAGGGATTCGTCGGGTCCGAACTGCGCACCGCCGAACCCCAGGAGGGTGGGAGGGAGCGGCGCTATTACACCGCGACAGATAAAGGAAGGGAGCAGGTTTGGGAGGCTCGGCGGGTCTACATGAACCTCTGGGAGGGCCTGGAGGAGGGGTGATGAGATCGTCGGCGGCCGCTCGAATTCTACGGCTGGTCCTGCCGCGCTCGGACCGGCGGCACGTCCTCAACGAGTTGGGGGAGCTGTACGAGTGCCGGGTCCGGAGCCAAGGTCGGGAGGCCGCGGACCGATGGTATCGGCGTCAGGTGCGGACTTTTGTGCTCCGAGTCCTGCTCCCAGGTGGAAGGTGGCGACGGGCGTCCAAAGATCCCGGTGAGAATCGGGAACGGAGAAAGACGGGGAACCGTCTGGACGTTCTGTGGCAGGACATTCGCCTCGCTATTCGCAGCGCCGGAAAACAACCGGTTTTCTCCGCCACTGTGCTCTTGACCATCGCGCTCGGCATCGGCGCCACGACGTCGGTCTTCTCCGTGGTGAACGGTGTGATGTTGCAGCCCCTTCCCTATCATGATTCCGGAGGACTCGTCACGGTCGGCGTGGATTTCAGGGACCGCCCGGGCGACATTCTGAACGACATGTCCCCTCCGGACGTGTTCGACGTCGAGGCCGGCTCGCCGGCCTTGGAGAGTCTGGTCGGCTACCAGACCCGGAGCCCCACCCTCACCGGTTTCGGAGAGCCCACTCTCGTGGACGTGACGTTGGTTTCCAAGGGGCTCTTCGAGACGTTCCACCTCACGCCGACGCTCGGGCGAGACCTCCGGGCGGAGGAGGCCGTCGCGAACGCGCCGAGGGTCGCGGTGATCAGCCATGGGTTTTGGCAGGACCGGTTCGGCGAGTCTGACGACGTGCTGGGCCGGACCATCGATCTCAGCGGTGTACCCGTCGAAATCGTCGGGGTGGCTCCGGAGGCATTCGAGTTCCCCGTTCGGACGCGCGTGTGGATTCCCCAGCGCTCGGCTCGGCGGTTGGGGCGGGGCTCCCACACGTGGCAGACAATCGGGCGTCTCGCCGCCGGCGCGACCGTGGCTTCGGCACAGGCGGAAGCCGATGCGATCGCCGCGCGACTATCCAACACCTACCCGGAGTCGAACTTCGAGAAGGAGTTCCTGGTGGTGCCGCTGCAGGATCGCATTCTGGGCGACGTGCGGGGGGCGTTGTGGATCTTGCTTGGGGCGGTGACGGCGGTGTTGCTCATTGCATGCGCCAACGTGGCGAATCTCCTGTTGATCCGTGCCTCCGGACGCATGGAGGAAGTCGCCGTGCGGGCGGCGCTGGGCGCGAGCCGTGGACGGCTTGCGACACAAATGATGGTGGAGAGCGGGATCTTCGCGGTATTGGGAGGTGTGATGGGGCTGTTGCTGGCCGTGGGCGGGGTAGAGCTGCTGCGACACACCTCGGTTGGGATCATCCCCCGAGTCGGCGACGTCGCCGTCGATGGCGGCGTGCTGCTCTTCGCCGCCGGCCTCGTAGTGGCCGTCACGTTGCTCTTCGGTCTGAGTCCGGCGGCCTTCCTTGCACGCGTCCCGTTGTCGGCCAATCTGGTGCACGCCGGCCGCAGGGCGGGAACCGAGTCGTTGGGACGCAGGCCCCGCGGCGTGTTGCTGGTGCTCGAGGTAGCGATGTCGGTGGTGCTCCTCGTCGGCGCCGGCCTCTTGATCAGAAGCTTCGGTCAACTCTACGCCGTCGACCTGGGCTTCGAGACACGTGAGATGGTGCGATTCACGCTCTCGCGGGGTGGGCAGCTCGACGAGGTACGGAGGTTTTATCGGACGTTGGAGGGGCGCATAGCCACCGTGCCGGGAGTGGAGTCGGTGGGCTCCATCTATGGCGCCCCGCTCGGACTCGGCCACACGACCTCGGTCGTGCTGGTGGCAGGACGGCCCGAACCGGAGGCCGGCCGCGAAACGTATTCGGCGATTCGGGCGGTGAGTCCCAACTATCTCGAGACCGCACGCATTCCGCTGATCCGCGGCCGAACGCTGGAGCCCTCCGACGACGCCGGCCCCGTTCCGGTCGGCGTCGTCAACCAGGCGTTCGTGCGAGAGAACTTCCCGACCGAAGACCCACTGGGGCGCCGGGTCCGCATCAGGACGGATCAAGGGTACGGGAGTCCCTACTGGACGATCGTGGGAATCGTCGGTGACATCCGGTCGGAATCCATCACGCAGGCGCCCGTACCCGAGATCTACGTGTCGCACGGACATTTCGGGCCGGGCTTCATGACGGTCACGGTTCGGGGCGCGCGCGGCGCCCGACGCCTGCTGCCGGCGATTCGCGCCGAGGTCCGCGCGCTTGATCCGAACACCGCCCTCCGAAGCGTCGAGACGGTTGCCCAAGCCGTGAGCCGGGAAGTGGCGCCCACTGGCTTCTACATGCTGTTGGTGAGTGTGTTTGCGGCGCTCGCGCTGATGCTCGCGGCGATCGGGCTGTACGGCGTGTTGGAGTATCTCGTGTCTCGCCGGATCCGCGAGATCGGCATCCGGGTCGCCTTGGGGGCGCGGGCGCAGGAGATCGTCCGTATGGTGGTGTCGGACGGGCTTCGCCCCGTCGTGCTGGGGCTGGCCGCGGGGTTGGCCGTTTCGCTGGTCGTGGGGCGCGTATTGGAGGCGCTGCTCTTTGGAATCACGCCGCGGGATCCCTGGACCTTCGCCGCCGTTCCCGTCGTGCTGCTCCTCGCCGCGCTCTTGGCCGCGCTGGTGCCCGCACGCCGAGCGACGCGGGTGGATCCGGTGGAGGCGCTGCGGGCGGAGTAGACCCCCGCCACACCCCACTCCGCCGGGATGTTTAGGGGATAGGTGTCAGGTGTGAGGGGCGTTGGTGCATGGCTCGAAGCTGAGGACAGGTTCCCCGTTCCCCGAGAGAGAATCACCCCACTCGGTAGCTGTCGGGCATCCCGAGACGGGTCATGGTGTTGAGAATCCTGCATGCGAGCTGCACCTCCACGCGTTGTCCTGCCAGGGTGCGACTTCTCATGCCTCGGCCGATGATCGCCTTCAGTGCGGCCGACGGCCTTGGACGCAGCTGGGCGTTATGTCCAGGTGGGATGAGGACCCTCACGGCTCGTCCTTCACCCTTCGCTTGCGCCGGTACTTGTACTGTCTCCGCTTCGGGTACTGCATCGGTGGTGACTCCGGGTCGGGGGGCTTCACCACCAGCATGTGGCGAAGCCCGGAGCCATGCACCAACGCCCCGTCAACCGGGATGAGCCACACCGCACGAGGCCATCGCAGAGGGATCTGCTTGAGATCCGTCTGGCAGCACACAGACTATTCGCCTACGTAAGGCGGCGACCATGCGGATCGTCAGAGCCGCCTCAATCGCGATGTTCGCGTAGATGCGTTGGGCGTCGGGCTTGCCACTGGGTAGGGCCCGCCAGGAGCGATGGCATCCAACTCCGCCTCTCACGGCCGCCGGTCCAGCCTCCTGTACTGCACGGCCTCGCTCACGTGGTGCGTTTCGATTCTGGCCAACCCCTCGAGGTCGGCCACCGTGCGGGCAATCTTCAAGACCCGGTGGTAGGCCCGGGCCGACAACCTCAGGCGGGTCATGGCCGACTTGAGCAGGGCCTCGGCGGTGCTCGTGATCTTGCAGTGGGGGACCAAATCCCGCGGC
>JBDHHA010000209.1:0-5296 GCA_039589615.1 Gemmatimonadota bacterium
TCGCTCGCGGATCCACGCGCACCGCCCGAGCGAGAGCACGACCTGGCGGTCGAGCCCGCGCGGGGCGCGCCAGTCGACATCCTCGAGGCTCGCCTGGTGCCGCAGCCGCGCCCACTGCAGCCGGCGGGTCAGCCGGCGTTGCTCGCGCGCGTCGTACTCGGCATCGATCATCATCCCGACCCGCTCCTCGAAGCTCAGGTGAGCCAGTTCCGGTGCACGGATTTGTCGCTCGAAGGTGTCGGCGAGGGAGGCCATCTTCATGGCGTGCATCTTGTCGATCGTCGCCTGGGTCAACACGGGTCCTCCTTGCGGTAGTAGCCCGCTCCGCGGATGTTGTCGTGGAGGGGCAGGGTGGCCTCGGACGAGGCGTCGAGGGGCAGGGTCTCGACGCCGGCGCCGAGGATGTTCTTGACCGTCTTGTAGCTCGCCGCGCGCAGCCGCTCGGCGCGCGCACAGGCGGCCTCCGTGCGTGCGGCGCCGTAACGCGCCGCCAGGCGCATGATCCCCAGGCAGGATCGGTAGCCCTGCTCGGGATGGGGGCGGCTCCTGAGGATCTCCGCGACGATGCGCCCGGTGGCGGGGCCTGTCTTCTCCGCCCAGGCGATCAGGCGCGAGGGAGTCCACTCGGCGTGGGCGCGGTGCGCGTGGGGCATGTGCTCGGGGCGGGTCGCGTACTGACCCCGGCCCGAGCTGCGGGCATGCGAAGCGATACGGCGGGAACGGAACAACACCTCCACCGTCGTCGCCGTCATCCTCGCCTCGACACGCTCTCCGACGAGCTGGTAAGGGACGGAGTAGTAGTTGTGCGCGACCTCGATGTGGTAGTCGATGTTCACGGCACAGTCCTTCCACGCGGCCATCTCGTAGCGGTTCGGGGGCAGGGGCCGGAGGGCCGGGCGGTCCAGTCGCTCGAACAACTCCCGGCGAGAGGCCCCGAGGTGCTTCATCGGGCGGGCGTTGATCGCGTCCAGCAGCTCGCGGATCGCCACGTTCATCTCGGCGAAACTGAAGAAGGTGATGTTGCGCAGCGCGGCGAGGATCCAGCGCTCGGTCACCAGAACACCCGCCTCGACCTTCGGCTTGTCGCGGGGATGGCCGGGCCGCGCCGGAATGACGGCTGTCCCGTAGTGGGTCGCCAGATCATGATAAGTGCGGTTGAGGACAGGCTCGTAGCGGCAGGGGCGCGTTACGGCACCCTTCAGGCAATCCGGAACGAGGATCGCCGAGACGCCCTCGAAAAACTCGAACATCCGCACGTGCGCCCCGATCCAGTGCGGCAGTTCCTGGCTCGGGGTGGCCTCGGCGTAGGTGTAGCTGCTCGCCCCCAGGACTCCGACGAACAACTCCCCCGCGACGGCCTCGCCCGTCCTGCGATCAACGATCCACGGCTTCTGCCCGGCGAAGTCGATGAAGGTCTTCTCTCCGGCCCGATGCACCTGGCGCATCGGGGGCGACAGCTTGCGGGCGAAGCGGTGGTAGTGCTCGCAGAACTGGGTGTAGCGGTACCCGTCCGGGTGATCCCGAAGATACTCGACCCACAGGAGCTGCAGGGTCACGCCGGGTCGCCGGAGCTCCGTGTGGATGCGGGCCAAATCGGGAAGCGGTCGCCTGGAGCGGATTACACGGGAAGAGCCCGCCGGCAGCAGCGCCTCCAGCCGTCCATCATCGAGCTCGGCGGGCAACGGCCAGCCCAAGCCCGCCTGCGCCGCCTGGCCGAGACACGCGCAGACCGTCCCCACTCCGATCGACAGGGAGCGGGCGATCGCCCGCTGCGACAGGCCCCCGGCGTGGCGGAGCCTCAGGATCTCTCTCAAATACCTCATCGGTAGCCTCTTCGCTGGCATCGAGCAGGTCCTCCTTTGTGGAGGCCCTACTGTGCCCCGCGGCGCTACCGATCAGCGTTCACGATGAGCGGAATCGGTGTTCACATTGACCGAAATGAGTGTTCACCATCCCGAAATCGCTGTTCACCTTCCTCCGAAATCGGTGTTCACCATCAACCGAAATGGGCGTTCACGATCCTCCGAAATACGCAGGAGGGTGTAGCCGCCTCCAAAAGTCTCCACGACTGGGGTCGGCTCCAGGGGGGTGGGAGGGGACTCCTGAGGACTCGATTCACGGGAGAAGGCGACTAGTTATCAGGCAGTTGGAACGAAGGTAGCGTGCCATCAACCAGTTGGCCAAAGGCAGGTGATCGGGTTTGACTCCCGCCGCCTCAGCCAGAATAAGCTATTTATAATCAGTAGTTTACGGAATTGGCGCGATGGTCATTCCTGTGTCCTCCCACCCTCCGTCGGCCTCTCTTGCCACCGGGCATCTGGATCGTACATGCGAACAATCCCCGCAGGCCAGCGTTGCCGCTGCGCAAAGAATATGTCGATAGTATATAATAAACTCGAAATAAGTTTGGATACTGCACAGATATATGGTATACTACTGATGTTATGCCATGAATTAGATATTCTTATTGCGGATTCGCCTATAGCGATCCATGAGCTGTTCTGATAGACCCGCGCCACGGAGGTTCCCGAGATGAGGCGTCCGGCTTGGCTTTTCAATCTCAATGACGACCAACAGGGTGTCGCCCTCCAGCTGGCCAACGGTGTTAACACTCGGATATTCGCCGGCACACGGTCGATGCTGTCTCTCGTCCGGATCGACCCTCATTCTGAGGGTGCCTTGCACCAACATCCCGAGGAGCAGTGGGGATTCCTGCTTATGGGGGAATGCGTGAGGATTCAGGACGGCCAAGAAGCGCTGGTCGCCGAAGGCGATTTCTGGCACACGCCTGGCAACGTTCCGCACGGCGTCCGAACCGGTGACAGCGCCGCCCTCATTCTTGATGTGTTCAGCCCGCCCCGGGCGGAATACTGCAGCCCAAGCACCACAGACGCGTCAATGAGCGGCGTGGAGAACCTAAAACTCTTCGCGCAGGCCGCGAAGTTAGGAGCTGCGACGCTCTGTGACGCTGCAGGCCGAGTGGGAGCGCTCCCGACGGCGATTCAACAGATTTATGGCGGCAGGCTCAGCGGGCCTGCGTTCACGGTCACCTGCTCGCCCGGCGACAACCTCTGGCTACATCGAGCGATCTACAAGGCGTCCCCCGGCGATGTGCTGGTCGCGAGTACCGGTAACTCGCCAGAGGCTGGGTACTGGGGCGATGTGCTCAACCGCGCCGCAATCAGTCGTTCGCTCGGAGGGCTAGTCCTCGACGGATGCGTTCGCGACGGACGGGAGCTGGAGCAGCAGGGCTTCCCGATCTTTGCGACCGGACGATGCATCCTCGGAACGTCCAAATGCGCGCAACTCTCCGGTTCGATGGGGCAGCAGATTCGGATCGGGGATTGCACAATCAATCCCGGCGACCTGATTGTGGGCGACCCTGACGGCGTAGTGACGGTAAAGCGGGACGACGTCGATGCCATTCTTGCCGATGCGTGCCGACGCCACGAGTTCGAGGAACAATTACATTGCCGGCTGCAGGAGGGCGAGCGTACGGTCGACCTCCTGAATCTCGTGTAGGGCAACAACTCAAAGAGACTTGAGGTGCGCCCCTGCGTCCGACGAAGGAGACAAACCATGGCGGATACGGTTTTTGATAGCAGGCCGGTTGACCATCGAGGCAGAACCTACGATATCGGCTATTTCGTTCGACCCGGGTCAACTCAGACCGTCGTGTACTTCCACGGACTCGGTTCGGCAAAAGAGGACTTCCTCAGCGCCACGAAGGTCCCGGAGTTGCAGGAGCTCACGCTCCTGGGTATCGATTTTCCAGGGTGTGGGTCAAGCTCGGCATACTTTCCCGAGATTCCACTCGGAATAGATGATCTTATCGCCGTTACGTTCAAGCTCGTCACGATGCTCGGATTCCAGGACCTCACCCTAATCGGCCAGAGTCTTGGGGGCCTAACGGCGCTGCAGTTCGCCTGCCGCCACGGCGACCTGGTCTCGCGTTTTGTAAACGTCGAGGGCAACCTCGCACCCGAAGACTGCGAAATCCAGAGTCGCGACGTGTTCCGCCGAAGGTTCCTTGGAGACGAAGATAGGTTCTTCCTTGAGCTACACGAACGATTGACCGCTTCCGCGAAGCCCGGTTTCGCAGAGTTCGCAGAGAATTTCCGGCAGAATATCGCTGACAGGGCCTACTTCGACTACTGCCGGTCAATTGTGGACTACTCGGAGGGCTATCCACTATTCGACCAGTTCGTGGGACTGCCGATCCCCAAGCTTTTCATTCATGGTCAACTCAACTCGCATCTATCATATCTACCGCGCCTGGTCGCAGCAGGAATCCCCGTCGTGAGTGTGCCGGACAGTGATCACTTCCCGGCCGCGACGAACCCCACTTTCTACTACCATGCGATCTCAGGATTCATTCACGGACAGCCTGTTGGGACCTGAGCGGGAGGGGCTTATCCAACACCTAGACGATACTGACCGCAAAATCCTTCGCATCCTGCTGGCGGACGGAAGCAAGTCGAAGGCCGAGGTCGCCCGGTTGGTGGGATTGACGCCAACCGCGGTCTTCGAGCGGCTGCGCAAGCTGCACGAGCGGGGTGTAATTCTGGGCTACACGGTCCGCCTCGATCCACGGGCGCTCGGTTCCAAACTGCTGGCATTCGTGGCTGTAGAGGAGACGAAGCCCGTGACGACCGGGAAGACGGGCTCCCGGCTGGCCCGGGTGTCGAGCGTGGAGGAAGTGCATCGGGTAGCCGGGAAGGACTGCTTTCTGCTGAAAGTGCGTGTCGCGGACACGGGTGATCTGACAAAGGTTCTTGACGAGATCGGAATGATCGAATCGGTCGGTGCGATCGAGACGACCATCGTGCTGGAGACGTTCCTCGAGAAGCCGTACGGCGCCTTGCCCAGCTAGAGCCGCACACAAGCTAGTCTCAGCTTTCCAGTGGGGGTGAAGTACGTCAGCGAGTTTGAGAATTTCGGGTCGGTGCTTTCTCGCCACGTGCGGAAGCTGTCAAACGGGTGTACTGGTCCACCGAAAGTAAATGGTGACGTAGAGCCAGGATCGAGTTATAGAAGAACCATCGTAAGCTATTGTAGAAAGTGCGTTTGCTGGTCTTCTGTGCGTTTGCCCGTGAGTTTGAAGAAATTGTCATCTGGGGGCCAGAACTCATCAGACCCGAGTCGTCGCGTCGTCTCCATCATGAAGCCCCGGTCGCCTGAGGCGGTCGGGGCTTTCTTGCGGTGCGCCGGGCATGGCGCGCAGCGCCATGACTGGCGCTTTCAACCGGCGAGCGAAAGCGGACCGGGAAGTGACTTGGAGGTGAAAGTCCTCTGG